>NZ_JANJGQ010000006.1:0-225679 GCF_030847595.1 Pseudoalteromonas sp. 20-92
AAGACATAAACGGCGCTATAAAGTCGTTACAAAAAGGCATTAGCGTTGATCCTTACTTTGATGCAAGTTATGTGAATCTAGCCGACATTTATTACCGACTTGGCCAAACAGAAAAAATGCAAAGCGTGCTTAATAATGGTTTAACAGCAGTGCCTAGCTCTGCGCCGCTACATTATGCAAATGGTATGGCGCTTATTAGAAGCGGTAACAAACCCGCTGCTGTTGGCTCATTCAAACACGCAATGGCACTTGAAAGTAACAACGTGCAATACGCTTACTTGTACTTTTTAGCACTTGATAGCATTGGCGCAACAGCGCAGGCCGTGAGTGAGTTAAAATCCAAAATCAGCACATATAATAATGCAGTAAAGCTAAAAAGCTTAGGAATGAGCTTTACTAAAAAGCTGAAAAATGCAGAAGGTTATCAATTTTTTAAGCAGTTAAAGTAGGTTTTACCTCTGTAAAAGAGAAACTTATGTAATATAGTAATTATCTATTACTCAAATACAGAATTACATAAGCAAAATTGACACTTAGCACTTAACAACTAAGATACAAAATTTACACCTTATCAACAATGCCGTTTTCGTTCCTAAAAATAGATTACTTAATTAAATGAATTTGTGTACTTTTCAGGCACAAATCTATAATGCCCTGTAATTTTATAGGCAAAAAGGATATCGCTTTTTTCAGGCCCTCGCCCAATGTTATGTACAATCAACGGACTACCAGAACGTGTATCTTGCTCTTTAATAACCATACCAATGTGCGGCAAATTACCTGGCAGCATCCACGTGACGATATCGCCTGCCTTGTAGTCACTCGCGTTATTAGATTTAGTAAGCTCTTGTCCATGCCGTTTAAAATATACTTGCAGGTTAGGGACTCGTCGGTGATCTATATTTTTATCAGGTTTGGTTAAACCCCAAATACGCTTAGAGGGATATAGCTCAAAGTTTTTTACCATGTCCTCATGAACACGCTTTTGCAAATCAACACCCAATTGACGATATGATCTAATTATAACATCTGTGCACACACCAGTATTCTTTGGTACATCCCCACCAGGGTAAGTTATTGAGCGATAAGACCCATCGTAGGTAACGTTATGTGTTGTTCTTTCAAGTAATGCAGTTACCATATCTTCTTCAAACGAGGCTGTATTTACATTTAACGTCGTAGCTAAAAATAGAGTTAGCTTAATCATACAAATTCCTTTTAAAAATAGTTTAATGATCAAATTACGCTAATAGAAATACATAAACAACACTACTGTTCAATCACTGCAATGTAACCATTTTACTAATTTTTTAACATGCCCGCTTGAACATAAGATTAGATGACAAGCTTGTATGTAACCCATTGAGTGCAGGCCGTTTAGTACTTCAGCAGGTAGTTGTTGTAGTGTATCTGCGGCAATAGAATACAAGCCATTGTAGCCTTGTGTTTTGCCATTTGGTTTAGTGATGTTTAGCTGTACTGCTTCAATTAAATCGTGTTTTAGTAAGGTATTGATAAAAGCGGTTGTACGTTCGCCGCCATGCATAAGCTTTATCAATTGCTCACTCACATTATTTAAATATGTGGTTGGCTCCCCTGTTTCGTTAAATAACCGTGTTCCCTCACTATTATTTACTCTTGGGTGTTGTTCGTTAATTGTAACAGCGAGATCTGTTTGCTCGCTCTTGTTAGTAAGTTTATTTCCTATTCCTAACTTAAATGGTTGTCGCTGTAAGTGTAAAGGTACGTATGTGGCATGCCATATATCATTTTGTAAAAATAAGTTTTGCCCCTCATCAAAGCCAGTTAAAGCATATAGTTCAAACTGGCCAGTTTGATTGTTCTTCATAAAATAGACTGGGTAGTCTAATGCAAGTTGAGCAAGCTCATCGGCAACAACCGGAATGTAGTTTACTGCTTCGCCGTATTGTGTACCGCGTTCAGTTTTAATGCGAGTGTGCTTATGTGTATTTTTATCGAGTAATACTGAGTTTGTCATAGTGTGTCGCTCTTATGTTTTAACTATATTTGCTGCATACCAAATTGATTAATTTGCGCTAATAATGCTTTATTGGTAGGTAATTTATTAAGTAATTTTTGGGTGTATTGCTGGTTGTTATTGACAAGCGCAATGGCCTTTTTAAAATAACTTTCTGAGTTGCCATACAGTTCGCTTGAGCCTGTAAACCCCATGCCATACATCACATATTGATAGCTTGCTGCTGGAAACACTTCTTGTGAATGATCAAAGTGGTTATCGCTTGGTGTATGAAATTCCCAAAGTGATAAGTTATCTTTTAAGCTTTGTGGAATAGTATTTTGATGACAGTGCGCTTGCCAAAATGGGCTGTCGGTTCGTTTACTCAACATATAATGCAACTTTAAAAAGTCGATTATTCGCTCCCATCGGTAGCTAAATGTCCGGTTAAAACGCTGCGCGGTTATATTCATTACATGCCTATTGGCCGGAAATTGCTGCGCAACAAAATTGGCTGATATTTCTACCAGTAATAAAGCGGAGGCTTCCAGTGGCTCTAAAAAACCAGCTGAGAGGCCTACTGCGACACAGTTTTTATGCCAAAATTTTTCACGATGCCCTGGTTCGAAACTAAGCTTTTTAACTTTGTATTCGCTTTGCTGATCTTTATTAATATTTAAGTAATCAAATAATTGCTGCTTAGCATCTTCATCACTAATGTGTTTACTAGAGTACACATGCCCTATTCCACGGCGTGTTTGTAATCCTATATCCCAAATCCAGCCCGATGTTTGTGCTGTAGATAAAGTATGCGAGCATATTGGTTCGTCATCTTTGTATGGCATGTGTATGGCAAGCGCACTATCAGCAAATAATACATCTTTACAAGATTTAAACCCCACCCCTAAGTTCTCACCTAGTAATAACGATTTAAAGCCACTGCAATCGATAAATAGATCCCCAGCTATCTCTATTTTATTATTAAGGCTAACGCTTTTAATATCGCCATTTGTGCAATTGTTTACACCGACGACAGTGCCTACAATGTGTTTAACATTAAGATTATCAATGCAGTGGTTTTTTAAAAATGTAGCGAATAAGCCTGCATCCAAGTGATAAGCATAATTTGCTATTGCACTAAATTCGGGTGTGGTGATTTGTTTGGGAGCTAATCCACTTTCGCATATTGACTGCTGCGCACTTACATACTGGGCAAAAGGAGGTTTTGGCTCGTTTTTAGTTAGCCAACTAGTAGCTAAGTTATGTTCATACATCCCTGTTGGTAGTTCAAGCGGGTGATAGTAATAGTCATCTTCTTCACCTGTAATCCATTTAGTAAACTTAGCGCCTTGTTTAAACGACACATTACATTGTTGAATAAATTCAGTTTCACGAATACCCATGTCTTTAAGGGTTCTACGCATTGTAGGCCACGTTCCTTCGCCAACGCCAACTGTAGGAATATCTGAGGACTCTAACAGCGTTATATTTATTTTTTTGCTGTGATGTTTTTGCAAATACGCCGCAATTATTCCTGCACTTAGCCATCCTGCAGTTCCACCGCCAACTATTACTATTGATTTAATATCATCGTTCATAGCAACCTCGTTAGTTAAAAAGCAAAACGACAGCGCTGAGCTGTCGTTTTGTATTATTTGTCAATAAACTAACTTACCATTTAGCACTTAAGCCAATGCTAAAGCGCGGACCATATTGCTCAGCAGATACTAATTGCTCTGCAAAACGACCATGGCGGCGTGTTGTTTCATTCGTTAAATTAAGTGCATCAAAGCTAACACCCAAGGTGTCGTTAATGGTGTAATTAAAACTAAAATCTAGCTGACCATACGCCTCTGTAAATGTAGGCTCAGTTCCCAAAGACAGTAAGAAATCATCGCGCCAGTTATAGGCTAAACGTACTTGGTAATCATCGTTTTCGTAAAAGCCGACCAAATTACCTGAATCGCTTAGTCCTGCTAGTGCAATTGTTTGGTCAAAATCATACGGTTTAAACGATTCATCGCTATTCACTATCGTATAATTAGCAACCACGCCAAAGCCTGTATCAGGCACCATGTACTGCGCATTTAATTCCCAACCATCTACTTCACGATTTTGAAGATTATCTGGCGTTGCAATATCAAATGTAACAATCGGGTCTGACGCTTGGCTTAAACATGCTGGGTTAGGTGTATCTGAACTATCAGGACAACCAGGGCGGGGGTTAACACTTGGATCGCGTAACGGCTCGCCATTTACATCATTTAGCGTACCTTGCACTACGCCTGCACCAATGAAGTTTTCAACAAACTTTTTAAAGTAACCAACTGATGCATAGCTTCCGTCGTCTCCATACCACTCAACTGAAAAATCAAAGTTATCTGACGTAATTGGCAATAAGTTAGGGTTACCTTGCGATGCATTAAACGGTCCTTCAGGACGGGCGTTAATGGTAGTTGATGGGAACATACCACCAATACCTGCACGAGCTAATGTACGACTATATGAAAAACGAGTTTTAAAGCCGTCATCTAAGTCGGCGCTTATATCAAAGTTTGGTAATACACGTGTATAACCACCTTCAAGTTCCTGCGGTGTTGCTGTTGCAGCAAATACAGGGCGAAGCTCTTCAGCATGACGATAGTTAAAAGCAACAACCCCAGGCTTGACTGAATAACCTGTTACATCGGTGTCTTCGTAGCGCACACCGACATTCATATCAATTGGAATATCATTAAATTCGGTTTTAAGATCAAATGATACATATATCGCGAGCGTTTGCTCCTCAACCCCATTTGTAGAAATATTTGGCTCAATAAATAATCCTTCATCTCTGACAATATCTACAAAATCGTTGGCACTGTAACGTGGAATAAATGGAAATAGCTGATCCGAACCTGAAAACTCATCAGCAAAGTCACCTTGTTCATCAAAGGTTAGCCCTAGGTTGTCTAGAGGAATATCCACAAATGAGAACTGCTCAGAAAGATAAGTATCGATTTGGTAATCGGTATACATTACACCAAAATTTATAGCGCTGAGTGCCCCACTCTTCAAATTCTCCCATTGCCCACTTGCATGATACTGCTTAATGGTATTTTTCATTTCATAACCACGGCGCTGATATAAATCTGACACAATATTAGCTGGGTTGTAAGCCCCACCCGCCAATGTTGAATCATCAACCCCAATACTCGGAATGTCACCAGAGAAGTTAGCACTGATGGATTTAACCGAACCTGGGACATTCTTTAAATTTGCAATTGTTTCAGCTGTATCACCATCTGGGTTTGAGTGTGATGTAGAGTTATGAGCGTCAAACGTAAGTTTCAATGAATCGCTTGCTTGCCACGCTAAATTTAAGCCTAATGAATCGTTTTCTTTTTCTTCGTAGAGCTCCCACGCCCAAAAATTCAACTCATCATTTGCATTTTTAATATCAACTAACGTACCGTTGGCATCGGTTGTACCTGTTGGGTTATCAAACCAAAACGCCATTTTATTGGTATTACTCGTTTCTTCAAAGCGCGATAGCGTGTAATCAAGCGTGGCTGTAATATTATCATTAGGCGCATACTGTAAAACCAACTGCGCATTTTGGCGTTCTCGCTTAGTTTCAAAGCGCTCCATTTCTGGCGTCCAAGGTACCCAATAAGTACCCGTTGGATTAACTGTTGTATCAATTGCACTGCTATCAACACCGGCAGCATTTGCTCGGTTACGTACCCAACCTTGCGATGTGCCTACGCGCTCTCGGCCACTTTCTCGCTCTGAATGCGACAGCGCAAGTAAAACACCAAACGTATCATCAGCGAATGTTTGGCTAACCATTCCCGAAATTTCTGGTGTTAGGTTTGATTTCTCTGAGCTGGTGTCTTTAATTGCCTTTGCATTTGCAAATGCTTTAAAACCGTCAAAATCAAATGGTTTTGCTGTATTTATATTAATGGTTGCGCCAATACCACCTGAGGCTACATTCGCTTTACCCGTTTTATAAACTGATACGCCCGACACACTTTCAGCCGCAATTTCTCTAAAGTTAAAGCTGCGAGAAACTCCCGCTTCTTGTAAAACCGAAGAGTTTGGCATTTGACGACCATTTAAGGTTACTAAATTAAAGCCAGGACCAAAACCCCGAACACTAACTTGGTTGCCCTCATTGTTTGCACGGTCGATTGATACACCACTAATACGTTGCAGCGATTCAGCTAAGTTAGTATCAGGTAACTTACCAATGTCTTCTGCTGATATAGCATCTACGACGCCTGATGAATCTTGCTTTATTGACGCAGATTTACTTAATGCGCTTCTGATACCTGTTACTTGGATAACTTCAACATCACTTTGTACAGTTGTCTCGTTTTCCTGTGCGGCGTAACTTACTGGAGAAGTTATCAGCATTGCCGCGCAAATCGCATTTAATTTGAATTGTGTGTTAGTCATTATTGCACCTAAATATTGTGTTTATAACTTTTAACCATTAGCAGGTTATCTATGGGCGTTATCATTGTTAAAATAACATTGTTAACAATTAACTTTACAGTAATGGAATTTAACTAACCAAGTCAAACAAATTGACCATTTATTTTACAAATAACGTTTAGTTTTCGCTCAAGAATGAGTGGGAATAAATATTTAGTGAGCTAAAAAGGCGGTATAAAAGTTAATTTTTCGCGGCGCTGGTTAAGAGGTTTATCGATATATTGAGCCATAAGGATATTTAAATTTATCTTTCGAGGCTGAATTTGCAGCAGTATGTTTGACTTTTAGGCAATGCAGAGCCTGTGTTGTGTCGCAACGCAGCATAAATGCCAAACAACTGCTATCCTTGGTTCCTCCTAGGCGCGAGTTAATACTTAAGCGCTAAAACTAAGTTTAGCGCGCCAATAATGATGTAATTTTTTGCGCTGTGCTTTTAAGTTCATCAATAGCACATTGCTTATTTAAAGAAGTATTAAGTGCTGAATCAAAAGACGAAATGGTAAGTGCGGCTATTAATTTTGCATTAGGCTTACCTATTAATACGCTAAAGTCGTGTACACCAGCGATCAGTGGGTTATTTTGTACAAGGTATCCTTGCTCTTTAATTAAATCGAGCTCGTTCAATAACTGATGACATTCATTTTCATAAGCACTATACGTTTCATCGTGTTCAATAAGCATCTGGCGCACTTCGTCATTACTGTTTGATAAAAGTACTTTACCTGCACTAGAACTACTCAGCGTAAATAAAGCCCCTTCTGCAATACTTAAATGCATTGGACTTTTGCTACGCGCTTGCACAACAACCATTGCTTGGCTTTGATACAACATACTTAAATGGCAAGACTGCCCACTATTTACAGCCAAATCTTCCATATGCGGTAATGCCGATTGCAGTACATTATCCATAGGGGAGATACTTCGTGATAAATTATAAAGCTTTAACGACAGACAATATCTGCCCGACTCCAGTGAGCGAACTAAATAGCCACGCTTTTCAAGGCCCACGAGCACTCTGTATACCTCATTAGGTGTTCTAGAAATACCAGATGCTATTTCACTTTGCGTACAAGGTGCGTTATTTAGAGCTAAAAACTCTAATATATCCAAACCTTTATCTAAAGCGGGCACTGCATATTTTGCTTTTGACTTATCGTTCATAGATGTCCTTTGTTTGAATTTCAACCTAAAATAACTTGTATCTTTATATATAAATTTAAAAATTTTTTTGACTACAAAAAACAATTTACTTATTTGCAATCAAGCACATAGCGAATAAAAATCAATTTATATATAAATATAGTATTTTTATATAAATTAAACTTGACCTAAATGCATAACCGATCAAATATTGTCAACAATAAACAAATAAATATAAAATGGAACTACATTTATGTCACACACTTATTTAACACCACAACAAATAGCTGATTTTCACCGTGATGGTTATATTATTGTCAAAAATTACTACAGCGCTGATGAAATTGAGCTACTACAACAAACTGCTTTTAATGACGATACACTCTATGAACGAGCATGGGACAAAAAAGACGCCGATGGCGCTGTAAGTAAAGTCTGTTTATGGCAAAAAACAGGCGACGATTTATACAGTATGTTTTCTCGCGGTCGTCGCTTAATTGAAGTATGCGAAACACTTATTGGCGAAGAGGTGTACCACACCAGCACTAAAATTATGATGAAAGAACCATTTGTAGGTGGCGCCTGGGAATGGCACCAAGATTTTGGCTACTGGCATCGTGATAATTACATGCTTTATCCAAAATCAATTAGCTGTATGGTCGCCATTAATAAAGCGACGCAAGAAAATGGTTGCTTGCAAGTACTTAAAGGCTCACATCATTTGGGACGATTGGATCACAGTAAAACCGGTGACCAAAAAGGCGCCTGTTTAGAGTTTGTAGAAGAAGCAATGAAGTACCATGAACTTATAAATGTAGAACTTGAACCAGGTGATGTACTGTTTTTCCACTGTAATTTACTGCATAAATCAAATCAAAACCGCGCTGCCGAACCTCGTTGGTCAATGATCAGTGCTTACAATGCGATTAGCAACCAGCCATTTAAAGAAAATGAAGCTGTTTATTATCCATTAAATCGCGTTAACGATGATGCTATTTTAAATTTTAAAGTAAAAGAACGTACTTAAAGTAACCTTCTAGCCTAAACCAGCTTATGCATTATAGCCCAATGCATAAGCTGGTTTTTTTTATATGGAAAATTCTGTATGTTAACCTCAGAGCAAAAACACCTTATACCTCACGCTACTCCTAAAAATGACGAAGACCCACACGGGAAAATAATTGGCCAAGGTAAATTTAAATACAAAATAGACGCCCACTGGGGAAAGTTAAACCCCAATAAATACCCTATAGAAAATTGTCATGCGATGGTGATGGACTCACAAGGGAGAATATTTATGATCACCGATAACACGACTAATAATATTTTAGTGTATAGCCAAAACGGTGAATTACTTGACGCTTTTGGAAGCTCTTTTCCTGGTGGACACGCTATAAAAATTGTAAAAGAAGGCGAGCAAGAATTTCTATACGTTATAGATAGTGGCTGGATTGTTAATCGCCACTGGGATGGTCACAGCACAGAGCAATGGGATAGCCCTACTAACAATGTCATTCCACAGGCTGGCTTTATTGCCAAAATGACCTTAGATGGCAAACTAATATACAGTATCGGCCATCCACAAACGTGCGGTGCTTATAAACCCGAGCAACCTTTTCGCCCTACTGACATTGCCATTGCCCCCAATGGGGATTTATATGTCACCGATGGTTATGGCAGCGACTTTTTACTGCATTATGATAAACAAGGTCGCTATATAAACCATTGGGGCGGTCACCATAATGAAGACAAAAATTACAATTTACACAACACCCATGGGGTTGAAGTAGACTTACGAGATCCCTTAAATCCTACATTAATAGTAAGCTCTCGTTTTGAGCAATGTTTAAAAGTATTTTCGTTTGATGGTAAGTACCTTGATAGAATTAGCGCTAATGGGGCATATATTGGCGGTCCCGTGTTCAAAGGTGAACTATTTTATGCACCAGTTTGCTGGTCGCATATTGACAATAAAAATGCTGACGATTCTGGTTTTATTAGTATATTTGATAAAAGTAACACGCTAATAGCTAATTTAGGGGCACCGCAACCGCAGTATATAAATGGAGAACTACAGCCGATGCAAAGTAACGGGGACATTTTTAATCACGTGCATTGTATTTGCGTAGATCAAGACGACAACTTATATGTAGGTCAGTGGAACTCCTCTAAAACATACCCAATTAAATTAATAAAACAGTCATGCTAAGTTTAACGCTCTGAGAATAGTGTTTATTTTTAATAATGAGTACCTTGTACTCATTGTAAAGCATAAAACTCACAGGCTTAACAGCAAAAATACACCTAAAGCCATTCCCAGCATATTTAGTATTAGTTTATTTGTATTGTGTTAGGCAGTAGTAGCGATACAAATAAAAAAACTGCTAAGCTATCATATAGATAAACCCGCAGTTTGTTTATTACTAAACCTTTATTACACGTTTTTAGCGAGTAATACGTTTACTCATTTTAAAGCTTTGCAATGTTAGTGAACTAACTGCACCACCACTGTCAGGGAATGTAACTTCAATATTGTTAGTTTTTTTAATGTTATTATATGGCACTGGAATTTCAATAACACCAAAGAAACGCTCACGTCCAAGGCCACCATTTTTTTGATCATATCCTCTAAAATCAGTAGGAATAGCGACTCTATTCCCATTAACAGTTACAACTGGCGTTAACGACTTACCATGAGGGCGGCCAACACCTAAGCGCAATGTAGCCTCGCCATTAGCCCCTTTATCTACATTGTTAATAGTAAAGAACTGGGTCGCGTTGGCTGCAATATTTTTAACTACTGCACTTGCGTAATGCTTAGTCTCTTGATTAATATTGTTAATAACAACATTTTTTTGGTGACTCACTTTAATTATCATGGTTGACTCAGAGCCTAATACAACAGAGCTTGGGAGTGTTGTTCTGTTGCTGTTATCCAATACTGGTTTGCCTTGGGCATTAGGATATAAATGCTTAATATTTACACCCGTTACGTTGTTAGAACCCTTGCCTAAAACACTTAAATCAATATTGGTCGGTGAAAATTCAAGGCTGTTTAATACCAAATAAACATCTTTGCCATCAACATACGCGTCAGCTTGAATATCCATATCGCTTGCCCAGCTATCTATTCGCGTCCCTTTTATATCAGACCATAACTGGTAAAACTTAACCATTTCGGTGTAAACCCATTGCTCGCCGGTTTCACCTTGACCTTCTTTAGCTTGACGCAGTAAACGCCAGTAATAGGGAATAGTGTCGCTTATACGGCCCCATTCTGCTTTTAATGGAATAAACGGAATGGCTTTATCAATACGGTTTGGCCTTTCCATAAAGCTCATCAGCATTGAGCTCATTGCCTTTAGACATAACCAGTCACGTTGCGGTGTCCATTTAGTACCAAATGAGCCTTGTAATTGAGAGCCATATTCGGAAATAACTAACGGCTTAATACTTCCCCATTTATAAGCCATATATTGCTCAACCATATCAAGGGTCGCTTCCATATTGCTGCCTTTTCGGTACTGTATTTGATGCTGACCACCAGGGCCACCTGGGAAATTTGGAAAGTCATATAAGTGCATCGAAATAAAGTCCATTTTATTTCCTGCAATATCTAAAAATGCCTTGTCGCGTTGCTTCCAGTTATCGAAAAATTGTGACCCTTTTTCATAATCAGGAAACGCCACCGTAAAGCCCCCTACTTTCACATCATTCAGTGCAGGGTTAGCATTAATCACATCAGCAACTGAGTTATGCAATCTAAAAATGTCATAGAGGCTTTCTTTATCATAACCGGTATGCGGAAAGTCGTGCAGTTCAAACAGTGGCTCGTTCATTACCTCAACATACGTTGGGCGCTTTTGACCAAGGCTATCTGATGGGTTTGCTTTAAAGTATTTTTGTAAAAACTGCGCCATGTAGTCGCCCATGGCTGTACCTAGTGGTTCAGCCGCAGTATCTCTTTGCGAGAAAGACCAATTTTGATTACCAATTTTAGTGCCATCAGGATAATAAGGATGTTGCTGTGCAGCGACAATTAAATCGCTGTTACGCCCTTCATGCTTTCGCATTGTTTTAGCTTGAGCTGTTGTAATATTGGTGTAATTCCATTTTACTCCGCCGCCATTTGTTGTTGCGGTTGCTGCGCTTGCATAACCTGGTTTTGCTGAATCTTCTGGTAATTGTGTTAGTTGATATTTCATGCCCCCTGTATCACGACCAAAGTACACATCGTAATCTTCTAAAAAATGCGTCATTAAATCAGGATCAGCATTAGGCGCATTTAAGCTTTGAGCGTTATTTCCAAACCAGTCACTTTCGGTATTTGATGAATGTAACGTAATAAATTTACGACGATCGAAGCTATCAAACTGTCCTACAGCATGTTTTGTATCAATATTAAACTGCACTTTAACAGCGTGCACATTAAAGGTACTTGAAAGTAATACCGCACTCGAAACCGCACAATACAATGATCTTTTTTTCATAACTGTTACCTATCTTGGTGTAAAAATTAATCCTTTGTGTAAAGGCATGGAACTCACAATTAATATAATGTTAACAATTAACAAAATGCAACGATTAGTTAAAGTTTTGTTCAAATTTCACACTTTAGTGGTAATTAACGGGACTAAGTTAACGCCGTAAATGAACAAGCTGAACACCCTATTTACAACTAGGTATTTAGAGAGTGTTAACTTTTTGAGATTGAATTTGCTGCAGCATGCTTGGTTTTTAGCCAAACCAGAACCCAAGCATTTGATAAAAAATATTTTATGTGTGACTTTTAATTACATTCTAATTATTTCAGACGTTTTTCAGTGTTAACAATTTGTTGTTATTCATTCAAAAGGAAGATGACTCATGACCACATTGGTTAACTTATTTTAGTGGGACTCACTCATAAAAAGTAATCTATAAATTTGCTGAATAGAATTTAATAAGTAACAGGCTGATTAATAAATATAAACTTTATGAGTAAACTGGCTCAAAAATAAAGCATTTCTTTTTGTCATTTATAGTAAACATAAAAAAGCGCTGAGGGTATAAACCACCAGCGCGTTATTAATATCAAGTTAAGTCCACAAAAATCACATTTAATGGGGGCTAATTATACTTTTAAATACTTAACCTTCCTCTTCAATAAGTGACTCTAGTAAGTCATGTATTTCAGCTTTAAGCTCTTTATCTTCAATTTTATTAGCACTGACTTTAGCGTTTTGTAAGTTTTTAATCGCTTCGTCTTTTTGACCTATTTCTAACTGTAACGTAGCCATTGAAAAAGCAACCGATGACATATGATCTTTGTTATTAATTGCAATTGACTTCTCTAACGCTTTTTCATAAGTGGTGATCGCTTCTTCTAGCTCTTCGGTAAAATCAGCTAGGGTTTCCCATTGCACTGGGTGATCTTTAGACGTATTTTCGTTTTCCATACAAATAGCTTTTAATTGAGCAAATAAAGACTCAAACTTTTCACGATCATTTTTATTAGCAGCCGTCATTAGCTCTTCTGCTAAGTCGTGTACCGCTTTGTATACTTTTGTGTTCATCATTACGTATTACCTTTTAATGCAGCTAAACTCAATTACTCACTCAATTTAGCCAAAATATAGCATTCAGCCATTACAAAACATGTTTTAACAACTGATTTATTTAATTTGGTCTATAGCGTAATAATACATTAATAATAAACATCGGGTAGGCGTTAAACACTTTGTGATTAAAATTTTACCGAAATTATTGCTTGTAACCTTAAATGCGAAATAAACTCGCAAGCCAATCGAAGGTAAAGATGGTTGTAAATACCTTAAGCGCAATAACAGCTATAAACAATAAGAGAATTAGCGCTTTAGCTTTGTTACTTTTAAGATTGTTCCAATACAATAACTTTGCATTAAATTCTGTTTTTAACTTTGAAACAGCTTCTTTCATGATAATTCCTGATCAAATATTTTTGTACAGTAATTGTAACAACCACAAGTTACTCAAACTGATTTCATAACATTTTTAACTACCTTTAGAGTAAACCATTTAATAATGTCTGCACTATATAAAATGTAACAAGGGATTTTTCATCTAGATTAATGCCGTAACTACTGTGTACACACAAATTAAAGGGATGGTTTTTTAATTAAGCAAACAGCGAATAATAAATTCAGTGCTACACTCAGAGCTAACTTAAACTCGTTGACAACCAATTCAATTAGCAAATTATGAAACAATGTAATCAATGCGGTAAGTGCTGTATTAAATACGGTGGTGGCGATTTAAGCGCATCAAAAGAAGAAATTGATTTATGGGAGCTTTTTAACCCCGAAATCTATGAATACGTGAAAAACGACGAAATTTGGTTTGACCCAAAAACAGGATTGAGACTAGATGCTTGCCCTTTTTTAGAAATTGCGCCTAAAAAAGATCCCTTGGCTAAAAACATGTACACCTGCAGTATTTATCTCGACCGCCCAGAGGACTGTCGCCACTACCCTAGCCTCATTCCTGAAATGATCAGAGACGAATGCGAGATGATTGAACCTATCGACATAAAGAATCAAACCAGAGCTCAACATAAACTCGATATACTCATGATTGATAGTCGATAATTCTCTTTTAAACTGCAACAGGTTATTGGTTAGTTTTTATTTTTAAAAAAGAGTAAATCTGTATACCAACAACCTATAGCAACAACAATAGAGCCAAAGCAAATTAAAAAAAAGGGTCCTATAGGCTCAATCAAACCTATTGAAATAATTACAATAAATGGGCTTGCACTCGCTAAAAGAACCATAGGTAAATTAAAAACATTAAATTTTTTTAATAAAATTGATATTGGTACCCCATAAACAAGTAGTGCGGGATAGACATAACATAAGCTTCCGCCGACCATTAATGCATCTGTTTTCTTTTCGGCCAATAGCACAAGTAAATATAATACACATTAAGATCAATCACTAATGCATACAAATTATGCCATCTATTTTTAAAATTTAATAAGACTTCTGTGACAACTAAGGCCACTAATAATTAGTGACCTTGCTTTTTATAACATAACAAATAGTTAGTTTTTTAAATTAAATATCATCACTGTACTCAAACGCTTGAAGCGTCACGCTACTAACAAATCCGCCATCATCTGGGTATGTAACTAATATCGTATTATTGGTTTTTAACAGCTCGTTTGGAACTTCGATTTCTAGCATGCTAAATACTTGTGGGCGAAATACTTGCTCATCACCGGCATAATCGGTTGGTACAGTAACTAAAGTGCCATTTACTTTAACGATAGGTTGTTGAGCTAAATCATGCTCTCTACCAAAACTTAAACGCAATATACCTTTACCATATTCACTTGTTTTTACATCGTTAATGTTAAATTTAAGCGCTGTATTGGCTTTAATTGGCTGTTTGTAGGTTGTTGCATAGTATTTATGCTCGTCAGACTCAGCAGTAATTTTTATATTGTTGCTGAACGTATATTCAATAATTACTGTGGCTTCTGCGCCTATGTTAATGCTTTTTGGTAACTCATTTTTTACACCAATATTTTGTGATGTTGTTGTAAGTGTTGACTCACCATTAGCAAAGTGCAAGTGCTTAATTTTAATGTTACTAATCGGATTGCTTGGTAGCTCTGTTAAATTTAGCAAGGCGCTATTAGCACTTGTTTCTAAATTACTGATAATTACATATGCCTTGTTCTTGTTTACGTAACTATCTACTAATAAGTCGGCTTCATTTGAGTCAGTATTAACACGTGTGCCATTTACATCTGACCACAATTGATAAAATTTAATAATGTCGGTGAATACATATTCATCGCCTGT
Organism: Pseudoalteromonas sp. 20-92; assembly: GCF_030847595.1. Lineage (NCBI taxonomy): Bacteria > Pseudomonadati > Pseudomonadota > Gammaproteobacteria > Alteromonadales > Pseudoalteromonadaceae > Pseudoalteromonas > Pseudoalteromonas sp. 20-92. The sequence continues at coordinate 15,427 of NZ_JANJGQ010000006.1, forward strand.
TTCACCTGTTTTTTCGTCATTGTGGCGTAGCAAACGCCAAGCATAATCACGCCCCTCATTACCACTCCACTCTGCTTTTGCTAAACTAAATGGAATGGCTTTAATTATGAGATTAGGTTTAGCCATAAATTGCATCATCATAGGGCTAAACGATTTCATAGTTTGCCAGTCATTTATTGCAGTCCATGGCGTTGCTTCTGTTTTATGGTCACGCCCGCCGTATTCCGAAATCATGAAAGGTTTTACCTTACCTAGCTTAAGCTTTTCGTATTGCTCCATCATGTCCATAGTGGCTTCTATACGGGCTCCTTTAAAGTTAGCAACGCCTTTATCGCGGTTTAAATAGCCAAAGTCGTAAAGATGAATCGAAAAATAATCCATGTATTCACCGCTGGTATCTAAAAATATCTTCATTCGCTCATCCCAACGATTAAAGTTGTTATCGTCAAACCATGGAAAGGCAGTGGTGTACCCACCAATCTTAATACTTGTATTAACTTTTCGTATGCCTTGAGCTACTTCGTTATGAAAAATAAATGTATCGATAGGCTTACCGTGATGTACATCAACAAGTTCGTAAAGTGGCTCATTAAGTATTTCAAGGTATTGTGGCCGTGCTGGGCCTTTGTTCTGTCCTTGGTTGTCATTTCGATAAAATTCATTTACAAAATTTCCCATATATTGACCCACAGCATCGGTATTAGCAAAGCTCCATTCGCCTTTGCCTTTATGATTACCAATCCAAAACTGATTAATTTGCCCGCCTATCATTACGTGGGATCTATTATCGTATTTATGAAGCTTCGACAACGTTTTACCATAATAATCTTCGCGAGCAGTTTTGCCATAAGCAGCGATACTATCAGGGCTTGCGTACCCTAGATTATTTGGGTTCTGCTCAACTTGAGTCGCGTAATACGGCATAGAACCGTTATCACGACCAAAGTACACATCAAGGTCGTTAAGTAAGTAGTCGAGCTTATCTTCTTCCCCCTTCCAATCGGTTGTTGTTAGCATCGAGTGCATAACAATATATTTGCTTCTATCAAAGGTTGATAGGCCGTCAATACTTCGCTTTACGTTTAAATTTACGGATACTTCTGGCTGCGCGACTAAATTGCATGATGCAGTACATGCAAATGCAATTAAAAGTGAGCTAATGACTTTCATGTGTTATCTCCTTATTTTAATTGTGTGTGAGTTTTGCTTTCTAATTGAGCAAAAAAGATCATAGTTTTAGCTACATGTTCGTGCCAATACTCCCAGCAATGGGTGCCTGCAAAAATATCGAACGTATGAGGAACATTTTCATCAACTAGCTTTTTTGCAAGCGCAGTATTAGCACTAAAAAGTACATCGTCTTTTCCGCAATCAAATCGCAGTGGCGGTAATGTCTTTTTATTCGCGATCAATGTTTTAAACACGTCGCCTTTGTACTTATCAGTGGTTTTTTTTAGTGGCTTTAGAGTATGTTCATCAACAAAGTGATTAAAGTCGTCAAGCTTAGTAATTGATGAATGCGCTGATATACCGCTAAAAATAGTTGGATGCTTTGCACCTAAACATAATGCTCCATACCCTCCCATTGAAAGGCCCGTAATATAAATATTTGATGAGCTCGAGCACATTGGTTGAGTTTGAATAACAGCGCTAATCACATCATCAACTATCCATGCTTCATAATCTGCATTTTTAAGTGGCAAATACCCGCTGCCCTCGGCGTGCGCGCCATCTGATGGCATCACTAATACAAACTCGTTAAGGCCACTGCTACGAAGCTGCTGATACACTTTATGTACACCCCCTAGCTGGCCCCACACCCAGTGGCTACCATACACACCATGCAGTAATACAATTATAGGTACATTTTTATTACTGGTTGCTTCTTGGTAAATGCTTATATCACCTCGCCCTTTTAAGTGACTGCTATACGCGGTTAGCGTTACAAAGTTATCAGCGGTGTAACAGTTATTTGATACCTCTAAACGATGAATTGCCATTTTATGCTCCTTTAATCATCAAACACGACGACACCTTTAGCGATACGCCCTGCTAGCATGTCGTCAAAGCCTGTTTGTAACTCATCTAACGAGTAAGTTTTTGTGACTAGCTCATCGAGCTTGAGCTTTTTTGCGTCATAAAGGTCTAGTATTTGAGCAAAGTCGCGCTTAGGATTACATTGCCCGTAGAGCGGATTTATATAAATTTTATCCCACTCAAATAATTCGCAATCAAAATCTATTTTTTGCTCAATGCCACTCACTTGCACCGCAACGCCCGCGCTGCGTATTAATGCTAATGGCGCTGAACCAAGTGCCGGCACTGCTGTACACTCAAAGGCATAATCGGCTCCGCGACTATTTGTTAGCGCTTTAACTTCGTTTATCATATGAACTAAATCAGGGTCATACTTTTTAGCAAGTACAGTATGTGTAGCACCAAATGCTTTAGCTTGTGTTAATCGCTCTGGTGACAAATCAATTGCTATTATTTTAGCGGCGCCTGAAATTGCAGCCCCTTGTATTGCATTTAGTCCTACGCCTCCACAGCCTAATACGGCCACTGACGAACCTGCTTTTACTTTAGCGGCATTAACCACTGATCCGTAACCGGTCATTACACCGCAACCAACAATACTTGCACTTGGAAAAGGAATGTCACTGTGTATTTTTATAACTGCAGCAGCTTTAACGACGGTGTATTCGCTCATCGTACCTAAATGAAATGAGCGCTCTAAGCTATTGCCATTATGCTCACACGCTTGTTTACCTGCGTGTCCGCATAAACCATTGCCAGTTACGGGGCTATTTACTTCACAAATGTGTAAATTACCCTCTTGGCACTGGAAACACTCACCACACGGAATTGCCCAATTTAGTATTACTTTATCGCCAATAGTAAATTCCGTTACACCTTCGCCCAACTCAACAACGGTTCCTGCGCCTTCATGACCAATGATAAATTTTTTATTCCACGTTTTAATTGAATCCCAATCGGTATGACAAATACCTGAGGCTTTTATTTTAATTTTTACTTCGCCAGTACTTGGTTTTCCGACATTAACGGTATCGAAGAAAAAACCGCCTTTTCCATCTGCAATTGCAGCTTTTGCCTTGTACATGTAGACTCCTAAGTCTCTAAATATAAGTATTATGTTATGAAGCAACCGACAATTTACTGTGAACCGTTTTGTATAAAAGACGGTTACGATTTCGAAATTCATCATGTAAGTTATCTTCAGCACGATAGCTATTCATGTTTTATGCACTTTCATCAGGTGCACGAATTTATATTTTTTGAACAAATTGATGGCACGTATTTTTACCATCAGGGTGAATCAACTCTGTCTGATTTTGAGGCCGTTTTTACGCCTGCAATGGAAACGCATGATTTTGCTTTAAACCCACGTCCTAAATCTTGGTATATTGTGCAGTTTATGCCTGAGCGCCTTAACGACCCAGCCCTACAAGAGTTTTTAGATCTATTGAAAACCGGTTTACATCTAACATTTAGCGTTGAACTACAAAAAAGAATCCATAAACTACTCGCATGGATGTTGAGCGAGTTTAACGAAAACCCAAAAAGTAAAACCTGCAAACAACTGTTTAATAGTTTAATAACCATGGTGTGCGAATACGGTAAAAGTAGTTTATCTAACCAGCAAAAACCGTTGAGTGGTTCAGCTAGCTTTAAAAAGTTAACACCCGTTGTTAATGAGCTAAAAACAAAAAATGGCCTCAATCTTTCGCTAGAGCAAGCCGCAGCACTTTGTTATTTATCACCTTCGTATTTTTCACGAGTATTTAAAAAGCATTTTAGAGTGCCGTACTCCGACTACCTTATTCAGCACAAGCTATATAATGCCGCACGACTACTTGGGCAAAGTGATGCCTCGGTAACTGATATTTCTTACGACTTGAGTTTCTCCAGCCCGTCGTATTTTATTAAGCAGTTTAAGCACCATTTTAAAGTTACCCCTCACCAGTATCGCCAGCAGCTACGTCTCAAGTAGGTGTTGCTTTGCAAGCGGTGTTGCTAAATCACTTAATATCCGCTTATTAACCTTTATATTTTGCTTTATAGCCTGTGTACCAAGTACGTAGGCTTTAGCATGATTAACCGCTTCTACACACAACAATGTGTCGTTATTAAAATACCAAAGCGAAAATTGTTCCGGTGACTCTTCGCGTACGACAATTTCGTTATACCCTTGTGATAAACCCACTATCTGTAGTTTGTACTCGTATTGATCTGACCAAAACCAAGGTAAAGCAGGAACCGGTTCACTATTTTTTGCTAAAAACTGTGCAGCTGTTTTGGCTTGTTCTACTGCATTTTGAACCGATTCAAGTCTTATCCATCTCTGATAAATTTTATTAAAATGTGAGGTACAGTCGCCGATAGAAAAAATATCAGGGTGTGAAGTTTGGCATACATCATTTACTTTGATACCTTGTTCGAGCGCTAACTCTGCAGTCACTGCAAGCTCGGTATTAAGCCTTACCCCAACGCCCACTAAAATAAAATCGGCGGGATATTGAGTGCCATCACTGCATACAACATAATGTTTATTAGCTGTGTGCTTTATTTGTACAACATCTTTTGCTGTTTGCAAATCTACCCCTTTGCTTATGTGCAATTGAGTTAAAAAGTCAGACATAACAGCTGATGTAACACGCGAGAGTATGCTTTGTTGCTTTTCAATTACCGTTACTTTTGCACCTAATGCTATAAACGATGACGCCGACTCAAGGCCAATGTAGCCGCCACCAATAATGACTACCTGTTTATCATTACTTTTATTGAGTGCTGTTTTTATTGCCACTGCATCTGCGTGTGTTCGCATCGCAAAATATTGTGCATTCCCTTTATCGTCAACGGTATCAATAAGCCCTTTAATAGGCGGAATAAAGGGCGAACATCCCGTCGCTATCACTAATTTATGAAAGGCTATTTGCTTTCCACATTTCAGCGTAATTGTTTTACTTTGTTTATTAATTGCAGTAACACGCTGGCCCAAGCATAAATCTATATTGCTATCGGTATAAGCTTTTTCTACTTTTAATGGAGTCGATTTTACATCATCCGATTGCAACGTTTTTTTAGACAAAGGTGGCCGATGATATGGCAGCTCTGGATCGCTGTCGAGTAACGTAATTTTACCCAGCCAACCTTGCTGGCGAAGGGTAAAAGCAAAGTTAACCCCGCCATGGCTTGCGCCAATAACCACCACGCTTTGCTCAAGTAGATTTGGTTCTGTATGTGTGTTTTGCATAATGCTGTACCCGCTTTTAATTGGCTACTCTGAAGGTCATGCCATCAATATTGTCAGACACCTCAATTTGGCAACATAAACGGCTGTATTGCGTTACGTTATCGTCCAGCTCTAGCATGTCGCTTTCTATCTCATCGGGTGTACCTACTTTTTTAAAGTCATCCGGTGTTAAGTAAATATGACACGTTGCACACGAACATACACCGCCACAATCACCATCAATACCAGCAACACCATTTGCTGATGCTAGTTCCATTAGCGAGCCACTGTCGCCCTCAACTTCAACTGCATTATTTGTTTTGGTTATAAATATTACTTTCGCCATCGTATTAATCCTCTACTTTTACTTGTTACTGTATTTATTTAACTATTTAGTACGGTGTTTTTATTTTGATTTAAAGCTAACGTGCAGACTGTTAAAGCCTACCTTTCTTGAAAACTCACCTAGTTTTTCAATATTTTCATCTGCTTTTATTGTCTCTATTCGAGCAACTTTATTAGCAAGTGATAACACTAGTTGACGCAGAATTTGGCGAGCATGCGTTGCGCCCAAACAATTGTGATGGCTAAAACCAAAACTAATATGCGGATTAACTTTTCGGTCGAAGTCGACATTGTTGGGATCTTTGAATACCTTTTCATCGCGATTAGCCGACGCCCAACATAACGAAACTCGTGTGTCGGCTTTTATAGCGTGCTCACATACGCTTGTGTCTTGCGTAGCGACGCGGCCCATTTGCGTAAGCGGCGAAAAATAGCGAATGAGTTCTTCTACGGCCCTGTTTAATATTTCAGGCTCATCATCAATACGCTTTAAATCACTGATGTTTTCACTAAAGTAGGCAATAGAGTTTGTGATCGCGTTTATAACGGTGTCGCGCCCCCCTGCAAAGGTGAGGATCATCACACCTTTTACTTCTTCTTTACTCAGCTTTTTACCGTTCGCCTCTGAATTTAAAAGCACTGAATATAAATCATCACCCGGGATTGCAATGGCGTTTTCTATTTGCTCATCAATGTAATCGTATAGAATATTGGCTTTATCGCTATCAAGGTCACTATCTTCACTTCTAAATACGTGCGTACCCCAATCTATCCATGTTTGTGCTTTATCCATTGAGGTATTAAGTAACAGCGTTAACGCTTTAGATTGCAGCGGAAGTGCAAATTGTGACACCACATCTAACGACTCGGCTTTGAAGGCATTGTCTATTGTTTCATCAATAATAGCTTGTAAGCGCGCTTGGTAACCCTCATCTAATGGACGCTTAAACCATGGATTTAATAGTTCACGAAAACCGCCGTGCTCAGGTGGGTCTACTTCAAATGGGATTTGACGTGTTTCACGTATTGCGACTTCTGATGGAATTACAATACGTCCTGGTTTAGCTCCTGATTGAAAAACAGCACAATTATGCGCCGCTTTACGTACATTTTTTAGACCTAATATCATATTGACGGGATCGTTTTGATCGTCCATTTGTCCCATGCCACTTGCTGTGCGTTTTGTTAAAAATGCATCAGGGAAATCGCTCACACCTATTATTTTTGACGTCATAATAAAACCTAACACTGTAATAAATGAATTTAGATACAACATATTAAGGGCAACTTTATGATGGAAATACACGAATTTTGCTTAAAAATGGTAGTTTCATGCTTTTTAATGCAATTTAAAAGCATAAAAAAGCCAACAGTTTATGTTGGCTTTTAGTGGGGATGTGAGAGTTACTAACTAATTTAATTTGTATTGCTTATTCAGCAAAGAGTGCATTACTTTATAGCAATCTAACGCTTTACCACTTACTTTGCAATTTGGGTTGTGGTAAATGCCAATTCAGATAAATCTCTGAATAATTAAATATAAAATATTGCCTCTTTAGAAAACAATTTTTTAACGTTAAATACTCCTATTATAGTGGATTTAATATCAACAGCTTGCACTGTAAGTAATGTAACTATTTTTATAAAGGCGCCCACAAGGGCAATGCACATAAGATTTAATTAATGATGGATTATTCATCACTCCTTGTTAAATAATCACTTCACTGCTCTTGTGGCCGCACAACGACTCGTTTATTTTTTACTAGGAGTGCTTAACTAAATGTGGTTTAACGAGTTGTGGGTCAAACTCGACACCTGTACCTATTATATCTGGCGCGCACGCTTTGCCGTTTTCAAGTTTTAAAGGACGCGTTGTGTATTCATCAATAGGAAAAGAATGAACCTCTAAAAAACCAGCATGTGGCTGAGATGCCAGTAATGATACATGCAGTTCATGCATACCATGACTACAAATAGGTAAGTTATGGGTATATGCCATACTGGCTACATGTAACCACCCTGTTATACCACCAATATTTGATGCATCTGGTTGTAAAAACCCCAATTTAGCTTGGTCAATTGCATAGCCAAACTCATGCAGTGTGTGTAAATTTTCGCCCATGGCAAGCGGTATTGAGGTTGCTTGTGCTATGCGAGCAAAACCTTTGTAGTCATCTGGTATGGTGGGCTCTTCAAACCATGTAATATCATATTTTTCAATCGATTTTGCAAAGCGAATTGCTTGCTCCACACTCATCGAGTAATTAGCATCGACCATGAGGATTTTGTCATTACCAATTAAATTGCGTACTGCAGCTACACGTTCTATGTCTTCTTTAAAATCTGGTTTACCCACTTTAATTTTTACGGCGTTAAAACCACGATTTAAATAATCACCAATATTATCAAGTAGTTTTTGCTCACTAAAGTTTAAATCTATTCCACCTGCATAACATTTTGTGTTATCACTACTGCCCCCAGCAACTTGCCATAAGGGTGCATTTAAACGTTTACATTTAATATCCCACAGCGCTATATCAACTGCTGAAATCGCAAAACTAAGTAAACCACCACGGCCTACATAATGTAGATCCCACTGTAACTTATCCCAGATTGCCATAATTGACGTTGAATCTTGGTTAATTAACCCCGGTTTAATTTCGTCATTAAGGAGTGAATAAATTGCACGTCCACCTTTTCCACCAGTATAGGTGTAACCCATACCTTCAAAGCCGTCATGGGTCATTATATGTAATGCAATAATTTCAAAGTGAGTGTGATCGCCATGTTTAGCATCACTTAATACTTCAGCTAGCGGAATTTGGTAATACTCTACTTTTACACTTTTTATTGTTTGTGATGATACTTTCATTAAACCACCGAATTAGTTCACATAACACTGTTCATTGTTAACAATTTACAACATGATTGAATTATTGTAAAGGTCATGTCATTAATAAAATGAAATTAACTTGTGAGACTTTTTAAAGGTAATTGTTTTAAACTGCAAAATGTCAAAAATAAATTTGCAGTTTACTGAAGGTATATTTACTTGAGCCGGATCTGTTTAACAGATATAAAAGTATCACCTTGTTGCCCCATATAAACAACCCAACAAATATTAACAATTAACAATGTAATTCAAAAACTTATAATTGATTTTCACTTTAAATCAAGCGCTAATAACTGTGTATGCGCGGTTATATAAACGCGGTTCTGTTGAGTATTAAATGCCAAATTAGCACTCATATTTGGCGTGGTAATTTTAGCTAATAGTTCAGCCTTTTTATTAAATAGCCATAAACCATTGGGTCCTGTAGCAAAGATAATCCCGCTTTTATGTACTTTTAAACCATCAGGTAATCCTTTGCCGTGCTTTGCAATTGGTGGCAGCTGATAAAACAGTGATTTGCTAATAACACCTCCATTGCTATTTAAATAATACTGGTACCAAGCGGGTTTATTTTCATTCGATGCAGCTACATACAAAATTTTGTTATCATTCGACAACGCAACACCATTAGGATAAATTAATTCGTCGTCTAATAACGTTATTTCTCCTGTATCTTTAACCGAACACACACCTTGAAAACTTAACTCTTTATTTTCGTCATTTAGCTGCTTAGGAAGTCCATAAGGTGGATCACTAAAATAAAGTGTGCCTTTGTTATTAAATGCACCATCATTTGGACTATTAAACTTTTGACCATTAAAGTGACTTACTATAGGTAAGTAATCAGATTTTGGGGCGCTTAAAGGCGCTTTCATTTTAGATACAACACGAGCGCGAGATTGCAAAAGAACAAGCTCGTTTTGTGCATTAACCAATAAGCCATTTGAGTAGCCGCTTTGCGCTAGATATAGGCTAATACCTTTACCTGGCGTGTATTTATATACTTGATGATTAGGTATATCAGAATATAACAAATACCCCCCTTGATTTACCCACACGGGTCCCTCTAGCCATTCATACCCAGAGGCAAGTATTTGCAATGGCACCTTTAAGTTGAGTACCTCAAGCGCTTGTTCATTAAATATTTGATACGGCCCCTGCTCATACAATAGTTTTTCGGTTGGTTCGGCTAATGCTATCCCCGTTAAACCAAAAGCACTTAAATACAAAGCAGTTAGAACGTTAATAATGTGTTTAATTTTTATCATTGCGGTACCTGCGCTCATATAAAGATTTATTCACATTTTTAGCTGCATTAACGAGTGGTTCGTAAGGAATATCAGCCACATTTACGAAACCCACATTGTAGTTTTCGCCATCGTATGCGCGCCCTGTTAAAGGTGAGTCTATATATTGAAACCAATGTGCGCCGACAAAATAAGGGTTATCAATTACGCTATTCATATAATTTTGGTATTTTGTTCCGCGCTCTTGCTGCGATTGAGTATGTATTAGTCCAGGGTTTAGCAGACCCGAATCAAGAGCTCCATTATGAAACTCGCCAATAATACTTGGCATATCTATATCCGACAAAAACTCCCAAAACTCTTGGTTTAAGCCTTCTCGATAATAATTGTAACTCATTACATCAACGTGAGCTGCACTGGCGGCTCTAATTTCAGGAGTCATTCCCCAATCGGCAAAACGCGCTCCCATATTTAACTGATTTGGTAAGTGTTTGGTAATTGCTTCATCCACCACTGCAAAATACTGATTAGCATAATGGAACAACATCGCTGATAAATCGGTATTAACGTGATCGTTAAACTGCGTTAAAGTCACTCCCTCTGCAAACTCATCCCACGATGAGAGTGTTGTATTCCATGCTTTATTTAATTTACTTATTTTGCTGTATTTATTTTTCATTAAAAGTACAAATTCAGCTTTAGTTGGACTATTTTTGGCATTATTTTTAAGTGTATTAATGGCAATGCCGTAACGTGTGGTATCTGAATTCATCATGCCCCAGCTTTTTTCGTTATCAATAAACACTCCAACACACCATGGACTGTTTTTTACTTGCTGAGCTACTTTTGCAAGTGTTACATCGGCGCGCTCAACAAATAAAGGATCGAATGGATCTGGTAGTGGGCTCCAATAATCGTTACCGCTGCTTACTGTTTTAAAGTTACCAATGATCCATGCATTAGCAAAATAAGGTAATTTTTTAGTATGGTAATACTGCTCTTCTATCCAGTTACCAAACGATGTAAAACCCCACGACAACATACGATTAACGGTTGTTTTTTGCCATTGTTTCATTAATTCATTGTTGTTACGTGTCTGATACTTTCGCTCTAAGTTAGCGCGATAAAAGCTAAACGTTTCGCCTTTTTTAACTGCTCCACTGTGTACTTCGCGTCTGTAGCCATAATTATCGGCAAGGGGATCGTCCTGTTTTGGTAGCCAGTTAAACATCTCAGCTCTGAGCTTTGAGCTTTGATAACGTGTTGGCCAAGCAGCTACAGGCGCTGGGTTTAATCCAAGAGAGTCTTCGGGTGTTAAGTCGCCAGCTTCGCGTTGTTTAATATAACTTTGATCAAAATCGTAGCCTGTAATCGTTGAGGTGTTTGCCATGCGGACGTTATCGATACCGGTCGAAAAATACAGATAACCTTCTGGGTCGACTAAGCTCCATTTACCTTTGTATTTTTCGGTTCTAAAATACCCTGTAGCCTTTAATTGCGGGCCATTTTTCCAGCCGCTAAACTTAGAGCGCCCTTGCAGTGGCTGTGCTTGCAGCTGAGCTTGTTCCTTTTGTGAGATAACTAATAGCTGCTCAGTTGACGTAACCTTGTTAATAAAGTTTAACTTTGCATTCTGTCCAAATTCATCCACCAACCCTTTGAGGTAATTTACATCAAAATTAGTTGGTTTTATCAAGCGTAAGTTATCAATTAAAAAACGTTTATCTTCAAGTAAGCCCTTTACACCAAGCGACACCTTTACAATGCTGCTTACATCTATATTTTTTTGCCCACCCCTATAAATAATAGGTGTATAACCGCTATGCCAACTGGGTGGATTTGAGCGAATGCCTGAGTTTATATTAAGGTTAGCGCCTTTAAGCTCGATGTAATAAGTGTTTTCTGAGTGCCCGGGTACAACGACACTGCGTGTTTGTGACTTGCCTGACTTATCGGTAGTTTTCACATAAATATGGGTGGATGCGCTATTAGGATTTTGAATATCAATCGCAAGGGCAAAGTTACCAATAGCTTGCCAATCCCAACCTTGTGGATTAACGAACTCAAAATCGCTTTCGGTGTGTGATTTAGAGTATAGATTTACTTGTAATTTATGATTGCCACTTTGCTCAACAAGTTTAGTAGAAGCATTAATGGTATTTATATTATCGCTGTAATTGTTTTTTTCGAAATCAAAAATAACAAGCTGTTTCTTAAAATCAACGACTGTATTGTTCGGTTTTTTTTCTGATATTTTTCCATTATTACACCCTGCAAGTCCTACTAAACAGCAAAGTATTAGTGTCAATCTTACGTCTTTAGGTATGTGATTCATGTTGAGCCTATTATTGTGTTGGTTTAATAGCGAGCTTTAAAGTAGCAAAGCTAAAAGCATTTAAAACTAGGCAGGATAATTACACAACACTGCAAACAAAACAATTAACTGTTAACAATAACGATAAATCTAAAGATACACTCTGATTATAAAAAGTTCGAAAATCACTTTGCAAATGCTTAATAAACAATATCTTATTTATTTTTTTATTATTGAAATGAATTAGTTTATATGATTTAAGTATAAATAATTTTAGGCGAATTAATTAAATGTACTGACTACATTTATAGATACTTGATTGTTCATAAAACTGTTTATCGGTGTTTTTAGCCTATTTAGCGCAAAAGTAAAGGTTATGGTATAACATTGTTGATTCGTTTATTTCTGGGTGTTATATTATATCACAACATAATAACCGCGAACCAATATATCCATGACAAAGCTAACATTAATCTCCTCCGCTATTTTTTCTGTTTTATGTTCTCATTCAGTACTGGCTGCCACAATTAATGGCAAAGTAACAGATAATAAAAATCAACCAATTCAAAATGCGACTATTCATATACATGGTAAGACACAAGGCGTAAAAAGTAATGAGCTTGGCGAATTCTCTATCGAAGTTGATACAGCAAGCCAACTGCATATAAGTAAAAATAATTACATTGATTCTCGAATAGATGTTACAGGTTTATCTAACAATGTAACCGTTTCTCTTAAACCAACCTCGGTAGAAACTGTTGTTGTGTATGCCTCAGCGCTTCATAAAAATAGTCTAGAAATGATTTCTCCAGTGAGTGTTTTATCTGGTGATGAGCTTAGAAATAAATCTAAACCTACACTTGGTGAAACGCTAAAGGGTTTGCCAGGTGTTAACGCCAGCTACTTTGGCCCTGTTTCTTCAAGCCCTATTATTCGTGGCTTAGGTGGCCCTCGCGTTAAAATCATGCAAAATGGTTTAGATAGCAGTGATGCGTCGCGTATTGGTCCAGACCACGCAACATCAAGCGATAGTTTAGCCGCAGAGCAGATAGAAGTATTACGCGGCCCAAGTACCCTACTTTATGGCTCGGGTGCGATTGGTGGTGTAGTAAATGTAGTAGATAACCGCATTCCTACTAGTAACATTGATGAACTAACGGGCGCGGCAGAATACAGTCACGACACTGTATCAAACGCTAATACATATGCTGCAAAATTAGAAAGCGGTTATAACAATTTTAATTTTCATTTTGATGGTACAAAACGTACAGGTGATGATTATCAAACGCCTACTTTTACTATCTCAGATGAAGATGGCGATGTAGAAATTGAAAACTCAGTAGAAAATACCTTTATCGATAGTGAAACAGTTAACTTTGGTACTAGCTATGTTGGGGAGCACTTAACGGTTGGTTTTTCATATGGCAATATAGAAACTGATTACGGTATTCCGGGGCATGAACATCATCACGAACATGATCACGAAGACGAAACTGAAGAAGAGCATGCTGAGCATGAAGATGAAACGGCTGAAGACCCAGTTTATGCTCATTTAGAGCAAGACCGCTGGCAAGGACTTGTAAGTTATGCACTGCATAATAACTGGATTGAAACAATCAAATTACGTGTTGGCTACACTGATTATTCGCATAGCGAAATTGAAGACGGTGCAATTGGTACAACCTTTACAAATAAAACGACAGAAGCACGTTTAAATGTAGAGCATAAATTTGCTGATTGGCACGGTATGGTTGGTTATCATTACAGTGATTCTGATTACGATGCTATTGGTGAAGAAGCATTTACACCAGCGAGCGTAACAACAACTAACGCTGTGTATTTATTAGAAGAACGTGAATTTGGTGATGTGACAGTAGAGCTGGGCGCACGTGTTGAAGATTATAAAATAAAAAGCCAAATTTCAGAAGTTGAACACGGCCATGATCACGACGAAGTTGAAGATGACCATGACGATGAAGAAACAATCGGTTACAGCAAAAGTTTTACTAATGTAAGTGTATCTGCTGGCGCTATTTGGCAATACAAACCAGGCCATAGTATTGCGACGAGTATTTCTCATTCAGAACGTGCACCACTCTCTGCTGAATTATTATCCAATGGCTTACACATTGCCACTGGTACGTATGAGCTAGGTCTTGGGTATAACATTGAAGGTAATGAAGCACATTTCGAACCAGAAAATATTAAACAAGAAACCTCAACAAACTTAGATTTAAGTTTTAGACGTTTTAGTGGCGATTTTGGTTATACCGTTAACTTTTTCTATAACGATATTAAAAACTTTTACTTTCAAGAAAATACAGGATTAGTATTTGACGAAGAGGATGGTTTAGAATCAGCTATTGGTGCCCATGACGATGCCGTTGCCGTTTATCAGTTCACAAGTAAAGACGCTGAGCTTTATGGAATTGAGTTTGATGCACATTACCAAATAACACCAAGCGCTATGGTAAAAGTATTTGGCGACTCGACTCGCGCTAAATTAAAAGACGATGAAGGTAATTTACCGCGTATTCCAGCTAATAAGTTAGGTTCTGAACTGCAATACACTTTAGGTGATTTACAGTTGACACTTACTGGCACGCATTACTTTGATAAAAGTGATATAACGGCCTTTGAAACTAAAACAGATGGTTATACATTATTCGATGCACAGGCTAACTACCAATTAGGATTAGGCGCAATAGATGCACAACTTTATCTAAATGTAGATAATATTACTGACGAGTTAGGCTTTGTGCATACCTCTTTTATTAAAGATACCGCACCACTTCCAGGCAGAAACTTTCGCTTTGGTGTTCGTGGTTATTTTTAATAATTAAAAATCGTTTTAGCTTATATATTTATAAACCGCATTTTATTAATGCGGTTTTTTTATTGTTAGAATATATATCCGTAATAATAGTTAATCAATTTAAGGGATTAAATCTTACTCTAACTGTGTAAAAAATTCTGATATACGACTGCATGGATGTAGGAGGTAGAGCAATGCAGGAGCAATTAGTGATAACAATTAATTAAAGAAATTTTTGCCTTGTTATGGACACAATTTTCTTAGCGCAAAATAGACCACTTAATTAATCGAATTGGTATAAAACGCTTAGATTACAGATACAAAAAAGCCGTATTCAGATCGAATACGGCTTTTTAAACTCTTAATTTTAAAATTTATTTAAATTAAGAAATGATTTCGTGTAGTTCAACGTCAAATACAAGCGTTGAGAAAGGTGCGATTGCAGCACCTGCGCCACGTTCACCATAAGCAAGCTCATGAGGAACGTAGATACGCCATTTAGTACCTACAGGCATCATTTGTAATGCTTCAGTCCAGCCTTTGATCACGCCACCAACTGGAAATTCAGCTGGTTCACCGCGCTCGTATGAGCTATCAAACACAGTACCGTTAATAAGTGTACCGTGGTAATCAACACGTACTGTAGACTCAGCTGTTGGCTTTTCGCCTTCGCCAGTTGCTAGTACTTCGTATTGAAGACCAGACTCAGTTACTGTGATTTCAGGACGTTTTGCGTTTTCTTCTAAGAATGAAATACCTTCTGCAGAAAGTACTTTAGACTCTTCTTCACGACGAGCTTGAATCTCTTCGTTGATTTTTTCAAATGCAGCTTGGATCTCAGGGATCTCAACTTGAAATGCGCTACCAGCATACGCATCTTTCATGCCTTCAAATACTGAATTTAGGTTTAAGCCTTCAAAAGGATTAGACTTAAGTTGCTCACCCATTTGTAAGCCAATACCGTAACTTGCTTTTTCAGCATCTGTAGTAAAATTATCTGACATAATGTGTTTTTCACGTTTTGTTAGTTAAAAGACGCGACTATGCTATCACAAAATAAACCGCGTTTGGGGCTAGTTTTTGCTGAGTTTTAGCTTAATAAGGCCAACAATATAACTGCAAAGCGGCAAACTGAATAAAATTCCAACAAGTAGAGGCATTGTTAGTAATCCTGATTCGCCAAGCAGTAAAAATGGCACGACAAGCAGCCCTATACAACCGATAAAAACAGAGCCAATAACTGGCCAATGCTTATCGTATTTAGTAATAAGATGGGCAGCTAAAACATTAAAACCAACACCATAAATTAAAGCGGTAATTAATGGGTATTCTGGTTGAGCGTCTATAGCCATTTTTACTAATAAGCTAATAGCACTTTGATAGCAGTAACCAAATACCGTCCATAGTAAAATATGTTTAATTAGTAATTGTGGGATTGATTGAATTTGTTTTGTCATTTTTAGTTCCACATAGCAAAAAACCGCCAATAAGGCGGTTTTTTAAATAATGGTGGAGAGATAGGGATTTGAACCCTAGATGGGCTATAAACCCATGCCGGTTTTCAAGACCGGTGCATTCGACCACTCTGCCATCTCTCCGTACGGCGCGGATAATAGAGTGAAATGCATTGCTTGTAAAGAACTAATACACTCTAGTGAGTAAAAAATTAAATATATTTATTAATAATCTACTTGTTAGTAATACTGCTTTGGTCTTCGTGCAATAAACGAACAAATCAAACATGCTAACAAACTCAGTCCAAATAGCGTTATGCTTTGAAAAATCATATCAAATTGATTTAAATCACCACTTGGTATCACAACAAGGATAAGGGTGGGTAATAGACTTAACATTAATACATAGCAACATATTTTAAATGCCCGACCAAAATCAAATCGTTTAGATTGTTGCATCCACCAAGTTAATATTACTAATACACCAATAGCCGAACCTGCCGCAAAATGCGCTATATTAGTACTCATAGCAACATAGAGTGTGACAAGAGCTCCCAAAACACCCCAGATTGACCATGCTAACCAGTTTTCTTTTTCACGTAAAAATAAATTACCCATCGTTTTCGTCTTCTTTATCGTTATTTTTATTAAGACTTTCCATACATTATCAAAAAACAACCGATTAAAAAACAAACTGAAGAAGAATTATTATACTTTATGCTTCCAAGCACTTCTCACAGCCGAACCATTAATTTTTTCTCTAAGCAATATACAACATTAATGATTTAAGACTATTAGAATTAGGAAAAGTTCATACTATTTTACAAATAACTAAAATAATTTTCAGGTTTATGGCGAGCCGATTTTTTGCAATCTACAGTCGGCGTACCTATATATAAATAGCCCACTATTTCATCGTGTTCTTGCAAATTAAGTGCCTTTTTAACAGCCTGACTTTGTGCAAAATACCCCGTACGCCAAACGCCACCTAAACCTTGTGCAAATGCGGCTTGTTGCATTGCCAATACACTGCATCCTGCACTTTGTATTTGCTCTATTCGAGGGACTTTTGGGTGTTCTTGGTATTTTGCAATCGCAATAATAATCATAGGTGCACGCAATGGAAGCTCTTTAGCACGATTAATTACTTTTTCTTCTTGTAGCTCTGTCACTGCACTTTGATGATAAATTTCGCCTAATTTATGGCGCGCATCACCCTGGGCAATAATAAACTGCCAAGGGGCTATACAACCATGATCAGGAACACGTAATGCTGCTTGCTGAATAATTGCAAGTTGCTCCTCATTTGGCGCGGGATCAGTTAATTTTGGATCAGATTGACGGGTAAGTAGAAGCTCGATTGCGTTCACAGCTATTTCCTTAAAATTAAAAACGTTAGGGTAGCATTTTAATGCTGAAAAAATAAATATTGAAAGTCTAAAACGCAAAACGGCTACATAAATAATAATTTAAGTAGCCGTTAGTAATACATGTTAAGTCGTTATTCTTTTAGAGCAACTCGCTTTAGCCAATAATCAATACTGACAAAACGTCCGCCGCCCATAAAAAATAAGCTAAATAGCATAGCAAAGTAGATTGCTGAAAACTCAATGCCATTGTTTAAAATCGATGGTTTACCTTTTTCGTATAAGTAATCGGAAGAACCATGTTCTTCGACTAATCCACGAATTATCCCGATTCGGTTTTGTACTTCTAAAGAGTTTTCGAGGCTTTCTTTGGCACCTGGAACAGATAGCCAATCAAGTACTTGTGCTGCACTGGTATCAGGGTTTGTAGGTGCTATTGCAAACCAACCATTATGCCAATGCACTGATGTTGCCGCTACAACCATCGTGAACATCAGCGGAATGCTAACTAAGCGAGTGAGCAAACCAAGCAGTAAAAACCAGCCGCCTAAGAACTCACTCCACCCCGCTAAAAAAACAAGTAAATCGGGAAAAGGTAATCCTAATCCCCATTCACTATTGCCAAACCATTGAACAACGTCGGGAGAGGCTAAAAAGTTATCAAAAAAACTTTCGGTTTCACCGCTTATCGCAAGTTTATTGTAACCTGCAATAATCATTACTGGCGCTAAAATCAAACGAAATAGTAAAGCGGGTAAACCATCTAAAAATGATAATTTACCCAAAATTGTATCGTAAATACCAATTATTTTATTTTTCATGTGTGTCCTGTTCGTTCATTGTTTATTTAGTTATAGACTATAAACAACCAAGACCGCACTAAAACAAAAAGTATTTCATTGCACAAATATAGCGTTATGTTCGTCAAATACTGCGGGCAATTTGCAATGCTTCAAATATCGCGCGCTTAGCGTCAATTGCTGAAGCGAGTTTAGCACCGCCTATGACATGTACTTTAGCATTATCAAGTTGATTTTTGAGCACTTCATTATTTGATACCTGCCCGATACAGGCAATAACAGTATCAACTGGTAAGGTTTGTGTCTCACCTGCAACAGTTATGGATAAACCATTTTTATCAAAACTGTTATATTGGCAATCAGCAATTTGCTTAACACCATGTTGCTTTGCGACTTGGCGATGTATCCAGCCTGTTGTTTTGCCTAACTCACTACCAAAGCGCCCTGCACTTCGCTTTAACATGTATAATTGGCGTTCATCTTTATGTGGTTGTGGCTCACATTCAATGCCCCATTGCGTTTTAAAATCGCTAATAGTTTGTGATTTGTGCTCACTTAAAAATGCGACCATATCAAAACCTATACCACCTGCGCCTAAAATTGCAATTGATTTACCCAGTTCTACTTCGCCACGAATAACTTCGTCGTAGGCAAAAACACGTTTACCATCATTACACTTAATCGTTGCTTCACGTGGTCTTACACCTGTAGCAAAAACAATATCATCATAGCTTTCAAGCATACTGTCATTGTAAGCTTTACCCAATTCAACACTCACATTTAAACGTGCTAACTCATTAGTGTAATAATTTAAAGTGTGGTTAAAGTCTTCTTTACCGGGTATTTGCATAGCTAAATTAAATTGGCCACCCATCTGCTCTTTTTGATCAATTAACGTGACGTGATGGCCTTTTTGCGCTAAATAGCAACTTGCCGATAAACCAGCAGGACCGGCCCCCACTACCAATACATTTTTAGCTTTAGTCGCTTGCTCTAATGGGTAATCTAGCTCAAATGCAGCTTGTGGATTAACTAAACAGGTAGCACGTTTATTCTTAAACACGTGATCTAAACAACCTTGATTACACCCAATACAGATATTGATTTGCTTAGATTGCTTATTTACATACTTATTAAAAAACTCAGGGTCAGCCAATAACGGACGAGCCATTGAAATTAAGTCTGCTTCCCCGGCAGTTAAAATATCATTAGCAATTTCAGGTGTATTAATTCGGTTAACAGCAATTACTGGGACACTAACTACATCTTTTAAGCGTTTTGAAGCTTCTTTAAATGCACCAGGTGGCACCATACTCGCAATAGTCGGTACACGCGCTTCGTGCCAGCCAATGCCTGTATTAAAAATATCAACGCCCGCTTTTTCAAGTTCAATAGCTTGAATTGTCACTTCATCGGGTGTTGAGCCATTTGGGATTAAATCTATTACTGATAATCTAAAAATGATTAAAAACTTTTCAGATACTTTTGCTCTCACTGCTTTAACTATTTCAAGCGCAAGTCGCATTCTGTTTTCTAGGTTACCACCAAACTCATCTTCGCGTTTATTAGTATGAGGCGCCATAAATTCATTAATTAAATAACCCTCAGAACCCATCACTTCTACGCCATCGTACCCTGCTTTTTCAGCCATATAGGCAGAGTGCGCAAAGTCTTTAATTGTTTTTTTAATAGACCCTAATGACATAGCTTTAGGTTTATAAGGATTAATAGGTGCTTGTATGGCACTTGGCGCTTGATTGAATGGATGATATGCATAGCGTCCAGCATGTAATAGTTGCAGGCAAATTTTCCCACCATGTTTATGCACAGCATCTGTGTATGCGCGATGCTTAAATACGTCATAATAACTATTAAATGAGGAAGAAATAGGTGTCAATTTACCGCGTAAATTAGGACTGTACCCGCCCGTAATTAACATTGCGGTACCGCCCTTGGCACGTGCTTCATAAAAAGCACGTAAGCGTTTTCGGTTATGCCAGCCTTCTTCTAAGCCCGTATGCATTGAGCCCATCACTAAGCGGTTACGTAATTGTGTGTGTTTTAATTGTAGTTGTTGTTCTAACATCCTCTGCCCCGTTAACTGGTCTAACCTGTATACATTAGCTAATTCTGCTTCAATGGCAAGTAATAAGCAATATTTGACTGCATTTAATTGTGAACCTCTTAACATAATTAACTAATTTTTAATGCGCATGAATTTGATGCAAAAAAATTATTAAATACT
Source organism: Pseudoalteromonas sp. 20-92 (assembly GCF_030847595.1). NCBI lineage: Bacteria > Pseudomonadati > Pseudomonadota > Gammaproteobacteria > Alteromonadales > Pseudoalteromonadaceae > Pseudoalteromonas > Pseudoalteromonas sp. 20-92. The sequence goes on from NZ_JANJGQ010000006.1 coordinate 36,161, forward strand.
TCAAAAATACTGTATTTATGGGCACTTAAACACATTCATAAACACTTCGTTACGATTTAGCAGTTAAATTTTTTTTTATTCTAGGATAAGATGGAACAAACGTATTAGCTGTACCAAATTAAGGAGCTATTTTGATAGCAAAAATATTTAAAGGTATTTGGGCTGGGATTAACTTTTCTCGTCGATTAGTACTTAACATTTTGTTTTTATTACTTGTAATTGTTTTTATTGCGGGTATATCGAGCGATGACGATAAGATAATTATTGAAGATGGTTCTGTCCTAAGATTAAATCTTAATGGTCCTATCGTAGAAGAAAAAACATACATTGATCCAATTGAAGCAGCTATCAGCGATGTGACATCAGGTTCAGAAGTACCAAGTGAAATTTTACTAGATGATATCGTTGAAGTAATTAATGAAGCGGCTAAAGATGAACGCATTACTGTGTTACTTCTTGATTTACAAGAAATGCCTAAAGCACATTTGAATAAGCTTAAGCAAATTTCAAGTGCCATTGACCGCTTTAAAGAAACAGGTAAAAAAGTTATAGCATCAGGCTATTACTACACGCAAGCGCAATACTATATAGCATCGCATGCTGATGAAATTGCTATGCACCCTTACGGTAGCGTTGCAATTGAGGGGTATGGCATGTACCCACTTTACTTCAAAGACGCACTTGAAAAACTTGAAGTAACGCAGCATATTTTCCGTGTTGGTACTTTCAAGTCGGCAGTAGAACCTTTTATCCGTAATGACATGTCTGATGCAGCGAAAGAAGCTAACCGTGTATGGTTAGGCGCTCTTTGGAGCGAATACAAACAAGATGTTGCTGCAGTACGCCCTTTTGATGAATCAAACTTTGACGAAACAATGGATGTGTATTTAGCAAAAATGCAAGCCGCAAATGGTGACGCTGGTAAATATGCACTAGATCATCAATGGGTTGATTCGTTAAAAACAAGTCAACAGATCCGCCAACAACTTATCGACTTAGTTGGCACACAAGAAGATGGTAAAACATTTAAGCAAGTATCATTTCGTGAATACTTAAGCTTAGTTAAACCACCTATTGTATTTGATAATCCACTAACTGAAAAAGTAGCCGTTGTTGTTGCAAAGGGCACAATTGTTGACGGTGAACGTAAAGCTGGCGAAATTGGTGGCGACTCTACTGCAGCCCTTCTTCGTAAAGCACGCCTTGATGATAAAGTTAAAGCAGTTGTACTTCGTATCGACTCTGGTGGTGGTAGCATGTTCGCCTCTGAAGTTATTCGTGCAGAAGTATTAGCGCTTAAAGCTGCTGGTAAGCCTGTTATTGCCTCTATGAGCTCTGTAGCAGCATCGGGCGGTTATTGGATTGCCTCTGCAGCAAACGAAATTTGGGCAGCGCCGAGTACAATAACAGGTTCTATTGGTGTGTTTGGTACGTTTATGACATTTGAAAAAACCTTATCTAAAATTGGTGTTTATTCAGATGGCGTTGCAACAACCGAAATGGCTGGTTTTTCTATCACTCGTCCCCTAAACGAAAAAATGGGTCAAGTAATTCAGATGAGCGTTGAAGAAGCATACGGTCGCTTTTTAAATGTTGTCGCTGATGCCCGTAATATGACGCCTGAGCAAGTTGATAAAATTGCCCAAGGCCGCGTATGGATTGCTTCGCAAGCTCTAGAGTTAGGCTTGGTAGATAAGCTTGGTAATAAACAAGATGCAATTGATGCTGCAGCTGCTCTTGCAAAACTAAATCACTACGAAGTTAAAACAATGACGCGTGATTTAAGCCCGCAAGAAAAAATGATGCAAGATATCTTTGGAAATGCGTCGATTAAATCAATGTTAGGCCTACAATCACAAAAAACATCAGTGCTCGCTACGCAAGCTAACTTGCAAAGCGTTATTAACCAATTAAGTACTGAAGTTGAAAACCTTAAAGATTACAACGATCCACAAGGTGTATATGCACGCTGTCTAGTGTGTGAAGTTGCACAATAAAAGTGCATCGCTTCGTCTAATCAGCTGTATTTGAAGCTGCTTAACGTTATACTAAGCCCAGTTTTTTTACTGGGCTTTTTTTATGAAACGCAAACGCATTTATATCGCTTACACTGGCGGTACTATAGGGATGAAAAAATCGAGCCGTGGTTACATTCCGGCCGAAGGCTTTTTAACTGAGACAGTGGTCAACAACGCTGAATTTAATCGTGATGAAATGCCTTTATTTGATATTCACGAATACTGTCCTCTTATTGATTCGTCTGATATGTCGCCTGCTCATTGGCAACTTATTGCTGATGATATTAAAAGTAAGTATCAACAATACGATGGTTTTGTTGTTCTGCACGGCACTGACACAATGGCGTACACCGCCTCTGCACTTTCGTTCATGTTTGAAAATCTTACTAAGCCTGTGATTGTAACCGGCTCGCAAATTCCGCTTTCACAATTGCGCTCAGACGGACAAGTCAACTTGCTTAACGCAATGTATTTAGCCGCAAACTATCCGATTGCTGAAGTAAGCTTGTTTTTCAATAACCAGCTATTTAGAGGAAATAGAGCAACAAAAGCCCATGCTGACGGTTTTAATGCATTTGCATCGCCTAACCTTGAACCTTTAGCGCTATCTGGTATTAGTATTCAACTTATTAAAGGTCAGCTTAGCCCTTACGTTGAAAACGAGCTGCAAGTAACGCCTATAACGCCTCAACCTATCGGGGTACTATATTTATACCCAGGTATTAGCCGAGACGTAGTTAAAAGCTTAGTAAACGACAATATTAAAGCCTTAGTCTTACTTAGTTTTGGAGTGGGTAATGCACCTCAAGATCCAGAATTTTTATCGGTGCTAAGTGAAGCAAGTAAGCGCGGAATGGTCATCGTTAATTTAACCCAATGTTTAAAAGGTCATGTAAACATGGGGGGGTATGCAACAGGTAACGCATTATTAAATATTGGTGTTATTAGTGGATATGATATGACGTTAGAAGCCTGTTTAACTAAGTTGCATTACTTATTTAGTCAAAAGCTTGAAATTGAGACTATTCGGCATTTAATGCAAGACAATTTACGTGGTGAATTAAGCAGATAATAACGCACAACTAAAAACAAAAAGGCACGCTAATAAGCGTGCCTTTAAACTTTTAAACAACTGCTTATTATCTAACTTTAGCGTCTATCTCTACTAAATCTGTTAAATGGCACATTTCACCACTGTGGGTTTTAATACCGTGTTCACCAAAGTAATCACGCTGGGCTTGTACTAAATGCCCATTACTTGGTGTAGTTAACGTCGCTAAATAAGTTTGCGATGAGCTAAGCACTGGAAACGCTAAGCCAGACATAATTGCTTGGCCTGTTACCTTACGAAGTGCCGCAGCTTCTTTATCAAGAGAATCAATAAATTCAACGCCTTGCGCTACGCTATCTAAATAATCGGCGCGAATAATACAACCTGCGCGCCAAGTTTGTAATGTTTTAGATAAATCAACTTTCCATTGATGTGTACGCGATGCACCCTTTATAAGCGCTAAACCTTGGCGATAAGCCAATAAGCTTGCAAGCGTAAATGCATCTTTTAGCTCTTCTAAATCAATATCAACGTTGTTGGTTGATTTAGTTGCATAGGTCATCTCTTGTGCGGCAGTTGTATCGCATGCATTGGTTAAATGACGAGCTTGCACAGCAGCAACAAGTGAAGGGACTGCAATACCAAGTTCGAGTGCATTTTGCGCAGTCCAGAGACCGGTCCCTTTGGCGCCAACTTTATTATCAATTAAGTCCGCAAGCGGAACATTTTTTTGATTTTCAAGGGATAAGATATGGCTAGAAATCGAAAGCAGGTAACTATTTAATTGACCTTTTGACCAATCATCAAAAATAGCAGCCACTTCTTTGGGTGAACGGCCTGTGCCTAAACGAAGCAATTGGTACACTTCAGCGATTAATTGCATCAGTGCATATTCAATACCGTTGTGAACCATTTTTACAAAATGACCACTCGCAGACTGGCCCACACGCGCAAAGCATGAGTCGCCATTATAGCTTGCAGCTACTTTTTCAAACCAAGGTTCAATACGTTCCCAACCACCCTCAGAACCACTTGCCATCATTGCAGGGCCATGACGAGCGCCTTCTGCACCACCAGAAATACCCATAGTGGCAAATTCAAATTTATTTTGGTACTTAAGTTTACGCGTTATACCGTCTTTATAATTACTGTTACCACAATCAACAATCATGTCATTGCAATCAACGCCCGCATCCACCAGTTCATTACAAACTGTATCAACTAGCTCACCTGCAGGAACAAGCAGTAAGATTGAACGAGGTACTTCTAAACGCTTTACCATGTCTCTTAAATCAGAAACAATATGCAGTCTATCGGCCATACCTTGCGATTTAGCACAACTTAATAACTCTTCACCCGCATGCGGATTTTTGTCATAAGCGACTAGCGTAATCCCTTTTTCAATCAAGTTTAAAGCAAGATTTTTCCCCATAACGCCTAACCCGACTAATGCAACTTGCATTTAGTGTCCTCCTCGGTAACAACTATTTGGTTAGTGAATGTAAATAATACCGTGTGCATTATACTGATACAGTCATAAAAGACTAATCACATAACTAATACAACATGCTTTTTTAATATAGATAAATAAGCTACGCGATTATATCAAACATCAGTGCTCTCAGGGTGACAAAAAGCAATGCTATTTAAAATTTAAGAACATTGACGCATTCTGACACCGGTGTCATAATGATGATACAATAGTTTTGTATAAAATAGTGGCAATAATACAAACATTGTCCATAACTAAAAATATTTTTACCTTTTTGTATTTGTATTTTAAATAACAAAACAACCGTTAACCCGCTTACATCTTAAGCACACAGGAGAATTTGATGCTAAGACGCACAAAAATAGTCGCTACCCTTGGGCCTGCTACCGATAGAGATAACAATTTAGAAAAAATTATTCGCGCCGGCGCCAACGTTGTACGTTTAAACTTCTCACATGGTATTGCACAAGATCATAAAGACCGTGCGCAAGCTGTACGCGATATTGCAAAAAAATTAGGCAAGCATATTGCCATCCTTGCTGACCTTCAAGGCCCTAAAATCCGCGTTTCTACTTTTAAAGAAGGTAAAGTAACGCTTGCTGTGGGTGCAAAGTTCACTCTTGATGCAAAAATGGAAAAAGGCGAAGGCGATGTTAACTCTGTAGGTATTGATTATAAAGAATTACCTAACGATGTTAGCCCTAACGACTTACTTCTCCTAAATGACGGCCTTATCCAGTTAAGCGTTGATGAAGTAGTTGGTCATTTAGTGCATTGTACCGTGACTGTTGGTGGTGTTTTATCTAACAATAAAGGTATTAACCGCTTGGGTGGTGGCTTAACTGCTCCAGCATTTACTGAAAAAGATAAAGAAGATTTAATCACGGCAGCTGAAATTGACGTAGATTATATTGCAGTTTCATTCCCTCGTAGTGGCGATGATATGCGCTACGTACGCTCACTTGCTGAAGCTGCTGGTTCAAAAGCACAACTACTTGCAAAAATTGAACGTGCTGAAGCCGTTGAAACACAAGAAGCGGTTGATGACATTATCTTAGCGTCTGACGCTGTAATGGTTGCTCGTGGTGATTTAGGTGTTGAAATTGGTGATGCTGCACTAATGGGCAAGCAAAAACTAATTATTCGTCGTGCTCGTTCATTAAACCGTACTGTAGTAACAGCAACGCAAATGATGGAATCGATGATCGATAACCCGATGCCCACTCGTGCAGAAGTTATGGATGTTGCAAATGCTGTTCTTGATGGAACAGATGCTGTAATGCTTTCTGCTGAAACAGCGGCTGGTGATTACCCTGAAGAAACAGTTGCTACAATGGCACGTGTTTGTTTAGGTGCTGAATCTCAAAAAGAAACACACGTTTCTAAACATCGTTTAGATAGTCGCTTTTCTAATAATGCTGAATCAATTGCCCTTTCTGCTATGTATGCAGCAAACCATTTAGATTCTGTTAAAGCAATCATCACACTAACTGAATCTGGCAGTACTGCTAAACTGATGTCGCGTATTAGCTCTGGTTTACCAATCTACTCGCTTTCACGTCATGCAAGTACGTTAGGTCAAACGGCACTTTATCGTGGTGTTTACCCAGTATTTTTTGATTCTACAAAAACTGAAAAAGACGGTATGGTAAAAGCAGCACTTGATACTTTAGTTGCTCAAGGCTCTTTAGAATCTGGCGATACAGTGATCATTACTCACGGTGACTCAATGGAAACCGTGGGCGCAACTAACACAATGAAAATCGTAACTGTTGTATAATTACTAAATATAAAAAATGCGAGCTAAGCTCGCATTTTTTGTGCCTGTAATAAAAACGTTGGCTTTAACTTGCTAATGCCGCTTTTACTTTATCTCGGTAGCTTCGGCTTACTTTTAGTTCTTGTCCATTTTCAAGCACCAACAAGTACTCACCACTAACTTGTGTAACCAATTTACTAATTTGTTTTGTGTTAACAATGGCACTTCGGTGAACGCGGACAAACAAATGAGGATCTAGCTCTTGCTCTAGCTCTTTCATTGTTTTACGTAAAATATGTGTTTGTCCATCTTGGCAATGTAGGCACATATAATCGCCAGCTGCATCTACCCATTGGATTGTTGCTGCCTGAACGCGAATAATTTCCCCCTGCTCTTTTACGGCTAACGACTCTGGGTAGCGTCTGTCTGTCAATGTATCGCCAGTGGCTAACTTCTTAAGTATTTCTTCGCAATTATTACCTGTAATACCGGCTACAAAACTCGCTAGTTTTTTCTTATGGGCGTTGTCTTGCTGCGTTTTTAAATAGGTATGCACTTTCTCTACCGCCTGTTTTAGTCTGTTATCGTCAACGGGTTTTAAAATGTAATCTAATGCATGAATCTCAAACGCTTTCACTGCAAATTGGTCAAATGCAGTTACAAACACAATCGCAGGTAATACTTTCGTACTTTCGCTAAGTGCTCGTGCGACTTCAAACCCATTCATGCCAGGCATTTGAATATCTAAAAATACCAAATCTATTTTTTCGTTTTTACATGTTTCAATTGCATCAGCACCAGAGCTACATAACTTAATTACTTCAATGTCTGTAAATTCTGCAAGCCTTACATCTAAACCTTTACGTGCTAATGGTTCGTCATCAACAATAAGTGTTTTTATTTTTATCATTTCTTCACAGCCTTCTCAAACGGTACTCGCAGATTAACTTTTAATCCACTTGGCGTATTATGTGATAATACAAACGAATAATTATTTTCGTAGAGCGTTTTTAATCTATCTTTTGTGTTTGCGACACCAACCCCTTGGGCATTGACGAGTTGACCATCTTTTATTTCTGTTCCAGGACCATTATCGCCAACCTCTAACAGTAACTCATTAGCAAACACTTGCGCTTTAATATCAATCACACCGCCTTCTGTTAAGTGTGCAATAGCGTACTTAATTGAATTTTCTATAATAGGTTGCAAAATTAAGCTCGGTAATAATGCCTGCTTAGCTTCTTCGCTTACTTCAACGTTTACTTTTAATCGTTCGTCAAATCGCACACGTTCAATTTCAAGGTATAACATAAGCGCATGAAGCTCTTGCTCTAACGGAACTTTTTTAATCGGATCAGTATTCAATGTATAACGCAAAAAGTCACTAAGTTTAGAGACCATTAAATTAGCATCTTTATTTTCTTTCACCAAAATCAATGTAGAAATTGCGTTAAGTGTGTTAAACAAAAAATGAGGATTTAGTTGATATCTTAGCATTTTCAATTGCGCTTCATGTGCCATGGTTGTCGCTTTTAACGCCTTTTGCCGTTCACCTTGTAGCAATTGATAATACTTAACGCCAAAGTATAAACCACTCCAACACAGTATAATATAAACTGAATCTAAACCCTGTTGTAAGTAATAAAACCACTCTTCAGGTCTATATCCGTGTCGGTAAATTTCCCATAGATTGAACTTTTGAACCACCGCCCACAAAGTACCGGTTATGTAAGAGGCACCAAATACCACCAATATAAGCACCCAAGGGGAGGCGTTCCATATTGTGCGATAGATATAACGAAGTGGCACTGTCATTAAACAGCCGGCATAAGCATTGAGTAAAATAACAAACACGTAAATATCACGCATTTCAAATACTTTAGAGCCGATGTAATTTACCAGTGCATAACCAATCCAGCCTGCAATTTGCAAAAGCCAAAAAAAGCGTTGTCGGTTATCAACTAACGATTGCCAGTTCAAAATTTACTTTTACTCCACAGTGTTAAAGCCTAATTATATAAAATCAACTTTTCGCTTGGCCTGATATTTTCTTATTTTGATAATAAAAAACAGCGTAAAATTAACTTTTAATAATAATTATATTTACACATTATATCGATTTATAAGAATGTTTAGCACTGCCAACTGTCTTAGTTTTTAAGAGCCTTAACGCAAAGTTCAGCACCGCTGATAATAAAAAAGCGAAAGGCCGTAACCTTTCGCTTTTTTAATGCTATTTATTGAATAAGTAACTATGCAAGCTTGTCTGAAGCAACTTTATAAGTTGGATCTTCAATCACATTCACTTCAACCAAATCGCGAGCTTTATGTAATAACTGAGTACAGTCTTTACTTAAGTGACGCAAGTGAAGTTGTTTACCGGCTTTTGTATATTTTTCAGCAAGCGTATCAATTGCTTCTATTGCACTGTGATCCGATACTCGGCTATGTTTAAATTCAACAATCACATTTTTAGGATCATTTTTTACGTCAAACAACTCAGAAAAGTTTTTAACCGAACCAAAGAATAACGGACCATGTAGCTCGTAGACTTTAGCGCCTTCTTCATCAATGTAGTTAGTTGTATATATTTGTTTAGCATGTTGCCAAGCAAATACAAGTGCTGAGACGATAACACCTACACACACCGCAATTGCTAAATCGGTAATAACCGTTACACCTGATACAAGCACAATTACAAACGCATCCGATAATGGTACACGCTTCATCATTTTAAAGCTTGCCCATTCAAATGTACCCAGTACAACCATAAACATTACACCAACAAGTGCAGCTAATGGGATCATTTCAATTAGGCTTGAGGCAAAAATAATAAAACCAAGTAACATAAGCGCAGCACTTATCCCTGATAAACGAGAGCGCCCACCTGAATTTATATTTATCATAGACTGGCCAATCATTGCACAGCCCCCCATTGCACCAAACATACCACAGGTAATATTTGCAGCGCCTTGACCTATACATTCTTTGTTGCTGTGGCCGCGTGTTTCTGTTATTTCGTCAATTAAACTAAGCGTTAATAACGATTCAATTAAACCAATAGCTGCTAAAATAAGTGCATACGGAAAAATAATTTGCAGTGTTTCAAAGTTAAAAGGCACCATAGGAATATGAAATTCTGGTAAACCGCCGGCTATTGTTGCCGCTTCGTCGCCCGTCATTCCTTTTAAGAAATCAAGCACGGTATGCGCTTCTAAATCAAAACCAATCACTAATCCTGTCACTGTTACTATGGCAACTAATGACGAAGGAACCGCTGTAGTTAGTTTTGGTAAAAAGTGAATTATTGCCATTGTTAATGCCACTAATCCCAGCATGATAAACAATGGACTGCCTGTCATCCACTCTTGCCCGCCCATACCGTCAGGCACTTTAAATTGCCCTAGCTGGGCTAAAAATATAACAATTGCTAAACCATTTACAAAACCCAGCATTACCGGATGAGGCACCATACGGATAAACTTTCCGAGCTTAAATATCCCCGCTAGTATTTGCAATATCCCCATTAAGAGCACGGTAGCAAATAGGTACTCTACACCATGATCAAGTACTAAACTTACCATAACAACAGCTAAGGCACCGGTTGCACCTGAAATCATACCAGGACGGCCACCAAATATTGCCGTAATTAAACCAACGATAAACGCGGCATATAGACCAACTAAAGGTTCTACATTTGCTACAAAGGCAAACGCAACAGCTTCTGGAACTAAGGCTAACGCCACAGTCAATCCAGACAGTATATCGTTTTTAGCAGAGCTTGGCGCCCTACTGAGTAAGTTAAACATTGAGTTCCTCAAATGGTATAATGGGTATAAAAAAAGCGCTAAATTCTATCAAATCAGCGCTCAGTTAACAATTGTCATTGTGTGGTTAAGCTAAACTAAAGCAGTTTAGCTTTAAAAAGAAAGTGCTTTTATAAAGGAAGAGAAGTACTACGTTTTACACATGTCATTGTTACATTAGAATGTACTTCTTGTACGTATTCTAAGCTTAATAAATTATCACGGACAAAGTGCTCATAGCCTTCAATGCCTTGTGAAATAATACGTAGCATGAAGTCCATTGTTCCAGCCATAGTGTAACACTCAGTCACTTGGTCGTAGCTCATAATCAGCTTTTCAAACTCAGCAAGGTTTTTCTTACCATGATTTGATAACCGCACATGTGCATATACAAGCATATCAAAGCCTAGTTTTTTCTCATCTAAAAGAGCTACTTTGCTTTTTATGTATCCATCTTGCTCAAGTTTAGCGATGCGTCGCCAGCAAGGTGATTGTGACAAGCCGACTTTATCAGCAATTTCAGCTGTTGATAAACTGGCATCTTGTTGTAAAAGTGCCAAAATTTGGCGATCTACGTGATTTAGAGACATTTTATTTCTTATTTATCAAATAAACTGGTTAAATTATACAGCTATTTTAAAAAACAGTCTGCTTATTTTTATCTTTTATACTTATATGTTATTTCAATCATCAAAGTAAAAAGTCAACCATACTAACCGATTATAAATGAGTTAGTATTTTCATAACACACCTATTATGCCCTACAAGTATTTGTGTATTGCACGCCCTAGGGCGTATTATATTTCTTTATTCTTTTGATCCGGTATAGCAACCTTCTCTTCAAACGACATGAGTATCGGATATTTTAAATAAGCTTGGTCGTAAAACGGACTTTGCTCATATAGCCAATTCAAACGCGCGTCCGCATCTTGAGCAAACGTCTTATCGTCATTGATTTTTTTATCAAACGCGAGTGCAAGTTTCGGATTATCTTTTAGCATTTGACGAGCATATGGAATGAGCGCATAATTTTCCATGTATTCTGTTCGCTGAAAAATTGTATTAAATTCCCCCCAAGCAAAAAATGAGTCTGGCGCTTCAGGATGTAATAAATGCACTGCAAGCTCACCTGCTTTTTGTTGAGTTGTTACTTGGTACCAACCATCTAAATCAACATTAATTGCAGGGATATAATCAAAACTCGCTGATACTCTAAAACGACCTTCAAATGGCGCTTTGTCAAACGTATACTCTGCCACCTTTGCTACTTTTAAAGGCTGTTTATTTTCACCTTCCAGCTTATTAATAGAGACACCGTGTAGTTTCAACTTTTCTATAATATCAATGTATACAGGCGGAATAAAGAACGCTTTGGGTACTTCAACTGTATGTTGTACATCTTTTTGCCAATAAATAGGTAAGTCAGTATATGCATGTGCTTTACCTAAATACTTAACTTCATTTTGGCCCGAGAGCGCATTCATGCTTGATGAATATTCAATACCTTTAAATTGTGTAATCGTATCAGCCTGCTTGGCATAGCCACGCTTGACTATTAACTGTTTAGGAACAAATTCTTGTTCTTTTTTAACTGCATTAGCTAACTCATGACCATGTTTAGATAGTGCATTAATAGCACCATCTAAAAATACGTAAGTTCCTAAAACACGTTGCTTGTATGGCTTTAATGAATGATTTTCTACTAAAATAGTCGGTAATGACTTTAAATCACCCCAACCATTTGAAAAGCGCGGCGTAGCAACCCACCCCGCTAACCCTTTTTTAAAATCTCGCTTATCCATAACAAAAACAAGTGGCCCTGGCGTATGTCCTTGTTTAGCTAGCGTCTCATCTATTAGGGGTTTAAAAAATTGATTTAAAGCATCAGATACCGCAGGCGATTCGCTCGAAAATACTGGATTGTAACCATAAGTCACATCGTACTGGTAATCTGCACCATCGGTTACGTGTACATCAATGTATAAATTTGGGTTGTAGTCGTTAATAACCTTTAAAACGCTTCTAACTTCTGGCGTATCTAATTTAGTAAAATCACGATTTAAATTAAGGTTATTAGCATTTGTTCTAAAGCCCATTTTTGTAGGGCCTCGCTGATTGATACGATTGAATGCACTGCTACGCTCGTGTCCATCTACATTTAAAATAGGAATAAATAATATATTTACCTTTTTTAAAATGTCACGACGCTTACCCGTGGCTATGTCTCTGAGCAGCATAAACATGGCATCTTTACCGTCTATCTCTCCAGAATGTATTCCCGCTTGAATAAAAATAGTCGGCTTAGTGCTATTAGCCATTTGTCCTGATTCAAAAAAACCTTGCTCGCTCGCTATCAACATCTTAATTGCACGTTTGCTGTTACTGTAGCCAATAGTATGAGATTGAAACTGAGTAGGGTTTGCTGCAACGAGTCTATCAACAAATGCCATAGTATCTGCATAATTAGGCGATATCTCACCGTTAGACAACTCAAAATCGGTTGTTAATGGGCCCTGTTTTTGTAAAAGCTCTACACTTTTTCCCTGCCACTCAATGAGTGGAGGTAAATGTGCGTCATACGCCACACTTGCAGATAAAACGAGTAAACTTGCAAACATAAAATTCTCTAACAAACGCCTTAATTATATAAATTATATCAACTAAATTTTTTATAATGAGAAAACTGCGGTGATTCAACAAAAAAAAGCAGCCAATAGCATATGACTCACTTATGTTTGAAATTTAAGGCTTTATTACGCTAACGAATAATCGGTATAAAGTTTAAAAAAAACAACTGGTTCAAACTCTTCTTCATTGTTGAACTGAATCAGAATTTTTAGCGCCGTTAACGCTAGGTTTAATAACAATCTGCTCATATATGGGTCTATTTAACATTAAGAAAATTTCAACGACGTTATAGTGCAATTTAATACCAATTCGCTTAATTAAGTGTTCTGTTTTTAGGTAAGAAAATCGTGTTGATAACAAGGCAAAAAATTCGTTATATAGTTGTTCTATATAAGAAATATTTTAACGCAGTTAACGTCAAATTTAATCCCTTAAATTGATTAGGTATTATTGCGGATTGGTATAATTAGTTAAATTGCTCAAAGATTTATGCAGGTTGGTTTAATCTCCCAACTTGAGCAAATATTATTACGGATAGGTATTTGTAATTGAAATAAAATTACTAAATAGCAGGCACAAAAAAAGGAGCCATAGGCTCCTCTTTAATACTTATACAAAAAAGCTTAAGCGGCTAGGCCTTCTTTTGCTTTTTCTACAAGCGCTGCGAATGCAACTTGGTCGTAAACAGCGATATCTGCAAGGATCTTACGATCGATTTCTACAGAAGTCTTTTTAAGACCATTGATAAAACGGCTGTAAGACAGACCATTTTGACGTGAAGCAGCATTGATACGTGCAATCCATAATTGACGGAAAGTACGTTTCTTCGCACGACGGTCACGGTAAGCGTATTGACCCGCTTTAGTAACAGCCTGGAAAGCTACGCGGTAAACACGTGAACGTGCTCCGTAGTAACCTTTTGCTTGTTTTAAAACTTTTTTGTGACGTGCACGTGCGACAACGCCGCGTTTAACTCTTGCCATTTCTAAAAACCCCTATTAAGCGAACGGTAACATACGTGAAACTAGACCATGGTCATTTTTATGAACCATCATCTTAGGACGTAGGTGTAACTTACGCTTAGAAGTTTTCTTAGTCAGAATATGACGAAGATGCGCTTGTTTACGCTTGAAACCGCCAGAAGCAGTCTTTTTGAAACGCTTAGCAGCGCCACTGTGACTTTTTAGCTTATAAGCCATTGCAATAACTCCAAATTGTATTGCTTTTAAATTAGTAAGCAGGCGTGAGATATATTTCTATAGCTCCACTTTTAGGCCTAACTTACTGCCATGTTCCGGTGAAGACCCAGCATAAATGCCGCAATCTTACTTTAATACCGGTTAACTCAGGTGAATATTCGCATATTACTTGCAGACCTGAGCTAATTTCGGTGCGTATTATCGCTTAAAAATTATTTTTTAGCAACAGGCGCCATCATCATAACCATTTGGCGACCTTCAACACGATTTGGGAAAGACTCAACTACAGCAAGCTCTTCTAAATCGGTTTTGATACGGTTTAATAATTCTATACCAATTTCTTGGTGAGCCATTTCACGACCACGGAAGCGGATAGTAATCTTAGCTTTATCGCCAGCTTCTAAGAACTTACGTAAGTTGCGAAGCTTAACCTGATAATCACCTTCATCCGTACCTGGACGGAATTTGATTTCTTTTATCTGGATTTGCTTTTGCTTCTTCTTCTGCTCTTTTAGTTCTTTGCTTTTTTCAAAGATGAACTTACCGTAGTCCATGATTCTACAAACAGGCGGCTCAGCGTTTGGACTGATCTCAACAAGATCAACACCCGCTGCATCGGCCATAGTTTGCGCGTCTTGTAATGACTGAATTCCAGCTTGTTCGCCTTCAATGTCAATTAAACGAACTTCTTGCGCTGTAATTTCTTCGTTAATACGATTTTTTTGAGCTGTTTGTTGCCCTTTCTTGCCGCCTCTAATAGTACGTTCCTCCAAGAATATCAATAATATAAGCGTGTAATTGGCTGTTTGTTAATGCCCTACACGCTCGGTTTTTACTGTCGATTTTTAATTTCTTCGCTAATTTTAGCTACAAAATCATCAACATTAAATTTGCCAAGGTCTTCACCTGTGCGAGTACGCACTGCTACTTCTTGCTGTTCAACTTCTTTATCGCCAACAACAAGTAAATATGGAATACGCTTCAGTGTATGCTCACGGATTTTAAAGCCAATCTTCTCATTTCTCAAGTCAGCAGCAGCTCTAATTCCAAGTTTATTTAATTTTTGTACAACTTCTTTAACATAAGGAGCCTGTTTATCGGTAATATTCATAATTACCACTTGCTTTGGTGCAAGCCACGTCGGGAATAATCCAGCGTACTCTTCAGTTAAAATGCCAATAAAGCGTTCAATAGAACCTAAAATAGCACGATGTATCATTACAGGGGTACGACGTTCGTTATTTTCTGCTACATAAGTAGCACCTAAACGACCCGGTAAAGCAAAGTCTAATTGCACTGTACCACACTGCCACGCTCTGTCTAAACAATCGTACAAAGTAAATTCAATCTTCGGACCGTAAAACGCGCCTTCGCCCGGAAGATAATCAAATTCAATATCGTTTAGCTTAAGTGCATCAGCTAAAGCAAGCTCTGCTTTATCCCACATATGGTCTTCACCAATGCGTTGTTCTGGGCGAGTAGATAGCTTAACGACAATCTTCTCAAATCCGAATGTTTCATATGTATCATAAACCATCTTAATACACGCTGATACTTCGTCCATTATCTGCTCTTCAGTACAGAAAATGTGAGCATCATCTTGTGTAAAGCCACGTACACGCATTAAACCGTGTAGTGCACCTGATGGTTCATTACGATGACAACAACCAAATTCAGCCATACGAAGTGGTAAATCACGGTACGATTTTAAACCTTGGTTAAAGATTTGCACGTGACCAGGACAGTTCATTGGTTTAATCGCGTATTCACGCTTTTCAGACTCAGTGGTAAACATTGCTTCTGAATATTTTTCCCAGTGACCTGATTTTTCCCAAAGTGAACGGTCCATCATCATTGGACCTTTTACTTCTTCGTACTCATATTCGCGTAACTTTTCACGTACAAATTCTTCAAGCTCGCGGTAAATACTCCAACCATCGTTGTGCCAAAATACCATGCCTGGCGCTTCTTCTTGCCAATGCCATAAATCAAGCGCTTTACCAATACGGCGGTGATCGCGTTTTTCAGCTTCTTCAAGGCGTTTTAAATACGCTTTAAGTTGCTTTTTATCGCCCCACGCTGTGCCGTAAATGCGTTGTAGCATTTTGTTTTCTGAATCACCACGCCAATATGCACCCGCAACTTTCATTATTTTGAAGTTTTGGCAAAATTTCATGTTAGGAACGTGAGGTCCACGACACATGTCTACATATTCTTCGTGGTGATATAACCCTGGACGGTCATCTTTAGCGATGTTTTCGTCCAAAATTTCTATTTTGTATGTTTCGCCACGCGCTTCAAATGTATCGCGTGCTTCTTGCCAGCTTACTGTTTTTTTCACTACGTCGTAGTTGGTTTTTGCAAGTTGCAGCATACGCTTTTCAATTGCTTCAAGATCATCTTGTGATAATGAATGTTCCATATCGATATCGTAGTAAAAACCGTTATCAATGGTAGGACCAATTGCCATTTTTGCGTCGGGGAAAAGTTGCTTAACTGCATGACCAATTAAGTGAGCACAAGAGTGACGAATGATTTCAAGGCCGTCATCGTCTTTAGCGGTAATGATCTCAAGACGAGAGTCTTCAAAAATTTTATCACATGCATCAACACGGTCGCCATTTACACGGCCCGCAATGGTCGCTTTAGCTAAACCAGGACCAATGTCGTTTGCAACATCAAGCGTGCTTACAGGGTTTTCAAAACTACGTTGACTTCCGTCTGGAAGAGTAATAATTGGCATTATAAATCCTTGCTACAGTGGTGACACCTACAATGTATCACGTGTATTTTTAATAAATTAAATGAGAATGACTCGACAACGCTTTTACGAATAAGCATTGACTAATATATGTAGATGAGGAGTCTATTCAACTACAAGATATATTGTCGCGTGCCGCGCATTTAATTACAAGTTTAAAGGGGTGAAATCCACCCGTTTTATCCACAAAATGTAGCTTTTAAAGCAAAAAAATCATTTTATTAAAATATAAAAGCATCAATGCATTAATTACGCGCCTACAACTATACCCACACTCGCATTTTAATGTGCGTTGCGTATAATACTGCGTAATTAAGTTATTTTAGAGAATAGACATGAGAACATGTGGTGTAGAAATTACCGGTAGTGATGTACTACTTTGTATTTTAAGTAAAGATAATGACGTATTTGATATTCGCGATGTGCGCCAAACACGCTTTACCTTAGGTAACGGTAACGACACTGAAGTAATGCGTAAATTTCAATTCGATTTTGCAAAACTAATGCAAGATTACCAAATTGATTCTGTTGCAATTCGTGAGCGTCAGCCTAAAGGTAAGTTTGCTGGCAGTGCAAAAGGCTTTAAAATGGAAACTGCAATTCAATTAATCGACAACTTAGATGTACGTTTATTTACTACAACTGAAGTTAAAGAGCAGTTAAAACGCAACCCCATCCCTATTGATTTTGAAGAAACAGGCCTTAAAAAGTACCAAGAAAATGCTTTTGTAAACGCTTACGTTTACATCATGAAAAAAACATACCGCAGCGACGAAATGTAAACTCATTACTCTTTTAAAAACGCGTACTTACAGTGTAAGACGCGTTTTTTTATGTCTAAAAAGTAGTATTAGCTTTTATTAATCGAATAATACATTAGTCTAACCGCACTTCTCTTTGTCGACAATATGTGTTTATTTTAACTTTGTAGTTTAATAACTCACACACATTTTCATGGAGAGAGCAATGCACACACACACTATTGCGGTAAAAGAAGTAGAACAAATAAATCACTTGCCGTTATCTCAAAGCTACTTTAAAGGTATACAAAGCACACCTTTAACAAATTCAACTATAGGCGAGTACTTTGACTTTATTGTCGACAAAAACTCAGAGGCGTTAGCTGTTGTAGTTCATCACCAGGGTATTCGCTTAACGTATAAAGAATTTCAAAAAGAAGTTAATCAACTTGCTATGGGGTTGCTGGCACTTGGCGTGAAACCAGGCGAGCGTGTTGGTATTTGGTCTCCTAATAATATTGAGTGGTGCTTAACCCAATTTGCAACGGCAAAAATTGGCGCAATAATGGTGTGTATCAACCCAGCGTATCGCCCTAACGAATTACAATATGCCTTAAATAGTGTTGAATGCTCTACTCTAATCACAGCATCAAACTTTAAAGGCAGTGATTATTTAGAAATGCTCAATGGTTTGGCTCCAGAACTTGCAACTTGCGATAAAGACACACTTAATTTAAAAGCACTGCCCACTCTTAAAAATATAATCCGCATTGGCGATGAAGCATCTCCTGGTATGTACTCTTTTAACGATGTTATTAACTTGCCAGCACCGGCACATGAGCTTGAATTAAAAGCAATAGGTGAAAACTTAAATGCTGAGCAAGACATCAATATACAATTTACATCAGGCACAACAGGCAACCCAAAAGGCGCAACGCTCACGCATAAAAATATTTTAAATAATGCGCTATTCGTCGCCGAATCTATGCACTTTACGAGCGATGACAAGTTATGTATCCCTATCCCGTTATATCATTGCTTTGCAATGGTATTGGGTAGCTTATTGTGTGTTAGTAAAGGTGCAGCAGCCATTTACCCAAGTGATTCGTTCGATGCAAAGACCACACTAGATGTAGTTCAACAAGAAGGATGTACAGCGCTGCACGGTGTACCTACTATGTTTATTAGTGAGCTTGAGCTAAGTAATTTTAACGATTATGACTTAAGTACTTTACGCACGGGTGTAATGGCAGGCTCTACATGCCCAGAGCAAGTAATGCGCAAAGTACAAACACAAATGAACATGCATCAAGTACTGATTGCTTACGGGCAAACGGAGTGCAGCCCCATAAACAACATTACCGAAACAGACTCTTCAATAGAGCGGCAAGTAACGACGGTTGGCCGCGCCCTTGCCCATACCGAGGTTAAAATAATTGACGAGCTGGGTAACATTCAAAAAATTGGTCAACCTGGCGAAGTGTGTAGTAAAGGTGCAGGCATAATGCGCTGCTATTGGAATGACGAAGCTAAAACAAAAGCCACAATAGATGACGAAGGTTGGCTGCACTCTGGCGATTTAGGTGTCATGGATACAGAAGGGTTTGTCACGATTGTTGGGCGTATAAAAGATATGATTATTCGCGGCGGCGAAAACATTTACCCTCGAGAAATAGAAGAAGTACTTTACACCTACCCGGGCATTCAAGATGCTGCCATATTTGGTATAACCGATGAAAAGTATGGCGAGGAAGTGTGCGCTTGGATCCAACCAAAAGAAGATGCTGTACTTAATGAGCAAGCAATTCGTGAGTTTTTAAAAGACAAACTAGCCTACTTTAAAATGCCACGACATATCCGTTTTGTGGAAAACTACCCAATGACAGTAACAGGTAAACTGCAAAAATTTAAAATGCGCGAGCAAATGCAAGAAGAGCTAAGCGAAAATCCTTTTTCCTAGTTTCGTCTTTAAGTAACTGGGACTCTGGATAGGGAATTTATCTCAGAGCTATGTTCAGAGCTAGCAGCGTTAAATTTACGTATGTTAGAACTAATACTAAAAAGCACAGCCAATTGGCTGTGCTTTTTATGAACTGAATTGTGCTGAATTTATTATAAATTCAACATTCTCTTTTTTAAACGTTCTAAGTCAATCGCACTTGAGCGCACTGTTAATTTAATATGGCTGTATTCATATTCTTCTTTAACAACACTCATACTTGAGCGAATTTCGCCCACGATACCTTTGGCTGTATACGGTATAACAATCTCTTCTTCAATCATGTCCTCTTGAGCAATACCAATAATATATTTGTGCAATTTACTAATATCATCTGGATTACGCGTAGAGGTCATCATCGCATCAGGAAATTCATCCATTAGCGACTGCTGCTGCTCAGTACTTAATTGGTCTGACTTATTCAGTACTAATAATTTTTTGCTACCTTCTACCCCAACTTCTGCCAGTACTTTATGTACTACTTCAAGCTGTGAGCGAAAAGAAGGATCTGAAGCATCTACAACATATAACAATAACGACGCATCATGTGCCTCAGCGAGCGTTGAATGAAATGAAGCCACCAAATCGTGAGGTAACTTTTTAATAAAACCAACTGTATCTGATACGAGTATACGAGGCTGTGTAATCGGATACAACGCGCGAACAGTGGTATCTAGAGTAGCAAAAAGTTTGTTTTCGCCCTCTACATCACTGCCTGTAATTGCGCGCATCATTGATGACTTGCCTGCATTGGTATAACCAATTAAAGCCACTGAAAATAGCTCAGAGCGCTGCGTACGTCTGTCCATCATTACATCTTGAACACTAACAAGCTCACGCTTTAACTCTGCTAATTGATCGCGCACCTTTCGGCGATTTAGCTCAAGTGTGGTTTCACCCGCACCTTTACCCATTTGGCGTTCTTTATCACCTGTTGATGTTTCACGCAGTCGTGGCGCGACATAATTAAGGCGAGCAATTTCAACTTGTAATTTTGCTGTTTTAGTACGCGCATGACGACTAAATATTTCAATGATAATACCGGTGCGATCAAATACTTCTACACCCAGCTGGTTCTCAACATTACGCAGTTGAGAGGGCGTTAAATCGCAGTCAAATACCACTACATCGGCACATGCAAAATCTAAATCGTTTGATGGGATTTCTGACGATATTTCGGTTAAAGGGTCTTCATCAAGTAAATTATCTTCTTGCTCGTCTTCAACCATCCCTTTATTGCCGGTAAGGTGAGCTATTTCAGCTAGTTTACCTGAGCCCAGTACATTAACTTTTTGAGTTGAGCTTTGCTTTTGCGATTGCGTACCTACTACTTTAAATCCTAACGTAGTCACCAAACGAGCAAGCTCTGCAAGCGACTCTGTTGCTTCGTCACCTTTAAATTGTGGTGTACTAATAGAAATAAGTAACGCATTAGGAAGTGATGGTTTTGCAGTTAGTTGCATAATTTTTTATATGTTAATGCACCTAAAGTGCAAACCTAATTTTCATTCGAAAGTAAGCTGATCCTACGCTGTTATGGCCGAGCTTTACAGCGTTATAGCTTACGAATGCAATTATTATCTTCATTTTGCCAAAATTAGCGTAAATCTATGAACTATTTATACGGGGGCATTATAATTTTTACACGCAAGTAAACCAATAAGTAACTTGGTGTTGTTATAAATGTATTTAATTATTAAGTGTTGGGGTTTACCATTGATAATAGGCTTTATGTAGCATTGCGCATACACAAGCCCATTAACTAAAAGCTAATTAGTTAAAAACTAATTAGTTAAAAACTAATTAGCTAAAATCAATTACTCAGCAGACTCTTCTGGACGATGCTGCTTTTGTACACCGGTTAAAAACAAGCGTAATATTTGATCGTTACAAACACGGTAATGTTTGTTATCTACTTTTCGAGAAAATGCACTTAACTCATGTTTACTTAAGTCAAAATCAACAAGTGCAAGTGTTGCTATGACATCTTCTGCTTTCATATTTAAAGCAATACGTAGCTTCATAAAGATAATATTGTTGTTTAGCTTTTTCTCAGGCTCTGGTTGCTCACCTTCGCGTTTGCCACGTTGGGTATTAATAAACCCATTTAAAAAGCTAGCAAACTCAGTATCACTTATTGGGGTAAAAGCCTCTTCACCTTCTTTAGTTAACCATGCAATTACTTGCTCTTTGGTGACCGTATGCTCTGCTGATGCAAAAACATTGACCATAGCAGTATCAGTTAAGTTAAAAGTGTAGCGAATGCGGCGTAAAATATCGTTATTAGTCAAAGTAAATCCCAAAGTGAGGTATAGCAACCAAGCAGTTATTGCTTAATTTTAAATAAGCGCCTAGTTTAACAGGTTTACTAATACCACCCTATTAATTTTTATCTGAGCTTCTTATACCTAGTTACCAAGCACCTTGGCAGGATCTACGCGCGTTGCTTGCCATGCAGGATAAATAGTGGCAAGTATCGCAAGCACAAACGTAACAATCACTGTAATACCAATGTCTTCGAGTACTAATTTACTTGGTAAAAACTCTATAAAATAAACGCCCTCAAGTGGATTGGCTCCAAATAATTGGCTTATCCACGTAAAAAGCTCACTTATATTAAGCGCTAATACCACACCAATTAGTGTTCCTAGTGCCACGCCTACAAATGCTTGCATTAAGCCTTGCATTACAAAGGTGGCTAAAATAGTACTGTCTTTCGCGCCCATGGTTTTTAAAATCGCGATATTGCCTTGTTTTTCGCGTACTTCCATCACTAAGGACGATACAATATTAAAACTGGCTACCGCTATAATTAAAAACACCACAATATAAACAATAGTACGTACCATTTGAATATCTTGATAAAGGCTGCCTTGGGTTCTAAACCAACTAGAAACATACACATAGTCGTCAATAGTTTGGCCCACTTTTAGCGCTATTTGGTGCGCCGAAAACACATCATCAACACTTAACCGCAGCCCTGTTACTTGAGTTTCATCGTAACCCAATGTTTGCTGCGCTTTATTAAGATGTATAAACGCAGCGGTACTATCAATGGGGCCTCCCATTTCTATAACACCTGCAAGGTTAAGTGTTACGCGTTTAGGCGCTAATAATGACTGACCTTTTTGGCCTATTTGCGGAATAAGTAACGTAATGTTGTCGCCTACTTTTGCATCTAACTGTTTTACTATTTGCTTACCTAAAATTACATCGTCAAAGCCTAACTGGCTGACCAATTTACCACTGGTAAACTGGTTTACCGCCGATACATTACTCTCGAGCGATGGCTCAACACCTCGAATTTCTATCGCTTTTAGCTGGCTTTTATATTGCGCCATCCCATTCACTGCAATAAATGGCGCAGCCCCTGTTACATGCGGTTGTGTTTGTAAATCCTCAACTTTTTGCGGCCAATTTGCAATGGGTCTACTTGGTGCTACATATTCCACCTGCGGCACAACGCTTAGCAATCTATGTACTAGTTGTTGCTCAAAACCATTAATTACCGACAGCGCCACAATTAAAACCGCGACACCTAATAAAATACCAATAGTCGACGCTTTAGCGATAAAACTAACAAAGCCGTTTTTTTCATCTTTGTGGCCTGAATAGGCTCTAAAACGTTTACTTAAAAATGCACTAAGCAACATGCTGCGACTCTTTAATAGCTAATTTTCCATCGTCTAAATAAGCTATTTTGCCTAGCTTATCGGCAAGTTCTAAATCGTGTGTAACTACCACAAAACTGGTGTTTAAGCTTTGGTTAAGCTCATTTATTAAATCGTAAATTTTAATCGCATTTTGTTTATCTAAATTACCGGTTGGTTCATCAGCAAGCACAAGCGCAGGTTTAGTAACCAGTGCGCGGGCAATAGCCACGCGTTGGCGCTCTCCACCAGAAAGCGCAGACGGTTTATGCGAGCTGCGATGTGCAAGGCCTACTTTTTCGAGCATATCGAGCGCTTGAGCTTTGGCTTCTTTTGCACTCAAGCCTTTAATTAGTAATGGCATAGCCACGTTTTCGACTGCGCTAAACTCCATTAATAAGTGATGAAATTGATAGATAAAGCCCAAATTTTGGTTTCTAAATGCGGCTTGCTCTGTTCGCGAAAGTTTTGCAACTTCTTGGTTTTTAATTTTAGCGCTACCTGAGCTTGCGGTATCTAATGTGCCAAGTATGTGTAAAAGCGTACTTTTACCAGAGCCAGAACTCCCTACAATAGCGAGCATTTCACCTTGCTGCAGCGCTAAATCAACACCTTTTAATACTTCAACTTGGTTGCTGCCATCTTGATAAACCTTACTTAAATTTTCACAACTAATTACTAAATCATTCATAACGTAATACCTCTGCTGGTTTTACTTTTGCGGCTTTACGCGCAGGATATAAGGTAGCTAAAAAGCTCATAGCAATACTGGCAAACACTATTATTACTAAACTCAAAATATCAAATTTTACCGGAAGCTCTATACCCGCCAATAAGTTTAAGCCCACTAATGCAAGTAGCTCATTTATATATAAACTAAATATTACACCTAAAAATGCGCCTATTGCAGTACCAATTACGCCGTTATATAAGCCTTGCACCATAAACACTTTTTGCACTTGCGAAGGTGTTAAACCTAACGTTTGTAGTATGGCTACTTCACCTTGTTTTTCGCTTACCATCATGGTTAATGCCGATACAATATTAAATACAGCCACCAATACAATGAGGGCAAGCAACATAGACATAATGCGTTTTTCCATAGCCACGGCTGCAAATAGAGTACCTTGGGTGCTGCGCCAATCACTATAATTATGATCTTGTAAAATACGTTGGCTTGCTTCAATAAATTCATCTAGTTCGAAAGGTTCGTGCAATGAAACACTTAAATTTGGGGCAGTGTTTTTATCCAGCTTTAATACCCGTTGTAGCGAAGCGCCACTCGTAAACGCAAGTGCCATATCTATCTCAGATCCGGTTTCGTATATTGCGGCAACTTTAAATAAACGCTGGCTGGGTACTCGCCCAAGAGGTGTATACGTTGAAGCATTAGGCATAATAACGCGAAGCTTATCACCCACGCTAACGCCTAATTTACGACTCAAATAACGGCTTATAGCAATGTTGTAATTTTTGTTTAATACAGTTTTCCAATCGCCTTGCACTATTTTATCGGTAATTTTATACAAAGAACCGCTATCGTTATAAAGGCCTTGCAGCAAAACGCCGTGCAAGTCTTTATTCGTTTGCAAAATAGCTTCGCCGTGGCGATACAAGCTTACATGATCAACATAAGGAGATTGTTCGAGGTCGGTTTTAAGGGTGCCCATTTGAGTGGCAGTGTGTTTACCTGCGCTAACTTCAACATGCGGAATAAGTCCAAGCATATTGGTTTTTAGGCTATTTTCAAACCCGTTCATTACACTGCTTACCGTAAATAATGCCATTAAACCAATAGCGATACCGGCAATAGAAAAAAACGAAATAAACGATATAAACGCATTTCCTTTAGAGGAGCGACTATATCTAAGCCCTATAAATAAGCTAACCGGTTGAAACATATTATTTTTAACACTTATCGTAAAAGTATTGAGCAATAGTAGCACGAAAAAAGTGCCTTTGGGTATGGCGTAAAATGTAAGAAATAATTTAAAAATCTGATACTTGGCTATATTTACAGCAATACATGCTTAACCATTAATTCGCGGTTAAGCTTTCAGCCCTTTAACTAAATAATCGAGCAATACCCGTACATTAGTCGCCACAAACTGCCTTGGTGGATATACACCCCATACCCCTTCTTGCTGTGGTTGATAGGGTGTTAAAATAGGCACCAATTGCCCTGAGTTAATTTCGTTTTCAATGTAGTAGTCTGGGAGCTGTACAATACCGAGCCCCTTTTTTGCGCCATCCACCAGCGCCCAACCACTATTACACTGTAGCCGCCCCGCTATTTTAATGTGTTTATCGCGCCCATTTTCGTTTACGCGCCAGTAGCTACTATTCCCAATTAAGCATTCATGGCTGTTTAGCTCGCCTAAAGTATGCGGCTCACCAAATCGCGTTAAATACTGTGGTGCCGCGCACATAATAAAACGCCGCGCACTTAACCTACGCGCTTTTAAGCTCGAATCTTTTAAATGCCCTAACCTTATGGCTAAATCAAATCCACCCTCTAACAAATTTTCTTGCTCGTTACTTAATGTGGCAACAACTTCTACCTCGGGATGATCCTTCATAAAATTATGCACTATAGGCATAATAAAGCTCTCTCCGTACATAACTGGTGCTGTGAGCTTAATTTTACCCTTTGGTGTAGTTTGGTGCGTGGCAAGACCTTGAGTTGCTTCATCCATAGCATGTTGTAAGTGCTTTATTTGATGTAAATACACTTCACCTTCTTTAGTTAAAACCACTTTACGGGTTGTACGAGTTAAAAGCTGGGTATTTAAACGTTGCTCAAGCGCCGTAACATGGCGGCTAATATGCGCAACCGAAAGCCCAAGCGTTTTTGCAGCCGCAGTAAAGCTGCCCTCCTCCCCTACAGCTATAAACTCATCTATTCCATTCCAACGCGCCATTATTACCATACTGTAAAAGTGTTTTAATAAAACTGAGATTATCATTATTTGAGAAACAAATACAATAAGCACATCACCCAAGCAAATTGGGTCTACAATTATTTTTTAATAGCCAGTTAAAGGAAATAAAACACATGTCTGAATTTATTAAATCAAAAGCAGCTATTGCTTGGGGTCCTAATCAACCACTTAGCGTTGAAGAAGTTGATGTAATGATGCCTAAACAAGGCGAAGTAATGGTAAAAATTACCGCTACAGGTGTGTGTCATACCGATGCATTTACATTATCGGGCCAAGATCCTGAAGGCATATTTCCTGCTATTTTAGGTCACGAAGGTGCTGGTGTTGTCTATGCAGTTGGCGAAGGCGTAACGAGTGTTGAAGTGGGGGATCATGTTATTCCTTTATACACTGCAGAATGTGGCGTATGTAAAATGTGTACTTCAGGTAAAACTAATCTGTGTTCAGCCGTGCGCGAAACACAAGGTAAAGGCCTAATGCCAGACGGCACTACACGCTTTTTTAAAGATGGCCAACCAATTTATCACTACATGGGTACATCAACGTTCTCTGAGTACACTGTATTGCCAGAAATTTCACTCGCTAAAGTAAATAAAGAAGCATCACTAGAAGAGATTTGCTTACTAGGCTGTGGTGTAACAACGGGCATGGGCGCAGTTACCAACACAGCTAAAGTAAAGCCTGGCGACACTGTTGCTATATTCGGCTTAGGCGGTATTGGTTTATCTGCGATTATTGGCGCAAAAATGGCTGGTGCAGGTCGTATTATTGGTGTTGATATAAACACCACTAAATTCGATTTAGCTACAAAACTAGGTGCTACTGATTTAATTAACCCAAAAGATTTCGACAAGCCAATTCAAGAAGTTATTGTTGAGATGACAGACGGCGGCGTTGACTACTCGTTTGAATGTATCGGTAATGTTGACGTAATGCGCTCAGCGCTTGAGTGTTGCCACAAAGGTTGGGGTGAGTCGGTAATTATTGGTGTAGCAGGTGCAGGCCAAGAAATATCAACCCGTCCGTTTCAGCTGGTAACTGGGCGTGTATGGCGTGGTAGTGCATTTGGTGGCGTTAAAGGCCGTTCACAACTCCCTGAAATTGTTGAGCGTTACATGGCGGGTGAATTTGCTCTTAGCGACTTTATTACTCACACAATGAGCCTTGAAGAAATTAACGAAGCGTTTGATTTAATGCACGAAGGCAAAAGTATTCGTACAGTCATTCATTACTGATAACAGCTAAGCACGTTAAATAATAAGCCGTAATACTTTTAAGTTTACGGCTTTTAAGGATTAAGTATGTTAGAAAATATCTCAAGTGTAAAAGTGTCTGGCGGTTGGCATAAGCAATATACTCACAGCTCGCAAAGTACACATTGCACTATGCGCTTTGCCGTATTTTTACCACCTGGCGCAAGTGAAGCAAATAAAGTACCGGTACTTTATTGGTTATCGGGATTAACCTGTACCGACGAAAATTTTATGCAAAAAGCCGGTGCATTTAAAAAAGCAGCAGAGCTAGGCATTGCTATTGTAGCGCCTGACACCAGCCCGCGTGGCGAAAACGTACCCAATGAAGACAGTTACGACTTTGCACAAGGCGCAGGCTTTTACGTAAATGCCACGCAAGCTCCTTACAACACCCATTTTAATATGTACGATTATGTTGTTAGTGAATTACCAGCATTGATTGAACAACATTTTCCAATAACAAGCACAAAAGCAATTAGCGGTCACTCTATGGGCGGGCACGGTGCATTAATGGTCGCACTTAAAAACCCGACTGCGTTTGTAAGTGCCTCGGCTTTTAGCCCTATTGTAAATCCGATTGAATGCCCTTGGGGTGTAAAAGCATTTACTGGTTATTTAGGAAATGATAAAGCGCTTTGGAAGCAATACGACAGCTGCGAGCTGATGAAAAACGCAGAGCAAGCTAATTACTTACCTATGTTAGTGAGTCAAGGTGATGCCGATGGTTTTTTACAAGAGCAACTTAAGCCAGAAAACTTAGTCGCTATTGCAAATAAAAAAGGCTACCCGCTTACACTTGAAATGCAAGCAGGCTATGATCATAGTTACTTTTTTATAAGCAGCTTTATTGACCAACACTTATTATTTCATCATCAGTTTTTAACTGCTTAGACTCATTAGTGTGTAGAGATGACTTTTCTACCTCTACACACTCTTTTAGACTTTTAGTGACCTGCCTACATACTTGCGTAGTAGTGCTTTCCCCTTTAACTAGGCTAACAAGAGCCGAATCTATCTTTAATCCCATATCAGTAAAGTTAAATCCGTTTTTATCTGTAGGTACTGGCTCTAGTGGGTTTTTATAAGGTGTTGACTGCGCTGGGCTAATACTATTTTTATCATTACGCGCCTGAGATTGTGCTTGCCCATCAATAATAGCGCCCGCAACTGTACAGCCAGAAAGGCAATAAAAAAACAAAAGTACAATAATTGTTTTCATCATTCATCCTAAACAAAATATTACCTAAATTGTATACGTTTTTTATTGTAACTCTGTAAAAAAATGTAAGTATTACTACCTAAAATCATTTATAAACTTTCTTGTAACACCCACCAGCTGCAATATAAAAAATGGTGATCCTAAATAACCTAAAATTTTATTAATGGTAGGTTGTAAGTGTTCTGTGAGAAATTCAGGGAATAAAAAAGCAAAAACAGATAACCCAGCGCAAAATAGTAACGCTGTTTTTTCAAGGTTAGTTGTTGTGATTAATGTTTTATTTAAAGGCAAAAGGTTCACATAGGTGTCTTTTAGTATGATAAAAGAATACGGGGCTTTAAAACTCAGATCAAATTAACTATTGCGTAAAATAGTAATAAAGGCATGTAAAAGTTTCCTCAATAATTTTTATTAAACTCAGCTTCCTAAAATAAGTCATTGATTATTAGTTATTTATGAAATGGTCCGCTGTTTGCTTATTATTAACAAAATTAACCCGCATAGGCTCAATAATGGAAATTGATTTACAGTGGAATGAAATCATCGATAACTTAATACACTTAGGTATTGCATACCTACTTGCACTACCCATGGCTTACGACAGAGAGCGAAGTAATGATGGCGCAGGTCTTCGTACCTTTCCTCTTGTTGCTGTTGCATCGTGTGGGTATGCATTAATCGCTATGTCGGTTTTAGATGGCGCAGAAGCTCAATCTAAAATGTTACAGGGTATTATTACCGGAATTGGTTTTATAGGCGGTGGGGCTATTTTGAAAAATAACAAATCAACCTCCGGCACAGCAACCGCTGCAAGTATTTGGAATATGGGCTTAATTGGTATAGCCGTAGCCTACAGCCGTTACGAAATAGCCATTTTACTTGCCATTATTAATTTTATAACGCTAAGGTATGTAAAAAAGTTTAAGTGATAATTAGCTGTATTATTACAAGTAATGCGAGCAAATATTGGTCGCATTGCGTGTGTATAATCACTGGCAAAATATAAATACACGGTTTTAATTTGATACTATATAACATATAATAAATACAGTTTTAAATCACTCTATATAGCTCTCTTATGTCGCTACCTTCAACCGATAACCGCTTACATCATATTGATATATTACGAGGCATTATAATTTTATTTATGGTTATTGACCATGGTATGTATTATTGCCTTAATTACTCAGTTACTGATCCGATGACCATTCCAGGGACTGATCCCGTTACCTTTTTTACGCGTTTTGTTTCTCACTTTTGCGCACCACTCTTCGTATTCTTAGCAGGTCTATCTGCGGCTATAACAGAGCATAAATATGTATCCACTAAAGCATTTTCACAGAGCTTGATTATTCGTGGTTTAGTCCTAATTTTGTTTGAATTTACTATTGTTTCGTGGTCTTGGAGCTTTAACCCATTATATCCAATGCTATACGCACAAGTTATTTGGGCTATCGGCTGGGGCTTTGTGATTTTAGGACTGCTGCGTTTCCTTGGCATTTATGCCATTTTTGTAGCAGGCTTATTACTCGTGTTTGGGCATAATTTATTTGATGGCACAAGCTTTGAGCCTAATACATTTGCACATACTGCTTGGTCTATCGCACATCAAAAAAATGTACTTGATCTCCCTTTTGATTTTCAAATTAGAACAACCTACCCTGTTGCCCCCATTGTTGGCTTAATGGCATTGGCATATTGCGCTGGTGTTTATTACAAAGCGCAACAATACAGTAAAAAAGTGATGAATCACGCATTGTTATTAGGGGTTACTTGCCTTGCGCTTTATGGCGTTTTACGTGGATTTAACATATACGGTGATACATCACAATTTGCTATACATACAAGCTCATTGCTCACTGTTATGTCATTTCTAAACCCAACAAAGTATCCGCTTTCGCTGCAGTTTATGTTACTTACAGTTGGCCTTGGACTTATTTCTTTAAAGGCATTAAGTGGTTTAAAAACCGATTTTTCGCATAACTTTTTACAAGTACTGGGTAAAACAAGTATGTTTTCATACCTTGTGCATTTGTATTTATTACATGCTATTGCTTGGTTACTTATACCTATTCTTGGCTTTAATTTTAGCGATATGACCTACGCAGATACTCTCGTTGGTTTGCCTGAAGGTTATGGCATGAGTTACACGGCAACACTTTTATTTATTGCCGTTGTAATAGGGCTAACAACCCTACTCGCTAAGCGATACATTGTTTGGAAGCGAAACCACAAACATAGCTTAATTGCTAAATATATATAAATAAAAACACAAACCCCGCATAATATTTGCGGGGTTTGATGTAATTAGCCAATACCTAAAACTTATAAAAAGCTATCACCACTTTGTTTTAGCGTAACGGTTTGTGCTTGAGCGCTTTTAATTAATAACCCACAACGCACATCGTTTTGTGAAATCACAATTTTATCAATAGTGCTTGTATCGTAATTTACTACTTTGTTTTCGCAGCGTAACTGGACTTTAGTAAGCGGCATTTGCGCTTCAAGCGCTACTTCACTTTTTGACAATAAAGGTAATACCGCCTGCTTAGGCAAAAACTCTATTTGTTGTTTTATATCGCCAGAACGTTTATAAATGTCATTAACTTGAGCTAATAACTGTTCCTTATTTTGCTGTGTAAAAGTGATGGATTCAATATTGCCTAACGCATCTATTGCGTCATAGGCACGTACATAATCTTGTTTTGATATAAACCATTGTAATGCATTTTTTATCACACGCTTTTGAATTTGATCTGGTAGGTTACCTCGAAATAAAAATGCTTCGTTGATGTGCTGATCAAAGCTCTTCCAGTCTTGTACAAAATAACTGTGCTGGCTTTTAAGCCATGCAAGCAAAACAATCTCAACCGTATTTTTCGTATGTTCATTTTCTAACTCATTAATACGGCTTTTAGCTTCATCGTATTTCTTTTCATCAATTAATTTACTAACTTGTTCATAATCATTAAAAAAGCCGCGAGACGCTTTATCATTTGAAAATCCAACATGTAAATTTTGCGAACTTACAGTAATAGTTTTTGCTACAGGTATAGTCTCGCCATTTAGTTTTGCACTTTTGTAGTTGAGCTTAGACACGTAGTCCATTACTTCTCTTTGATACTTTTTTTGACCAGCTGTAGCTACAATTTCGATATCGCTCACTTGGCCGTTTTCATCAACTAGATAACTACTTAAATTAATTCCTTCTAATCGAGACGCACGCGGTGAGGTATTAGTAAGCTGATCGTAATTTTTATTAATCACTTCTGCAGGGACAAAGTCGTCAGCAAACGCAGGGAATTGAGTAAAAGCAGAAGTTAAAGAAAGCGCTAATACGAGTTTTTTCATCGATTTTATCCATCCTAGATAGTGTTTATATAATAGAAACAAACGATCCACATAAAAGCAAGTGTAAATACAAAAATCAGTTCATTTAATGAGCTTCACTCAGACAAAACTTAATAGCTAAATATATTTATGGCATTAAAAAAGGCGCTTAAAAAGCGCCTTGCTAACAAGTATGTGTGCTTAAAACATATCTTGATAGGAGTTTGTTGTGCTAAACGTAATTGCTTTTTCAAAGCCTGGTAACTGAATACTTTGCTCGTCTATTACAATGTCGTTGTCGTCAATAAGTCCGTCGCCAAAGCGATAAATAAGCTCGTACTGGCCTAAATCTGCTTGCGTTTGATACGTTTTCTGCGAAGCGCTAACCACACTATTTTCCTGTGTGTAACTAGTCATAACATCATCGCCATGGCGCTTAGCAAGCATTTGCATTGTTACTTTTGGTGAAAGTACAGTCGCTGTTGCATTGTTTCCGCCAAAGCCTTTTGAATTTATAAAAGCAATATCCATATCAGCGCACTCGTGATGGCTATTACGAATATCAAGATGGTCGCTATAAACATCATCAGCAACTTTATCAATTGTGGTAATACCCGGCATAATATTATGACTAAATATGCCTAACGCAATCGCTAACTGGTCACCACTTGCAGGTGCAATAGTATGGCCAACATACGCTTTTGGCGCTGTTACTTTCCAGTTATCAATAGCAAACGTTTGCGCTACTTTATGATAAATCAAAGACTCTGTTACACGGTTTTGCGGTGTACTAGAACCATGAGCTAAAATAAAGCTACGTTCTTGCAGTGCTTCTTTACCTAATAAGCTGCTAGCAAGTGCAGCTGATTTTGCCATTGTAATATAGTTACCAGGTCCTGGTGATGTAATCGACTTCTTAACACCATCTGCATTTACAAACACATCCGGTACGCTGCCCATAATATCAGCGCCCAACTCAAGGGCTAAAGCATCATCCATTAAAATAGCAACTTGCGCGCCCTCACCTAATGTAAAGCCACAGTTATCGCCAAATGGGCGGCTGCTATTACGGTAATCTGGTTCTTCATCATTTGATAAGTTATCTAAACGACGCAGCCCTTCAATGTTTGCAAGTGCGCTCATGTTACCAAAGCCTTCTACAACTTCTGGTGTAATAGCACACTCAACACTTGCGACAACCGCAACGCGTGTACGCCCTGCTTGTATGTCATTAACCGCTGCACGTAAATTATATAAAAACGTTGCACATGCGCCCGAGGTCGAAAACGTAGTACCTACATTGCCCGTAACATAGGCGTTTATAAAATCGGTCGACATTGTATTTAAGCCCAGTGCTAACTGCTTAGTGCTAACACGGTCGCCTTGTTGGCGCGCCTTTACTAAACCACCTAGGCCTTTGTCGTCCATTTGGCCAATTACCGATGCTGAATAGGTACCAATTTTATCTGGCTCTACGCTATTCATAATATGCTGCCAATCAAGCCCTGTTGATTTAATAGCATCGGTAGCTGCAAAAATAGTGGCTTGCAAACCACGAGGCTGATAGCGGCTGTTATACATAACTGATGGATCAAACCCAGTCGGAAATTGCCCTGCTGATTTAATCGGGTTATCACGTGTTGAGTCGTGCTTAACATCTATATCTGCGGCAATAGTTACTTTTACTTTTTTGCCTTCAAGCTCTTCAACTTGCCAGCTAGCAGGAACCGGTGTAGGTAAGTCGCGAGCACGCGTTTCAAACACAATTGCGTTATCGCTTGATGCGGTCAGTGTCATTTTTTGCTGCCACGGTGTGGCATCGGCATCAAAGTGTTCTTTTTCAATTTTACGAATAAGTGTACCAGCAATAATTTGCTCACCAAAGCGTGCTTCTATGTCGCTTTGCTCAACATTATTACCTTGTGTATCTTGTAATTGGCCGTTTACAACGCTTACTAGATTCATCAGTGTGGCGAGGCCTAAAAATGTTTCACTGCGATCTTGAGCATTTAAACTATCTAACACGATACGGCGATAACCTTGATGAAAAGAAGTACGGCCAGCGGCGTTAATGCCACCCATGCCTACTATAACGGGTAATGCTGTCATAATTTACCTTTTAGAAACGTGTTATAAGGAGAAGAGGCAGTTTAAATGGATTATGCACCATACATTGTGCTTTAATAGCCAAATATTCAGCACAAAAGGCCAAAATGTACTGGTCGGAGCATTTATATGACTGATAAACACACTAATCCACCACTAAACATTGCTATAGCGGTATATCCGCATTTACTAGTGACTAGTTTAACGTTACCTATAGAAATGCTAAGAGCCGGCGAGGCCTTTGCTAAAGGGCATCTTGATAAGCAAAGCTTTAGGCCACTTGCTATAAATTTAGTGGCTAAAAGTGCTGAATTTATACCCACCCGCGCAGGCCTTGCTATAAATCCTGATTGCATAACAACTAATGCGCCCTACAGCGATTTAATTATAGTGCCTGGTATTTGGCGAAATCCGCGCCCTGTGGTACGTACAAATCAAGAGGTAGTTGATTGGCTAAGCGAGAGCTTTAGCGCAGGCAGCCATGTAATTGGTGTAGGTACTGGCAACTGTTTATTAGCTGAGGCAGGCTTACTTGATGGCCACCCTGCTACCACCCATTGGCATTACGCCAAACAATTTAGCCATGACTACCCGCAGGTGCACCTAAAGCCCGACTTTTTTATAACCCAGTCAGAGCGAATGTATACCGTAGCAAGCCTTAATGCGCTTGCCGATGTGATCGTGCATATTATTAGCCAGTACTACACAAAAGCCGCCGCGCAGCATGTAGAGCGTAATTTTTCGCACGAAATACGCAAACCCTATGAAGATCAACGCTACTTAGAAGGTGCAGTAGATCGCCACCCCGATGAGCTAATTGCGCAAATTCAATTTTGGCTAAAAACTAATTTAGCCACCGAGCTAAACTTGCAAGAAGTCGCTGCCCAATTTAGCTTAAGCTATCGTACTTTTACCCGCCGTTTTAGAGCCGCTACTAATCAAAGCCCTATTGAGTATTGGCAGCAATTACGTGTAGAAGGCGCAAAAGAGTTATTAGCATCATCAAATTTATCAATTCAAGAAGTGGCTTTAGAAGTAGGATATAACGACCAAGGGCATTTAACCCGCGTGTTTAAAAAAGTATTAAGCCAAACACCCAGTGGTTACAGAAAAGTAGTTAGGAGAAAGTTATTTGGCTAATTATAGTGCTTGTTCGAATAGGACTAATTTCAATAGCACTAAAAAAACGCCACTTTTAGTGGCGTTCTGATTCATCAAATTCTTTTCGATAGTAACGTTTTTGATAATTTTTTACTTTAGTGTGTACGCCTTTGCTTAAGCTTTTAAATTTAGCTTCGAGTACGTCTACACCGTATAAAATACCGACCACCAGCACCGAGAGTTTTATTGCAGCGCCAAGGTTTTCGGTCGCTATCATAACGCCTATTGATGCAAGCACCCAGATGGTTGCAGCTGATGTAACGCCAACTACCGCACCATCTTTTGCGAGCATAACGCCTGCCCCTAAAAAGCCAATACCTGTAATTATTTGCCCAACCACACGAGAATGATCTATTACATCCCCCTGTAAATTAAACGCAGTGGATAAAAACAAATACGTACCCAAAGTTATTAACGCTGATGTACGAATCCCTACAGGTTTACCACGCAACTGGCGCTCTATACCAATAATAGCACCACAAAAAGCCGCAGTACCAATAGCTGCCCACGAATACGGGGCTACATCAATTAAATCTAAAAAAGTCACTGTTAACCTTATATTTTATTAGCTATAGCCACCGCCGTTCTTAAACGTTGGCTACCAAACGCTGACATTTTACTAAAATCACTTCGCGCAATAGGTACATATTGGCAATCTATTGCGAGCTGTTTATCGTTACCAGGCTCACAAAATGGATCGTGAACATACACGCAGTGCTCATCAAGGTGCGTAACACACACCCAATGTGGTGATTTTTTACCATCAAAACTGTATGTACTAATTAATAACAGCACACTAAAGCCTTTACTTAACCACAGCTCAATATGCTCAAGCTCTACATCTTTATACGTAAGCGGTATATTTGCCTGTGCAATACCATCTACAAATTGCTGATGCACTGTGGCAAGCACCACTTTTTTGTTTTCGTTGCGTACGCCATCTAAAAACAAAGGCTCTGTGGTATTAACCATTACTTCGCTTTTAAAACCACGCTTATTAGCGGCAAGCGCCAAACCAAACGGATGGCAACCACCATGACCCGATGTCATAAAAATGGTGGTACCTTCACGCCAAAGTGCCAGCTCATGTGATTGAGTTTGCTCAGTTGTTGGCTCAAGTGCACCCATTGCCATTAATAGCGCAGCAGGCCCACAAGTAAACTCGGTAGTTTGCTGATACCACGGCGTTAAACGTGCCACTTTTAACTCACTTGTTTGTCGAATGTTTTTTTGCATTCGTAGGGCATCACTGTGGTCATCGTAATAATCGCTGTATTGACCAAACACTCTGTAACCCAAGCTTTTATAAAGCCCTATCGCACCTTCGTTATTTACAGCCACCTCTAAACGAAGGTAAATACGAGCCCGCTCACACGTTTCTTTTTCAAGGCTAGTAAGTAGTGCTTTTGCAATCCCCTTACCTTGCATTGTGGGTTTTACAGCAAGCGAATATAAACGCGCTAAACGCGTCCCTTTATGGCACCACACTAATCCATATCCACATACTTGCTCGCCATTTTGGGCAACGAGTAAAATACCGTGTTTTGCACTAAGCCAGCGTTTTAGACTACGGGGACTTAATTTATCGTTATTAAAGCAAGCATTTTCAACGTCAATCAGTGCATTTAAATCACTGCTAAGCGCCTTTCGAATAACAAGGTTGCTCATGTTATTACCCACGGCCTCGTGCTTCTAAGCGTTGTTTAAACTCATCCATAATGATCATGTATAGCTCATCGCCTAAATAGCCGTCTTCTACCTTGTGATCAATACTTGGGTTGTCGTTTACTTCAAGTACATATGCTTTGCCTTGATGCTCTTTAACATCTACGCCATATAAACCCCTACCTACTGTTTTACAGGCTTTTAATGCTGCATCTAATATCGCTTTTGGTAACTCAAAGGTTGGCAGAGTTTCAAAGCCACCAGAGAAAAAACGTTTCGCGTCGTGGTTATAAATTTGCCAATGGTTACGCGCCATTAAATAGCGGCATGCATAAATTGCACGGCCATTTAACACACCCACTCGCCAATCGTATTCGGTATACATGTACTCTTGTGCAAGCACTAATGCGCTAAACTCAAACAGCTCTGTAAGCTTAGCGGCAAGCTCATCACGGTTTGAAACTTTAAACACACCTTTTGAAAAAGACCCTTCAGGCATTTTTAAAACAAGCGGATACGTAAACGCTTCTTCTAATTGCTCAAGCGTTTCATTTGCTTGATCAGCCACTACAACCGTTTTTAAACTTGGCACTTTTTGATAATTAAATGCATCGTGTAAAT
This sequence comes from Pseudoalteromonas sp. 20-92, assembly GCF_030847595.1. Classification (NCBI taxonomy): domain Bacteria; kingdom Pseudomonadati; phylum Pseudomonadota; class Gammaproteobacteria; order Alteromonadales; family Pseudoalteromonadaceae; genus Pseudoalteromonas; species Pseudoalteromonas sp. 20-92. The sequence goes on from NZ_JANJGQ010000006.1 coordinate 73,561, forward strand.
ACACTTTATTACAACAACGTAAAATAGACTCAGCATCATCAATAACCACTAAACCCAGGCTTTGCGCTTTGCTCGCAAGGCGATACGTTGGATGGTCAATCGCTGTAGTTTGGCGAATAAATAACGCATCAAACTGGGCAATATTGTCAATTTCGTCAAAGCTTAATGCTTGTGCATAAATACCGTGTTTAGCCGCTGCTTTAATAAAGCGTGCAATGGCATCTTTATCACTCGGTGGTACTTTTTCGTTATGATCAACAAGTATTGCCATATCCCATCTAAAACGACGTTGCACCGAACTAATACGCCACTGCGTTTTAGTAAAGTTATCTAGCTTGGATACAAATTCACTGTACTGCTGCTCGCTTAAAGACGACATCGAGCCTTGTTGCAATAATCCTTGTTCATCAACAAATAAAATAGGCGCTGGGTATTGTTTAAATACCGACTTTGCCGCTTTTGATTGTAAATCGTTTTGGGCATTACCAAAGTAAAGTGTGCCGTCTATTTGACCCACATTTAACATAGGAGCTTGGCCACTACGAAGAGCATTAATGGTTTTTACACTGGGTAAAACTTGGTGCTTGCGCGCCTCTGCAAGTAATGAGCAATAGTAACCTTTGCTCAAGTATTGGCTTGAGTCGCATAGATTAATAATGCGTGTTTTTGGTTCGTTATGTTTTGGGTAATCACGTAAGTAGGTATTAAACGTAATTACATTTTCGAACGATTGAGCAAGCGTTTGCTCGTTGTTATCAACCACAATTAAGGTTTTAAACACGACTTTTCCTAGTTAAGTCAAAATATAAAAAGCATGCTTAGTAAAATACTAAGCATTATAAATAGAAACACCCATCGTACTAAGTGGGCATTGCGCGAATCACTTAATATGATGGGTGCTTTAACAGGTACCTACTGTACGAGTTAGCGCTTAAATTGCTTAAGCGACATGTGCTTTATATGCCCTTTTTTAAAAACGCACAAACGAGATATTTTTAGCGTGAAGATGAAAAATATTGATTAACTATAAATGCAGATTAAAATACGCAAAATTAATATTTTACGAGTGTTATAAATGTCGCTGCCTGCTTGCCCAAAATGCCAATGTGAATATGTTTACGAGGACCAACAACTGCTTGTTTGCCCCGAGTGCGCCCATGAGTGGAACCCTAATAATACAAGCGATGAACACGCAATTTTAGTAAAAGATGCCAACGGCACTTTACTTAATGATGGCGATAAAGTGACCGTAGCCAAAGATTTAAAAATTAAAGGCAGCTCGCAAGTAATTAAAATTGGCACCAAAGCGGTAGTTAGAAGAGTGCTTGATAAAAAAGATCACGAGCTTGATTCTAAAGTAGAAGGCATTGGCGAAATGATGGTAACTGCTAAGTTTGTGAAAAAGACTAATTGAGTTAAGTGTTTAACAAAACTAATTCACCTAACCTCCTCAAAGGAATGAGGAAGTGTTCACTAAAGCAAAATAACAATATTGCCCCTATTTACTTGCTTATTATATTGCGTTTTTAGCCAAGCCTTGGTTGATTTTATGTTGTATATAAATAACATGGAAAATTGACGTAATAAAAGGATTTAACCAAAGTTTGTCACCTCTATTAGAGTCCGCTATTAAGTTAATACGATTACGAACCATGACAATCCAAGTTACATCGAAAGCACTAGATATAGCATGAATACCAATTGAGCTTTTTAGAATAGCAAGGTCATGATAATTAGCTAAACCATAAATTAAACTACCTAAAGAAATAATAAATAAAACAATGGTAGTTGTAATAAATAAGTTAGGTATTTTAAGTTCGGTATGAAGATTGATCTGGCTCGTAAATCGGTAAAGCTTATATATTAAATGTGAGCCTATAGTTAACACACATAAAACGACAGTCTTTAGTACAGAATCCGTTTCAAATATACCCGCAAATCCTTTGTTCATTTATTCTCCAGAGCTGAATAGACTGAGCTTACGTAGAAATCTAACAAAGCATTAATCGGTCAATAGCTTGCCAAAATATGAAACGAAGTGGAACCGAGTAAACTGTTAGCAGTCACGCTTTATTTTCTAGTTAGGTGTATTTTAAACTACTCTGTCCAAAGAGCACCTTCACTTATATCCGCTATAGAGCTTCGTACAGTATTTGGAATGTGAGGGCTTTCTTGGGAAAGTTGGTCTATCTTTTCTCGAATAGTATCAAGTAAGGCCCAGTTATCTTCTTGTGCTAAAAGTTGCTCCAACTCACGCCCGATTGCATTATAACGTGCGCCTGCAGTTCTATGCTTTTCAGTTTTATCTGAATAATTTAGAAATGACTGTAGTGCAGATAGTACGGCTGCGGTAATGCTCATTAAGCCTACTGTGATTTGCAACCAAATTTCTGGCTTTTGCTGGAGTGTAGCAAAAACCGTTGTTCCAACAATTGTTGCGAGTAAAACTGTTGGTAAGCCAAGCCAAAAATGGAGTCGAGAGTATCTAGATGCAGCGAGATAATGGCCATGTGCTACTGCAGCCACACGATTACTCCATTCTAATGCAACCTTTCGATGATTCACAGTTATCTCCTTTGCACCTAACGAACCTGTAGAGTAACTCGTTTTTATTTGTTTTTATTGATAAACAAACCATATCTGAGTTCCTATTTTTGTTCAATCTATTACTGTACTTTTACACAGGATATAAAAAGTGTAGTGGTACAGTGGCAAGAAAGAATGGATACACTGGCGATATTCGTGCACTAAATTTTTAAGGCAAACATTTGTGGAATGGGCAGGATTATCTGTGCGTTATTCATTTTGGGCTAAAGCATATTATCGCCAGCAAGAAGCCAAAGGAAAACCCATAATACCATCATTAGATCATTGGCATTTAAGTGGATGCAAATCCTATTTAGGCGCTGGAAAACACATACGCCCTACGATGAATCAACTTACTTAACTGCATTGAAAAGTAAGGGTTCACCGCTGTTAAAATTTGAGGTGGAAAGTGAGCTTTAGCGCTTGCTGTCCACCTCAGGGCGTGTTGTTAGCTGTATATTGCGTTAGCAACAAAAATTTTCGTAAGTCTCGTTCTTGTCTCATTACGTGCAAAATATATACTTTATCGTTATCTTTTTTGTAAAATATACGACAAGGATTCACGACCAGTTCAAGATAATTTAGGTTAGCTAACTCAATTGGTTTTTTACCTGATTCAGGAAAGAGTTCGAGACGTTCAACTTTTTCAAATATTTTGGAAACCAATTTTTTCGCTGACTGCAAATTGCTTAATGAGATATATTCAGCGATATCGTTAAGATCATCCAAAGCTGGATTAGTCCAAATTATTTCAGCCATTTATTCATTTTATCTTTAGCTTCAACATTCGACATGGTTTCACCACGACTTATTGCCTGCTCTCCTTTTGCAAGAGACTCAAGAATTTGCATACGCTTTTGCATAAATTCATAATCATCAACATCTACTAAGTATGCAGATGGTTGTCCATGTTCAGTTATCAACACAGGTTCTTTAGAGGAATGAAGTTCAGATAATATCTTCGTTGCTTGACGCTTCAATGTTGTTACTAGTTCTACTCTCATAATAATCCCCAAACAAATGTATCACTATAGTAGCACCGAGTAGCCAACTTGGGAAATACAACTAACGAGGCTGTATAACCACTAAAATCAATTAAAAAGGGAGCACCTAACGTCAACCCTGCTCATTTTTAAACTATTAGGTACTTCTCATTATATGCCTTTGTAGAAATTGAAATACACACCACGTTACGCTATAAAAACATAGCTGTAGGTTGGATAAATGGCGAAGCTATGCCATCCGACAATTAATTTATGAATATAAATAAGCGATTATTACGTTGGCATAGCTTTTTCAGATGGTGTTCTCTTAAAAAACCAAAGCTTTATAAAATCTTTACCACCACATATTCGTGGGCTTTACCTGCTATTGTTAACGTAATTTCATCATCAATCTGTTTATTTAATAACTGCTTACCCATTGGTGCGCCGGGTGTTACTACAGCTATTGCGTGCTCTTTAACATTTACCGTTAAACCACCAGCTGCGGGGCCTAAATAAAACCATTTTTGGGCTGCGTTATTATCTTCTAAACACACCAGCGAACCGATAGCTATTTTGTCGGTAGGCTTTTCGTTAAAGGCAGGCTCAAACAATTCTATGCTTTTATAGCAATCGTTTACGCGCTGGGCTTGGCCTTGTGCTAAATAAGCGGCTTCGAGCCCTAGGGTATCGTATTTGTTTTCGGCTATGTTTTCTTCATGTGTGGCGGTGTCGTGCGCGGTTTTTGCCGCTACTTTTGCTGTTGTAAGCTGCGCTTCAAGCGCAAAACGAAGATGTTCGATAACGTGGGTTTTATTCATGGGGATTAATACAATACTGGCAGTAAAAATAAGGCAGTTAGTTTAACATTTTTGCTAGGCTTAAAACCATTGTTTTAAACCCCCGCAAGTTTGGTGGGAATACTAGCGGGGCTTAAATTAGCATTAAACTAACAAAGAGCTGTTGGTTGGTGCAGCTCTTTGCTTGTGCTTTATTAAAAACCTTATGGCATATCTAATAATGTCTGCGTGTGGGCATCTACTTTAACTTCGTAGTTTTTAGCGCTTAAGCCCAATAGTTCCGGCAAGGTTGCCGCTATACAAATAGACGAGAACGTACCCACTACAATGCCGGTAAATAATGCTATAGCAAAGCCTTGCAGTGGTGCGCCTGCAAGTAACCAAACGCTCGCAACCGTCGCAAGTGTGGTACCCGACGTTATTAAGGTGCGCGTTAGTGTGCTTTTAATCGCATTATTAATAATAGTCGCTGGGCTAAGTACATTATTTGATTGAACACGTAAAAGCTCACGCACTCTATCCCCCACTATTATTGAGTCGTTAAGTGAATAGCCAATAATAGCCAGTAAGCTAGCCAGCACGGTTAGGTTAAACTCAATTTGTAATAGTGAAAACAACCCAAGTACGAGTATTAAATCATGCATTAGCGCTACTACAGACCCTACCGCTAAGCGCCATTCAAAACGCACTGCAAGGTAAATCATTACCGCAATCATTGCAGCAAACATGGCTAAACAGCCTTGATCAAATAACTCATCGCCCACTTGTGAGCCAATATAAGCTGACGATAACACCTGTGCGTTTATATCATCGTTTTGTGTAACAGCGCTTTGCCAATCAAGGCTATTAGCTGTTGTTGATGTTGTTGATGTTGTTGATGCACCTGGCGCTTCTCTTAATTGAAAATGACTATTACCTTGCGCGGTTAGCTCAAACTCACCGCTGTGATTTTTGGCAATAAATGATTGAAGCTCTTTTAGAGCTACACTTTGGCTGGTTGTAAACTCAGTTAAATAACCGCCGGTAAAATCTAGGCCAAAATTTAAACCTTTTTGCGTCAGCGTAAATACTGATAGCAGCACTAAGATGGCACTCAAAAGCATGCCCATAAAGCGTAAGCGTGTACCCTTTTCACCTTTTAAAAAAGTGTTAAGCATGTGCTTTTACTCCTGCTTTTTTACCCATTTTTAAATACAACGTTTGGCTTAATATTTTTGATACATACACACCTGTAAATACAGATGTTAAAAGTCCCAGTGCGAGTGTAATGGCAAAACCTTTAACGGGCCCATAGCCTATGCCGTATAAAATAAGTGCGGTGATCATGGTCGTTATATTGGCATCAAATATTGTATTTGCGGCTTGTTTATAACCCTCTTGAATAGCTTGATATGGTGCACGGCCTTGGCGACGTTCTTCTTTAATGCGTTCAAATATTATTACGTTAGTGTCTACCGCCATACCTATGGTTAATACTAGGCCAGCGATACCCGGCAGGGTTAACACAACCCCTGGTAATAATGACATTAAGCCCACAAGCGACGTTAAATTTAATATAAGTGCTACGTTTGCAATAAGGCCTAAACGGCGATACCAAAGCGCCATAAATGCAAGCGTAATACCCATGCCTAACATAAGCGCGGCTAAGCCATTACTAATATTTTCGCTGCCGAGGCTTGGCCCTATTGTTTGTTCGTGCACAATTGTAACAGGGGCGGTAAGCGAGCCTGCACGTAGTAATAATGCCAGATCGGCTGCCGCTTGTTGGCTTTTCATATTGGTAATACTAAAACGCGAACTTAAATGCTGAGCAATATTGGCAACATTAATAACTTCGCTTTTTTTAACTACTTCACCTTTAGTATTTTGAGAGTACTCAGAGTAAACCGTCGCCATTGGCTTACCAATATTGGCTTTTGAAAATGCCGACATTGCATCCCCACCTTGGCCGTCTAGGCTTAGTTGTACAAGTGGTTTACCCCAATCGTCGCGGCCTATGTTTGCATTATTAATATGATCGCCTGTAAAAATTGGCACAGGATCGAGCTTTATGGTTCCGCCCGATTGCATATTAAATGTTTGTCCGCCTATTTCTTTTAATTGATAAAAACCAAGCGATGCTGTTGCACCAATAATACGCTTAGCTTCGGTTGGATCTTGCACACCCGGTAGCTCTATACGAATGCGGTGCTTACCTTGTTGCTGTGTTACCGCTTCAGTAATGCCTAACTCTTCAATACGTGAACGAAGGGTTGTAAGTGTTTGCCCCATTACTTCTTTATCAAAGCTGCTGCGGCCTTGCTCTGAATAACTAAATTTGGCAGTTTTAACGCTGCCCTTATTGCTTGTTACAACGGCTAAATTAGCAAATCGGCTTTTTAGCTCTTCAATAACAGGGGTTAACTTGTCGGTTGCATTAGGCAGTGCGTTTATTTCAAACCCATGCTGAGTTTGCTGCGCTTTTACGCCATGTGCTTTTTGCTTAATAATAATTGATTTAGCTTGTTGATACGCACTGGCTAACTGCTCATCAACGGCTTTATCTAAATCTACGTCTAGTACAAATAGCACACCGCCATTTAAATCAAGGCCCAGCTTTATTGGTGATAAACCAAAATCTTGTAACCATGTTGGGCTGGTTGCATGCTCAACAATTTTAACTTGCGTGTTTGGATATTGCGCTTTTATAGCCGCTTGCGCCTGAGCGCTTTTAGTTGGCGCGTTTAAAAGTACATTAATAGTCGATTGCTTATCTAAACCCTGCTCAACCTCTAGCCCTTGTTTATTTAAAAAAGTAACTAGCGTTTTAGTACTCGGTAAAGATTGCGTTTCGCTGTGCGGAGCAGTACTGATGTGCAACCACGATTTATTTGGGTATAAATTTGGTAATGCGCTGATAGCTAATAAAACCAGTACTATTAGCATGGCGATATAGCTTAATTTAAACTTAGCCGTAGACGGCTTTTTATCTTTTTTAAAACTTAACATGTTTAATCCTTATTGCCAGCAAAGCTAGCAACGTACTTTTTAAAAGCACAATTAATCTGCAGGCTAAAACTTTAAAAGTTAAAACCTAATAAAATTAAATAAGGAAAATTAAGCGTGGTAGGTAGTTACAGCTCTGTAGAGTAAGTTTACGTCTTTCCAGCCACTCAAGCGCGACTTTTTACTATTAGTTACAAGCGTATACCAAGGCTGTATAGGATTAATCGCTCTTGGTCGTAAGAATATATGCCTAACAAGATTTTGAGCAAAAAATTCAAAAACCACATCGTATTCTGGCTCACTTTGAACAGTGTGCAAAAACAATGATGAATTATTGGCAGTTAACCTTGGTTGGTGCGCGTCAAAATCGGTTTGATGCGTTTTTTTATGTTGCGAAGTATCTACAGACTTACTAATAGGCTGTATTTTAGTTAAATCGCCAATATCAGTAAGCGAAACCTGCGTACTAACAGTAATATTTAAATTTTGTGAGGCGCCCATAGCATTGCTCTGCACACTAAAAAGTGCAGCAAGTAGCAAAAAGGCAGTTAAAAACACTCTAAATTTAAACATTCACGTTTTAAAACTAAAATAAGGGATGCGTAGTATATAAGGGCAAGCATTTAAAATACAATGCTTATTAATTAAGTATTTAGTTTTAACAGAGATCACTAATGCGCCCCAGACAAAGCACAGAAAAACGCCCCGACGCCATGAATTTACGCCAAAGTGTAAAAACACTGTGGCCCTACCTTACAAAATTTAAAGGCCGTGTTTTTATTGCACTTATGGCGCTTATAGGCGCAAAAGGTGCCACTTTGTTGATGCCGTGGGCACTTAAAGAAATTATAGACTCGGTAGATAAGTCAATTAACCCACTGTTAGTTATCCCCGTTTTATTATTACTGATGTACGGTGCACTGCGTTTTGCTAGCGTGTTTTTAGGTGAGGTAAGAGATGCTGTATTTTCTCGCGTAACCGAGCATGCCATGCGTGATATTGGTTTAAAGGTATTTAAGCATTTGCATTCACTTGAGCTGGCTTTTCATTTAGATAGGCAAACCGGAGGCATTAGCCGCGATATAGAGCGTGGTACTAGCGGGTTAAGCTTTTTAATGCGTTTTCTAATGTTTAACATTGTACCTACTTTATTTGAAATACTGACCGTTGCGATTATTTTTGGCACGTTGTTTTCTGTTTGGTTTGCGCTTATTACATTATTGGCAGTCGCTATCTATATTACCTTTACTGTGGTGGTTACTCAGTGGAGAAACCGCTTTATTCGCGAAGCAAACGCTGCCGACAGCCAAAGTAATACCCGCGCTATAGACAGCCTACTTAACTATGAAACTGTAAAATATTTTAATAATGAAGAATTTGAAGCAAGCACTTACGACACCTTTTTAGCACAATGGGAAAAAGCTCGATTAAAAAATAGAATGTCGTTACTTGCGCTCAACTCAGGACAAGCACTTATTATTGCTTGTGCTATTACGGCTTTAATGTGGCTTGGTGCAAGCGAAGTGGTTACCGGTGAGCTTTCTATTGGTGAGCTTGTGATGATTAACGCATATATGATTCAGTTATTTTTACCGCTCAATTTTTTAGGCTTTGTATATCGCGAAATAAGACGCGCCCTTACCGACCTTGAAAACATGCTTGGGCTACTTAATAAAAAACCACTTATTACTGATTCATCAACCGCTAAAGTGTTAAATATTCAACATGGTGAAATTGCATTTAAAAATGTAAGTTTTAGTTACGATGTGCATCGCCCTATTCTTAATAATCTTAGCTTTAGTGTTAAAGCAGGCAGTAAAGTAGCCATCGTTGGCGCCAGTGGTGCTGGTAAAAGTTCGTTAGCGCGACTGCTTTATCGTTTTTATGATACAAACGCTGGTGAAATTAGTATTGATAACCAAGCTATAAATAACGTAACACTTCAGAGCCTTCGACAAGCCATTGCAATCGTCCCACAAGATACGGTGCTGTTTAACACCACTATTCGTGAAAATATCGCTTACGGCAGACCATCAGCAAGCGATGCTGAAATTGACGAAGCCATTGCAATGGCGCACTTAAAAGACTTTATAGGCACACTTGATAAAGGCGATAAAACACTGGTTGGCGAGCGTGGTTTAAAAGTATCAGGCGGTGAAAAACAGCGGATTGCCATTGCGCGCGCCATTTTGAAAAAGTCCCCTATTTTAATTTTTGACGAAGCAACATCTGCACTCGACTCTCATTCTGAGCAAGCAATACTCGCAGCAATGCGTGAAGTTGCTAGTAACCATACGAGTATTGTTATTGCCCATCGCCTTTCTACTATTACCGATGCAGATACCATTATTGTACTCAAAGCTGGTGAAATTATAGAGCAAGGTAGGCACGATGAGTTACTTACTCTCGCCGGAGAATATGCCCGTATGTGGGAACTACAACATAAAAATAAATAATGTGTAACCCCTTTTAGCTCTTATGCTTGCCGGTATTAGAGCTAAATAAAACTTTTATTTAGCCTTTCTCTTTTCTTCTAAATTAGTTTTATCGAGCACTGTGGTGATTCACCTCAAAAGGTTTGTTTGTATGTATGATATCTATAACAATCGATAAGTTAAATATTCGTAACAATAAAAATGATTCACTGCTGCTTTAATTCAATCAGTGATACTCAGGAGTAAGTAATGAAAAAGAGTTTAATTGCCGCAGCATTAACTGCCACATTTATTACCGGTTGTTCAGATCCGCAAACAACAAAAGCAAACGAACAACAACCTAAAGTAGCGACAGCAGCAGTAACAGAAAAAGCAGAGTTGGGTAGTTTTGGTGTTGATTTAACAGCCCGTAACGAAGCCGTTAAACCAGGCGATGACTTTTTTATGTATGCCAGCGGCACGTGGTATGACAACTACGAAATGCCTGCAGATAAAACCCGCTACGGTGCATTTTCTGGATTAGCTGAGCGCAGCGAAGGCGATGTTAAAGCTATTATTGAAGAAATTGCAGCACGCAAAGACTTAAACGCATAAGAAAAACTCGTTGCTGATTTTTACAACGCCTACATGGATACCGAAACACTTAATAAACTAGGTGTGGCGCCAATCAAGCCATTATTAAGTGAAATTAATGATATATCGTCGACCGACGATTTAGCTGAGATGTTTGGTAAGTCTTGGTTAACCGGTAATAAAGCCCCTTTTGGCGGCGGCATGTGGTTTAATCGCCTAGACCCTAATAAATATGAAATGTCACTAGGTGCTGGTGGTTTAGGCTTACCAGATCGTTCTTACTACCTTGAAGACGCTGAGCGCTTTGTTAAAACCCGTACAGCTTATGTTGCTCACATTGCTGACATGCTTGAGTTTGCAGGAGTAAAAAATACCGCAGAGCGTGCTCAAGCAATTGTTGATCTTGAAACCAAAATTGCACAAGGTCATTGGCCTCGTGAAAAGCGCCGTAATCGCGATTTAACGCTAAACCAAATTGAACGCGCCGATTTAAGCACTGCTTATCCTGGTTTTAACTGGGATTTATATTTTGCGCAAACAGGTTATAAAGTACCTCAGTTAAATGTCTCTCAACCTGAACCTATAAAAGCGATGATTGAGCTAATCAATCAAGAAGATATTGCAGTATGGAAAGACTACCTAACGTATCACGCTATTAGCGGTAACGCAGGTTTACTATCAGAAGACGTATTTAATACTAACTTTGCTTTTTTTGGTAAAGAACTAAACGGACAACAAGAGCCTCGCCCTCGTTGGAAACGTGCAATAAGTCAAATGTCAGGCACAAGTTCGCTTGGTTTTGCTATTTGTAAAATATACGTAGCACGTTACTTCCCTGAATCATCAAAACAACAAATGTCAGAGCTGGTTGAAAACCTTCGTACAGCCCTTGGTGAACGTATTGATAACCTAGAGTGGATGGGCGATGAAACTAAAGTAAATGCGCGCGCTAAACTGGCTGCATTTGTACCAAAAATTGGTTATCCCGATGTATGGCAGTCTTATGATGGTTTAAGCATTACTAAAAACGATTTAATCGGTAATGTAAAAAACATGCGTGAGTTTTTCCACGCAGAAAGTGTTGAAAAAGAGCTACAAAAAACAGATCGTAACCGCTGGGGCATGACGCCACAACGCGTAAACGCTTACTACAATAGCTCGTTTAATGAAATTGTATTTCCGGCTGCGATACTACAGCCGCCGTTTTTCGATCCAAATGCCGATCCGGCTGTAAACTATGGCGGTATTGGCGCTGTAATTGGTCACGAAATGGGTCATGGATTTGACGATCAAGGTTCAAAATCTGACGAAAACGGTGTGCAACGTAACTGGTGGACTGATGCTGACCGCGCTGCATTTGACAAAAAAGCCGACCAACTGGCTGCGCAGTACAGTAAATACGAGCCAATCGAAGGTAACTTTGTTAATGGTCGCAATAGCCTTGGCGAAAACATTGGTGATGTAGGTGGGTTATCGATGGCTTATCACGCGTACAAGCTAAGTTTAAATGGTAAAGAAGCGCCTGTAATAGACGGCGTGACTGGCGATCAACGTTTCTTCCTTGCGTGGGCACAAGTATGGAAAGAAAAACGTACTGAGCAAAGCATGCTTAACCAACTTCGTGGTGGCACACATGCTCCAGGTCGCTTTAGAGCACAAGCGCCACGTAACCACGATGCATGGTATAAAGCGTTTAATGTGAAACCAGGCGATGCGTTATACCTTCCTGAAGATGAACGTGTACGTATTTGGTAAGTAATACTTACTTTTTATTACTTAGTAAGGCAACCTGTTATACCGCTTGCCTTTTTTATTGAGTTAAATTTACAATAATAGATATAATTCCAACGTCTAAATCCCTCGATAATCTCCTCACTAAAATGCACTTTAGATGGACTTTAAACGCTACAGTTTTAATCGGCTTTAATACTTACTAGCCCTTGAATGCATTTACCTTTAGAATACGCATTATAATTTTATTCTATTATTTACATATATTAAGGCGAAACGCAGATGGGAAGAGCTTACCAAAACAAAAAAGATTCAATGGCTAAGACTGCGGGTGCTAAAACTAAAGTTTATTCTAAGTACGGCAAAGAAATTTATATTTGTGCAAAAAACGGCGGTGTAGATCCAGATGGTAACTTATCATTGCGTCGTTTAATTGAACGCGCTAAAAAAGACCAAGTACCAGCACACGTTATTGACCGCGCAATAGACAAAGCAAAAGGCGGCGGCGGTGAAGACTACGCAGCAACACGTTACGAAGGTTACGGTCCTGGTAACTGTATGATTATTGTTGACTGTTTAACAGACAACAACAAGCGTACCTTTGCTGATGTACGTGTTTGTTTTACCAAAGCAAATGCTAAAATTGGCGCTCAAAACTCTGTTTCACATTTATTTGATCACCTTGCTATTTTTGTATTTGACGGTGATGACGACGAAGCCGTACTTGAAGCTCTTATGATGGCTGATGTTGATGTAACTGACGTAGAAGTAGATGACGGTAAAGTTACTGTTTTTGCTCCTCACACAGAGTACAACAATACACGTACAGCGCTTGAAGAAATGGGCGTGACTGAATTTGACGAAGACCTAATTAGCTTTGTGCCACAAATTGAAACGCCGATTGAAGGCGAAGATGTTGAAGTTATGGAACGATTTTTAGCAATGTTAGAAGATTGCGACGACGTACAAAACGTTTACCATAACGCGCAATTCTAAAGAGCGATTTAGTAAGTTAGAACGACTTTAAGCCAACAGCTATGTTGGCTTTTTCATTTTTAGAACATGGTATTAATATGAACTCCCTTAAAGAGCTTAAAAGTGGCAAACTTGTTGGTGCTACTCGCCTGCAATTGGTAGAAGAGCTAACGACATTTCCTGAAGAAATTTTTAGCTTAGCTGACACGCTTGAAGTTCTCGATTTATCAAATAATAACTTATCAACACTACCTGATGAATTTGCCTGTTTAACACATCTGAAGCGTGTGTTTTTATCGTTTAATCAGTTTAAGCATATTCCCAAAGTGCTCGCTAAATGCCCTGCTTTAATTATGGTCGCGTTTAAAGGTAACCAAATTTCTGAATTTGCTTTAAACAGCCTGCCAAAAAATATTGAGTGGCTAATACTCACCGATAATACGTTAAGCGAATTGCCTGAAGATTTTGGTAATTATACCCAGCTTAAAAAGCTTGCGCTTGCAGGCAATCAACTTAAGCAACTGCCAAGTAGCATGGCGCAGTGTAAAAACCTTGAGCTTGTTAGGCTCTCTGCTAATAACTTAACACACGTAGACGACTGGCTGTTTGAATTACCTAAACTTGCTTGGCTTGCGTTTGCCGGTAACGATTTTAATAAAGCTCAGTGCCTTACAAAAAGCTGCTTAGAAAATAAGCCTCTTAACGATTACACACTTAGTCATGTTATTGGCCAAGGTGCATCGGGCGTTATTCATTTAGCGCAAGCAGCTGATAGCGCTGTAGCTATTAAATTATTTAAAGGCGCAATTACCAGCGACGGCTACCCGCTTGATGAAGTAAATTGCTGCTTACAAGCAGGCGATCACGCTAATTTAATTAAGGTACTTGCCTACATAGAGCAAAGTGATCAGCTAGGTTTAGTGATGGAGCTAATAGATAAAAGCTTTACTAATTTAGGCCTGCCTCCAAGCCTTGAAACCTGTACGCGTGATACCTTTGATGATGATTGCCATTACTCAACTCACGCTATTTTAAAAATTGCACAGCAAATGGTAAGTACGCTGCATCACTTACATATTTGTAAAGTAAGCCATGGCGACGTGTATGCGCATAACACCATGATAAACAAAGATGCTGATGTATTATTTGGTGATTTTGGTGCAGCCACAAACTTAGCCATGTTAAGTGATTATCAACAAAAGCAAATCGAGTTAATTGAAGTACGTGCATTAGGGTGTTTAATTGAAGACTTATTAGGCACGGTAACTGGCGATGATAAACAAAGTGAGCTCTTTGTTAAAATGTCCGATATGGCAAAATGCGCCATGAAACCTATATTAAATCAAAGACCTACATTTACTGAGTTATTAGCTGAGCTAAAATAAGTTTAATATTAATAATATAAGCGAGCAAAATGTAACACCTTGCTCGCTTTTAATTTATGTTTATCCGGATTCCCGAATTTATTTAGTGCGCTTAAACGGGTAAACCTGTTGTTTAAGCATACCTATGGGCATGTAATCCCCGACTACGCCATACGCTTGTGGCCACTCTTTTTGGCCTTTAACAGCAGTACCAAACACATAATCTAAAAACGAAAAATGTGCAGCGTAATTTCGGTCAATCGCGGCTTTATCTGACGCATGATGCCAATGGTGAAACTGCGGTGTAACCATAAAATACTTTAGCCAACCAAATTTCACACGTACATTTGCATGGTTAAACACAGCCTGTAAACCCACAATTATTACGTACAAGCTAATTATTTGCTGTGAAAAACCAAGTACAAATATAGGCGTGAGCACTAAGCTGCGCGTTACGAGTATTTCAAGAATATGCTGGCGAGAGCCCGCTAACCAATCCATTTCTTTAGCACTGTGATGTACGCCATGAAAGCGCCATAGTAAAGGGACTTCGTGATAAGCACGATGCACCCAATACTGCATTAAATCAGCCACGAGTATTATTAAAAACAACTGCACTGCAAAGGGAGTTTGCTCTATATAACCTTGTACTGTAGATGATACAGCCCAGCCAAAGCCATAATGCACAAAGTGGTTAGTAACAAGTAATACAAAACCAATAATTAAATGATTTACAAAAAAGTGGTTTAAATCGCCCCGCCATTCACTACGTAATATTTTTTGATCTTTACGATGAGGTAATAACTTTTCAATCACAATAAATATAAGTGTTGAACCGAGTAAATCTAAAATAAACCAATCAAGCCCTATATAAGGTGTATCAGAAGCAAATTCATTTACTTCAACGTTTGGTCCGCCAAACATAATAGCGAGTAAAATAAAAAACCACGCTGTAGCCCCTAAACGCTTATTGGTATTACGTACAAAGTTAAGTAATCCTAAACTGCCCGAGACTAATAATGATGCAAACATAAGCTGACGTAAAAAGTCGACGCTGTAGCTTTTTCTCAGCTCTGGTGTGGTTAAATATTCAGGAAAGTGAAACGCTAATACGCCTAAGCAACTCAGTATTGCTAAAAAGCAGGCTATGTAGCCACTTATGTTGCCCTCACCTATCTGAAGATGATTTGTGCGAAATACTTTTCGCGATAAAGCTCTGATCATTTTTATTATTCCTTGCGTCGTTGAGTTGATTAAATACAACGAAATTCCATTAATTTACACACCCACATATTAACAAAATTTAGGGTATAAAAAATACAAATAGTTCCCTGCTAATTTTGAATTGCAAATATACAGATAAACCAAACGCAAAAAAGCCACGCAATGCGTGGCTTGGTTGGATAAAGCTAAACTTTTACAAGGTCAATTATAAGTACTGACCTAATGCTTTAACTTGGTCTAACATGCGGTTTGAGAAACCCCACTCGTTGTCGTACCAAGCCATTACTTTAACTAGTTTGCCATTGGCTTTAGTTTGCGTTGCATCAAAGATAGACGACGCTGGGTTATGGTTAAAGTCGATAGAAACAAGCGGAAGCTCATTATATTCTAAAATACTCTTCATTGAACCCGTTGATGCTTCTTTCATGATTGCATTGATTTCTTCTGTAGTCGTATCACGCTTAGTGATAAACGTAAAATCAACTAAAGAAACATTGATTGTAGGTACACGTACCGACATACCATCTAATTTACCAGCAAGTTCTGGTAATACTAAACCAACAGCTGCCGCAGCACCTGTTTTAGTTGGGATCATAGATTGAGTTGCACTACGCGCACGGTATAAATCTGGGTGGTAAACGTCAGATAAGTTTTGATCGTTGGTGTAAGCGTGAATAGTCGTCATGCTACCTTGCTCAATACCTACTGTGTCGTTAATTGCCTTTGCAATTGGCGCTAAACAGTTAGTAGTACAAGAAGCGTTAGAAATGATATTGCTATCAGCATTAATTACGTCGCTGTTTACACCATGTACTACTGTTGCATCTAAACCAGTACCTGGAGCAGATACGATTACTTTTTTAGCGCCTGCAGTAATGTGCTTAGCAGCGTCATCACGCTTAGTGAAAAAACCAGTACATTCTAAAACGATGTCTACGTTTAGCTCTTTCCACGGTAAGTTTGCAGGATCACGCTCTTGCGTTAACGTAATTACGTCATCACCAATTAGCATAGTGTTGTTTTCAAGTGTTACTTTTTTAGAAAAAATACCATGAACTGAGTCATACTGCGTTAAATGTGCATTTACGTTAGCTGGTGCTAAATCGTTAATTGCGACAATTTTAATTTCGTTGTTTTGAGCTGACTCGTAAAGTGCACGTAATACATTGCGACCGATACGGCCATAACCGTTAATTGCTACATTAATCATTTTAGACTCCTATTTAAGTTCACTTGCTTGGCGAGCAAGCGCTTCAATTGCTTGCCAGTCTTTATTTTCAATTAGTTGTTTATCTAGCATCCAAGTACCACCCACACAAATAACGTTGTTAAGCGCTAAATAATTAGGTGCAGTTGCTAGGCTAATGCCGCCAGTTGGGCAAAAAGTAATATGTGGTAATGGGCCACCGATTGATTTAAGCATTGCTGTTCCGCCCGCGGCTTCTGCAGGGAAGAATTTTAAAAACTTAAAACCATGCGACGCAAGCTGCATAACTTCACTCGCCGTTGCAGCGCCTGGTAAAAATGGTATATCTGACTCTTTTGCTAAAGCAATCAGCTCATCGCTAACACCTGGGCTCACCATAAAATCAGCACCCGCAGCTACTGAAAGATCAAAGCTTGCTTTATCTACAACTGTTCCAGTGCCAACATATGCTTCTGGTACTTCCGCTTTCATTAGCTTTACAGCTTCTGCGGCAATTGGTGTACGTAGTGTAATTTCTAAGGCTTTTAAACCGCCGTTATATAACGCTCTAGCAAGTGGTGCAGCATCTTCTAATTTTTCGATTACAACCACTGGCACCACTGGTGCCGATGCTAAGATTTTTTCAATACTCATTACTTGTTCCTCATTACCCAGTATGGCTAATTTTTATTCAAGTCCAAAAGCACTCGCCCCTAAATCGGCACTGCTTACGATATTTCTAAACCCTGTAAATAATTCACGACCCGTACCAAATGTTGCACTTGGTTGGCTAAGTTCTAGTTCACGTTTTGCAAGTTCTTCATCGCTAACATGTACTTTCAAAATTCCGTTTGGCGCATCAAGCGTCACTAAGTCACCTTCTCGAATTTTAGCTATAATACCGCCCTCAACAGCCTCTGGCGCTAAGTGAATAGCTGCAGGTACTTTACCTGATGCACCCGACATACGGCCGTCAGTAACAATGGCGACTTTAAAGCCTTCATCTTGAAGCGTTGCCATTACTGGCGTTAGCTTATGTAGCTCTGGCATGCCTTTCGCTTTAGGGCCTTGCTCTTTTAGCACAGCAATAAAGTCTTGGTTTAATTCGCCACGCGTGTATGCATCTTGCAGAGCACTTTGTGAGCTAAATACTTTCGCAGGAGCAGTAACAATCTGATGTTCTTCAGCAACCGCTGACACTTTGATAACAGCTTTACCTAAGTTACCCGTTAGAAGTTGCAGACCACCTTGCTTACTAAATGGGTTGCTCACTGGGCGAAGTACTTCTTCATCGTGTGAGTTTGCTGGGCAATCTACCCATTTAACTTTAGTTGGGCCGGTTGAGTTACTCATGATCAAGCTATCGTCTTTATCTAAACGAGGCTCTGTCATGTAAGGTGCTAAACCATCGCCTAGCATTGTTTTAACGTCTGTGTGTAAGTAACCAGCGCTTGCAAGCTCTCGCATTAAGAAACCCATACCGCCAGCTGCTTGGAAGTGGTTTACATCAGCTGAGCCGTTAGGATAAATACGTGTAAGCAGTGGTACAACTTCTGATAAATCAGACATATCTTTCCACGTAACCTGAATGCCGGCAGCTTTTGCTATCGCAACAATATGGATTGCATGGTTAGTAGAGCCACCTGTAGAAAGCAGGCCCACTAAACCGTTTATAATCGTTTTTTCACTGATCACATCGGCTAAACACGGACTTTCTTTATCATCGGTAAGCTGCTTAAGCATGGTTTCTACAGCATTACCAGTAAGGCCATCGCGAAGCTCAGTGTAAGGATTAATAAATGAACTACCTGGAAGGTGTAAACCCATTATTTCCATTAACATTTGGTTTGAATTGGCAGTACCGTAGAACGTACACGTACCTGCACTATGGTAAGAAGCGCTTTCGGCCTCTAGTAAGTCTTCGCGACTGACTAAACCTTGTGCAAATTTTTGACGAATACGTGCTTTTTCTTTGTTAGGAATACCTGATTGCATTGGACCTGCTGGTAAAAAGAACACAGGTAAATGACCAAACGACAATGCACCGATTAATAAACCAGGAACAATTTTGTCACAAACGCCTAAACAAAAAACGCCATCAAACACATCGTGCGAAAGCGATATTGCTGTAGACATAGCGATTACGTCACGAGAAAATAACGAAAGCTCCATGCCGTCACGCCCTTGCGTAACACCATCACACATTGCAGGAACGCCACCAGCAACTTGAGCTGTAGCATCGTATTTTGTTGCAATGTCTTTAATTAAATCTGGATAGTCTTTGTATGGCACATGAGCCGATAACATATCATTATATGAGTTAATAATAGCAAGATTTGGCTGCTCATCAGCTTTTAAGCGGGCTTTGTCATCACTGCTACATGCAGCCATAACATGCGCAATATTACCGCAACCTAATCCAGCACGAACTCTTGTTTGTTTTTTTGCGTGCGAAATACGTTCTAAGTAGGCTTGACGGGTATTTTTACTGCGTTCTATAACGCGCTGGGTAACTTCTTGAATACGAGGGTGCAACATAATTTAACTCATCTCTATTAGTTAGAGGATAAAGGCTCAGTAGCAATTACAGACTCCACGTAAATAACTGTACTGAGCATCTTTGATTTACCCGTTCAAAGGTACGCTACCAGGGAGCCTCTCACAACAACCCTGACACCGGTGTCACTGTATTAACGCATGACCATGACACCGGTGTCAACCCTGAGTAATAAAAATAGACTAACTTTTTAACATGACCGATTAATGAACATTATAATTTTTAGGTATAAGCGGCTTTTTAGCAAGTTTATAAAAATAAAAAAGCCCAAATATGCGTCACTCATATTCGGGCTACTGTGAAAAAGAATTTAGACTATTTTTTAACTTGAGCTGTTGATTCACGTGTGATCAAACGAGATTCAAGAATTACCTGAAATGGCTCATCTTGAGGCTGTGCTATATGAGAAATAAGTTGAGTAACAGCCTGCTTAGTCATTTCCTCAACAGGTTGTGCAATTGTTGTTAATCCTGGCCAAATATGGCGTGCAATCGGTGCATTATCAAACCCTGCTATTGAAATATCATCAGGCACTCTTAATTGACGCTGAGTTGCTAATTTAAGTACTGCTGCAGCCATGTAATCGTTTGAAGCAAATACAGCGGTTGGCCTTGGTGACAAATCTAAAATACTACGTGCGCTATCCACACCAGAGTGATAACTAAAGTTACCCTCCTCTACTAGGCGTTCGTTAAATTCTATACCATGGCTGGCAAGCGAACGTCTATAACCTTTAAATCGTTGTTGCGTAGCACTATGATCTGGATGCCCCTTGATAAAAGCAATTGACTTATGACCAAGGCTTATCAAATGTTCTGTTACTTCAAATGCACCTTGCTCATCATTACTGCGCACAGAGATTGAATCATCTTCTAATATTGCTGATGCCACTCTGGCATAAGGAATTTTTTTTGATTTTAAAAAATTAACCAACTCAGCAAAATCACCAAATGGTGGCGTCAGAACAATTCCATCTAACCGTGATGTTTGTAATAATTGCTCAATATTGTTGATAAGAGCTTCACCTCTAAATTCACAAGGGTGAATTAAAAGGTTGTAATTATTCTCTTGGCAAGCAGCTAGCGCACCTGTTTGCACTCGCGTAATGTAACTTTTACTTGGGTTATCGTAGAGGCAACCAATGATAAAACTGCGATTTTGAGCAAGCCCACGTGCTATTGGATTTGGGGTATAATCAAGCTCTTTGAATACTGCAAGCACCTTTTCACGCGTAGCCACACTAACATTAGGTTCGTTATTTAAAACGCGTGATACCGTTTTTTTAGAAACACCAGCATGGCTTGCTACGCTGTTGATTGTTACTTTTTTCATCACTCTATTTTCCAAATGCAAACAAGGAAACGACCTTATTTACTGTTGTGCAAACATGCTGCGGCACCAATTAACGGGATGTTATCTTGCGTTACAAGCGTTACGGGAATTTGCCCTGTATATTGCGACATAATACCCTTTTGCGAAAAACGTTCAACAAAACGACTTTCAAGTAAGCGAGATTGCATGCGAGGCAAAATACCACCACCAATAAACAAACCACCTAATGCGCCATAAGCCAATGCTAAATCACCTGCCACGCTGCCTATCCAATCACAAAATTGATTGAGAGTTGCATCGCACACTTCACACTCACCACTATTAGCTAAGCTACTAATTTGCGCCGCATCAAGGTTTTTTGCAGTAACACCTTTAACCGCAGCCATTGCTTTGTATAAATGTGTAATGCCTGGACCAGAGAATACGGTTTCTACAGATACATGCTGATGCTCTTTTCTGAGTTCTGTAATTAGTGCGGTATCTAATTCGTTAACCGCCGCAAGCGATATATGACCACCTTCAGAACTTAATACTGACGTAGAGTGAGCTGTTCTTACTAAACACGCAGCACCAAAGCCAGTACCGGGGCCCATTACACCAATATTTGCATTTTCATCAGCTTGTCCTGATTTCACAGTCACATTTTGCAGAGGATCTAAATAAGGCGACGCATACGCAAAAGCAGCAAAATCGTTAATAACATCTAATTTTTCTAAATTAAAATGTTGTTTAAATTCGTTAACACTAAAATGCCAGCCTAAATTAGTTAAATGCACTTGCCCTGCTTTTATAGGGCCTGCAACTGCTAAACATGCGCGTTTAGGTTTAATATGTGAGATGGTTGATAAGTAACGCTCTAATGCATTTTCAAGCGAACCAAAATCAGCACTGGGAAATGTGTTGTTATGCTCTATAATAAATTGGTTTTTTGCCTCGTCAAAAGCTGTAATTAGAGCAAAACGAGCATTGGTGCCGCCGACATCAGCAACCAGGATAGGATCAAATTTGGTAGAAGCGTGTAAGCTCATGGTGTTATCTCTTTTGTTTAAGCGATTAATGCTTATTATTCTACAACGGTAAACCATTGGTATTTATTTACTTTAGGCTATCACCCTAAAGCAGCTATCACAGTAAAAATGCTGCCTATAAGAATATAGACAGCCAATACGTTTTGACAACAAAATGATAAAACGCCCACATTATGACACCGGTGTCATGGTCAAATCAATAAATAAATGCCTTTAACCATAAAAAGCTTGAAAAAATCCATTAATAAACGAGAATGGCACAATTATTTATTACTTTAATTAAGTTGTAACAATGAAAGGTAAAGCTACTTCATTTGACATTGCCCACTATGCTGGAGTGTCTCAATCAACCGTTTCTCGTGCTTTACGTAATAGCCCTCTGGTTAATGAAGAAACACGCAAACGTGTTCACGATGTAGCCAAACAACTTAACTACAAAGTAGATAAAAATGCCAGTAATCTTCGCACGCAACAAAGTAGTACACTCGCGTTGTTATTATTTGAAGACCCAACCTCAGATGACTCACAAATTAATCCATTTTTTTTGGCTATGCTAGGTAGCATAACTCGCGCGTGCGCTAAAGAAGGCTATGACTTATTAGTTTCATTTCAATCTGCTAGTGCTGATTGGCAAGCTGACTACGAAGATAGCCACAGAGCTGATGGCATCATCTTATTAGGTTATGGTGATTACATCGACTTTCAACCAAAGTTTAAAAGCCTACTTGAACAAAATACTAAATTTGTTTGTTGGGGAGCAACGGTTGATAACCGCCCTGATCTAACCGTATGCTGTGATAACTATGGTGGAGGTAAGCAAGCTGCAGCCCATTTTATTGCACATAATCGTAGCGATTGTGCGTTTATAGGTGATGCTTCAGATCATAGTCCAGAATTTTTTGCACGCTTTCAAGGCTTCAAAGATGAGCTACTTGCTAATAAGGTAACAATAAACGAAAGAAAGATGGCCAACGCTATATCTACAGAAGAATCTGGATATCACGCCACCCGCTCCCTTATTGCTAATAATATAAAGTTTAACGCCTTATTCGCTGCAAGCGATTTAATCGCCATTGGCGCAATACGAGCGCTTAAAGAAGCAAATATCAAGGTACCTAAAGACGTAGCTGTTGTCGGTTTTGATAACATTGCTATTGCGAGCTATGTAAACCCACCACTTACGACCATAGAGCAAAATACGACGGTTGCAGGACAAATGCTAGTTGAAAATTTATTAAAACTCATACGCGGGGAAGAAGTGCAAAGCACTTTATTACCGCCGCTGTTAATTGCCAGAGGCTCAAGTTAATTTAATTGTAAACTTTAGGGCTCATTTTTTACAAATAACTTATTAAATAACATTTCACATTGTTTAAGCCCATCAACCGTTAATACGATAGATTTAGCTTTACCAATAGGGTTACAGATTAAACCTTTTTCAAACAACCGGTTGGTTACTTCCCAATCAACTTGCTTCCAAGCTCGATTGTGCTCATGTAATGTGAGATACATCAACGCTAATGCAGCTTCATCTATTTTATTTTCATCAATATTCATTACTAACTCCCAATCATTAGGACTCTTGAATTCAAGCTTTAAATTATTTACGTATTCATTAAACCCTTTATAGCGAGGCTTTATTCATTAAACCCTTTCATTTTTATAACCAGGACGTGCAGTTCTGCTTTTTCATCACTTCGTCTATCTGCTACTGGTTTAGTTTCATTCTTGAACCAGAGAATGAAGAAGATAAAATAATTGAGCAATATAATTGCCACTGAAACCATTATTTCTAATTCAAACTCTGTGATAATAAGTAACCAGAGTTTTTAAGTAATCGACTTTTTAGTTCTTTGCTGTAAGTACGGCTTACTTTCATAGATTTATCATTTTTTAAAATAGCGTTGTACTCACTAT
Source organism: Pseudoalteromonas sp. 20-92 (assembly GCF_030847595.1). Taxonomy (NCBI): domain Bacteria; kingdom Pseudomonadati; phylum Pseudomonadota; class Gammaproteobacteria; order Alteromonadales; family Pseudoalteromonadaceae; genus Pseudoalteromonas; species Pseudoalteromonas sp. 20-92. The sequence continues at coordinate 97,237 of NZ_JANJGQ010000006.1, forward strand.
TTCGCAGAGGTTCTAAACGCTTTACATGCTTCAGATTTACGATAGCTGATTTATGTATGCGTACAAAATCAGCTGGGAGTGTATCTTTTTCGAGACTTTTCATTCGAGCGCGCATCACAAATGTTTCTTGTTGAGTATGTACACACATATAATCACCTGCTGCATCTATACATAAAATATCGTTGTAAGGTACAAGTTGTATAGGGTTTCGACCATCTTGTATAATTAAGTTATTAGCCTCAACTAACGTTTCAATTTTTGTTGAGTTGGTGAGTCTTGGTTGCTGCGCGTTTAAATAACTTTCGCGCATTTCAAGTAATTGCTGCTTGTTAACCACGCTACTTAAACGTTCACTTGCGCGCTCAATAGCTTCACCTAAGCGCTGCAATTTAACCGGCTTGAGCAAATAATCTACCGCCTTAACTTCAAAAGCTTGCACTGCATGCTGATGAAAAGCTGTAACAAAAATAACAGCAGGGCAATAATTCCCAATAAAGTATTTAACTAACTCAAAGCCTGATTTTTCAGGCATTTCTATATCTAAAAAAATAAGGTTTGGTTGGGTTTTATTTATAATACTTACGGCGTCATCTACACTATTAGCATGGCCAATAACATCTATTTGAGGAAAGCTTTCAAGCCTTATCATCAACCCTTCTATAGCACTGTACTCATCATCAACTATCAGTGTTTTTAGCTGCATGCATATTCTCCTGTGTACGCTCAAGTGGAATTGCCATATTAACCCACGCTCCGCCCAGTTCGTTGTTACCTGTTTTAAATTTATTATTTTGAGGATAAATTAAGCTTAATCGTTGTTCACAATTTTTTAAGCCTATTCCTCTTTGAGAATTAGTATTTGTGTTAAAACCTTTGCCTGTATCTAAAACAGAAATAGACAACGTATTATTCTTTTGCTCTATTCTTAGCGTTATTGTTATGTTTTGAGCTTGATCCATTCCATGCTTTAAAGCGTTTTCAACTAAAGGCTGAATAAGCATAGAAGGAATTAAAAAGTCATCGCAGTGAGACTCGGTAATAATGTTTACATTCAGCTTATTACCAAAACGGCATTGCTCTATATCAAGATAGGTATTTAATATTTGTACTTCTTCGTGCACTGTTATTTTAGCAAGCGGATCGGTGTACAAACTATACCGTAATAAATCGCATAGTTTTTCAAGCATATCAACTGCATGCATATTATCTTTTTTTAGTATTAACGTACAAATTGCGTTAATGCTATTAAACATAAAATGAGGATTTAACTGATAACGCAGCATTTTAAGCTGTGCTTCGTTTGCTAAGTTAAGAGCAACAGCAGCTTTTTGTTTTTGCGCTTGGTTATCAAGGTAAGATGTAATACCAAAATAAGCCCCCGTCCATGTTGCTAACATAGTAAGTGACGCCGTACTCCAGGTGCCAAAGTCAAACCAACTCATCGCTGACCACCAATGGCCATAAAACCACTGCAAAGCAGCCCATTTAAAAGCGGTCCACACTATACTTGCAATCAACAGCGCTGAAACATGCAGTGGAATACTTATGTTTGCCGATTTTGTTCTTGCGAACAAATAACACTTCCTTAAACCAAGCGTTATGAAAAGCCCGCATAAGGTGTCGAGTACCAAATGCGGAATATGAATTTGCCAAGGCTCGTTACTAGGTAGCTTTATCATTATTTCAGTTAAAAGCGCATAAATCCCCCAACCACTCAACTGAAAAGCCCAAAATAAATAACGCCGAGATTCTAATTTCACATCTATCCTAATAAAATGAAAACAGGTATTAAACCCGATTAAAGTTTATAAATCATTACAGCCTATAATAAGGCTATTACTCTGTGTCGCTTTCACTAACGCAACATTCGCAATTGCTAAATTGAGTGGATGCTGAGCATTAATACTAAGTATTTCAGTGACTTCGTTCATCTTTGTTTGAGCTGCACTACATCCCAACTTTATAGCGACAGTTTGCCAGCCTTTATTTTTTAACTGGGTAAGTTGAGTCATTAGACTTATTTTAGTCAAACATACTTGTTCCCCACACATTGCGCGAAGCTCAACAACATCCGATTGCACATCATCAACGCGTATATCAAATTGTATGAACTGTTTATCAACGTCTTTAAACTCTGTCGTTGCTTGTTCAAAACGTAAACTCACTATGGCAATCTCTTGTGTATTATTCCAAACAAACTGTCTGCCATCTTCTTGATACGCTAAGTTAACCGATTGCATAGAAATACTTTTGCCGTCGGCGCTCATGGCTGATGAGCTTTTAGTCATTATGTTGGTTTGAGTTTGGTCTGATAACGCCCAGCGAACGTTAGGTGCTAAGTTTCTAACAAAAAATGAGGTGCCTTGGCTGTCACTTTCATTAGCTTTTGGACTGGTTTTTTCTGATAGTTTTTTTACACTTTTAGGTTCTTTATAACTAAGTCCATAACCATAAGCAAATAAAGGATCGTAGTTTTTATCGCCTTTATTGAGAATAAATTGGTCGTCAAATTTTGGCCACGAAAAACTTAATTTACCTGTAAAGTCGTATTTAACAGCATCGTTTTTATCTAAAAGTAAAACGTCAGCAACACCTTGCCCTTGTGAGCCCGGTAACCATGCGGCTACAAACGCATCCGACGCATTTATCTCTTTATTTACCCAAAGCGGACGACCGCTTATAAATACACTCACTACCGGAATGTTTTGTGCTTGCAGCGATTTTAATAAAACGAGATCTTTTTTATTATCTTGCTGATATTCAAGCCCTTGTATGTCGCCAAACCACTCGGCGTAAGGATCTTCGCCAAACACGACTATTGCTATATCGGGTTTTTGCTTATATTGTGCATTTTGCGATAATTCAATTTCACCACCAGCGGCAAGTACTTGTTCTTTTAAACCATCAAAAATAGACACTGCATTTGGAAAATCTGCATTGGTATTATCCGTTCCTTGCCATGATACGCTCCAACCACCCGCTTGTTTGGCAATATTATGTGCGCCATTACCTGTCACTAATATTTTGCTACGCGGAGATATTGGTAACACATTTTGATTATTTTTTAGTGTATTATTTTTCAATAATACTAAAGACTTTCTAACCGCCTCACGTGCCAAAGCTTTATGCTCTGGGGCATTTAACCAGTCTGTATTTTTAGATTCTGCACGACTCGATGGCTTATCCTTGGTAAATAATCCCCAACGCACTTTTGCGCGAAGAAAACGCCTAACCGCGTCATTTATTCGCTCAAGCTTTATATCGCCTTGCTTAACTTGCTTAACTGTATTGTGATAAAATGCCTCATAGTGTTCTGGCACCATCATTACATCGACACCTGCATTAAATGCACCGGCACATTGTTCAAGATCGCATCCTTTTACAAATTTATGCGCATTCCAATCACTTACAACAAATCCATCAAACCCCATTTTTTTCTTCAGTACAGTCGTTAATAAATATTTACTGCCGTGAACTCGTCTTGAATTCCAACTATTAAACGAGGCCATGACTGATTGCACACCCGCTTCAATCGCCGAAAAATAACCCGCCGCGTGAATATCTCTCAGTGTTTTTTCATCAATCACAGTATTTCCTCTATCTATACCGTTTTCGGTGCCGCCATCACCCACAAAGTGTTTTGCCGTAGCAATACGATGATAACCATTTAAAAAATCGTCGTTTATATCACCTTGTAAACCTGACACCATAGCACTTGCGTAACGTTTAACTATATCAGGGTCTTCTGAATAACTTTCGTAAGTACGTCCCCACCTATCATCTCTTACTACAGCAACTGTGGGTGCAAAACTCCATTCAATACCGGTTACTGAAACTTCTTTTGCTGTTGCTTTGCCAATTTTTTTTATTAATTCTGCATCGTTAGCTGCACCTAAACCAATATTGTGAGGAAATAACGTTGCACCATATACATTACTATGGCCATGCATAGCATCTGTGCCCCAAATGGTGGGTATTGTACTTTGGTCTTGCGAGCTATCAATTGAGGCTAAATACATTTCATCAGCAAAGCGTAACCACGTTTTTGAATCTGCGGTTTTATTGCCGTATGGTGCTGAATTACCTCCATTTAAATATGAGCCAAAGCCATACTTTCGCATTTTTTCAACGCTGAGATAGCTTATTTCTGGTTGAATTAATTGTGCTACTTTTTGCTCAATACTCATTGTCGCCATAAGCTCATCAATTTGGTGCTCAACCGATAGATTAGGCTTTAATTGCGTATTAACCATTGGCCAATCTACTAATTCTGTAGCCATTACGCTAACGCTTAAAGTACATACGCTTAACAAAGCAGGAAAAGTATTTCGCCAAAAACGACGATTAATAGTAAGCATTTAGGGATCCTTAGAGTTTTTATAACTTGATTTTTAATGCTGTTAGCCATTCGTGCTAACATTATTACGAAAAACGCTTCCTTGCGATTTTATGTAATTAACCTGAACCCTGGTTAAGAGATTTACTAACATATTGAATTAGGGTGATATTTAAATTTATTCTCTCTAACCAGCGATTTTCAGTGAAACAAGGCGAATTTACACGTCAATAGCTGGCCTAATGCAAGTAAATTTAACGCAGTTAGCGCTGAAAATAGCTGCTCAAGATAGGTTTATTATCCAGAGTTCAGGTTAATTAGCCGTAATAAAAAACGAACCACACAACGTTTAATGTAGTGATCAATTAAACAAAGTACTGTAGAACGACAAAGTGAGCTTAATTAGTTAGCCGTGTACTGAATGAAGTCATAGTATGCCCAAGCAGAGCTTTGATAATACTGACCTGGAAAATAATAAGCTTGCTCTGAGTTATCACCATGCCAGTGATTAATCATCAACTTGGTGTTATCAACCGGCCATGCATAAGCAGGAATTTCGTTATTTGTTAAATTGCCATCACCATTGTCTTTATACATAACGCGAATTGTTTGCTCTGTACCTTGGCTATTATAAATAAACCAGCGTATTTGATTTACACTCCACTCAAATCCTATTTCTACTAACTCATTTTGAATGTTTACTCCAAACTGTGCTAAATCAATATCTTCTTCCCAACTTTGATATACCCCGCCATTTGGCTGATAAATAATATTGGTATGAACGACATTGCCAAGTGAAGGTAAAAATTCAATATCAATTTCTTGCCAAGCCCGTCCTGGCTCATCAAACCATGAGGTATAGGTGAAAATAGATGATACAGTCCCTGGGGTATTCCCTGTTTTTAATGCTCCTTGTACTTTGCCATAGGTTATCGTATTTGTACTTTGTAGCTCAGCACATTTGTTGTTATCAACTACCAGTGTTATGCCATGTGAGCTTGGTGAGATTAGACCTGGTTCAAATGTACAGCCAAATGGGCTGCCATTATCGCCTGATCTGGGTGTCCATATTGATGAATCAAAACCCCATGTAAAATTATCTTTAAAACTATTTGCTAGTACATCAGGTACTAACAACGCACTTAGTAAAATGAATACGACTATTTTTTTATACATATTTAATGATCTCTATTAAGATTTAAATGCACGTCAAATACTGCAATTACACAACCGCTTAAAGCACAGGACGTACGTTTTAATACTATATTTAACACTATAGGTTAAAAGTTAAACCCTACTTTTGCACCATAGTACCTAGGCATACCAAAACTGCCTTTAGCAAAGCCTTTAGAGGTACTGTTCCAATGCTGAACAGTTTCGTCACTGGCGTTACTAATGAACGCTTCTGCAAACCATTTTTGGCTTTGCGGTTCATATTTTAAAGAGGCATTAAACATTGCAAAGCTATCACGGGAGTCATCTATATAACGCGTTGCTTCATCAGAGATGGCAAACTCCATATCATCGAGGTGTTTATCAACGTTCCAAACTGTTGAATATGATTTATCCTTCCAACTTACATTAAACCAGCTGTGTATAAACCCGTATTCACCAAAATCAAAACTATGCGTGTAACTTAAATTAGCAGTAAATTTAGGCGTCATCGCCAAGACATTGCCTTTTAAATTAGTTTGTAACAAAGGATTTTCAGGATTGAGTGAGTCCTCATAAGAAATATCAAATAAATACTCAGCATCGTAGTCCCACTTTGTAAACCAATCGTCTGTTACTTGAGCCTCTGTCCAGGTTACATATCCCGTAATTCGACCGTTTGGATATGGCTTCCAATCAAATTCGAGCTCAATTCCTTTAATAGTAGAACCAGGTACATTTTGTGTGTAATACGCTATAACAGGCTGATTTATGTAATCTAATACAGGGTTTCCTGAGCCATCCAAAATAGGCCTGCCATCATTATCCTCAACAGCAGAAAGACGCTCAACGTTACCAATAGAACCAACAGATGCATACTGCATGTCTGTGTAATCTGTGTAGAAAAATGCAGCTTGTAGATTTAACGAGTTATCAAAAAAGCTCGATTTAGCGCCTATTTCCCATGTTAATACTTCTTCTGGATCAAATTGCGTTTCGAATCGATTTACTTCAGAGGTTCTATCGTTTACTACTTCAAACACATCGCCAATACCACCGGCTTTAAAGCCGCTTGCTAAATAAGTATAAAGCATTGTATCGGGGCTCAAGTCGTAATCTAAACCCACTCTAAAGTCATGGTGCGTCCAACTGCCTTTGTTGTCATTTTCAAAAAATGATGCGTAAATAGTAGGATCTTCAAAGTAATCTGCTGGCAAGTTATTTAAATCAGTACGATTAAACCAACCCGGCGCGCAGCCATCTGCATTTGAGCAACGATAAGAGCGCCCGCCTTTATCTTCTTTTGTTTCATCACTAAAGCGATACCCCAGTGTGGCGTGCAGTTTGGGGGTTATTTTATACGTAGCTTGTGCAAAAAATGCGAATGCATCGGTTGATCTATCAGGTTGATCCCAAAATACTTTATCGTCCATTGGATTATCGTAATACCCGAGCGTTGTGGTTTTTTCGTGAAAATAGTTAACGCCCACAATCCAAGTAAGGTCAGTCATATCTGATGATTGTAGTTGCAGCTCTGTAGAATAAGATTTAGCGCCAGTACCGTCTAAAAAATAAGTTGCACCATCCCAAACATCTAAACCCGCTTCGCTATCTTGCTTTGAAGAGCGCTCCATGTCTTCAAAGCCCACTAACCACACTAAATCAAGATCGTCTGTTAATGCATAATTAAGAGTGTTACGTAAATACGTTATATCTAATTTAAGTTCACCGGGTACATTCACAACCGCTTGATATGTATTATCTGAAGGTAAAAAGTTTGAACAATCGCCACCGTACTCTGTTGGGCGACCTCGTAATTTATCGCAGTTTACCAAATCAACATTATTACCACTGTCGTTAACATATTTTTGAAATACGGTATGGTTGGTGAAATTACCATCTAAAGGCGACCATAACGTACTTACTCTAAATGAATACTCATTAGCACTATTATAAAAATCTGATTTGTCAGCTTCTGTTAACGCGCGAACTTGCTGCGACTCTGGGTTGGTACCAGCTGCATCTATCCACCAATTCTCTCGTTGAGTAAGTGTACTGCCAATGTTTTGATATGAATCTTGTGAAATAACGTCTGTATTTAGTACTGCATCACTTAATCTGCGAGTATCGTATTGGTTAGGATCGTAATAACCTTCCAAATAAGAATCACGTTTTAACCCTTTAGCTGCAATACGGACCGCAAAATCGTCGCTAACTGAAAAGTTATAAAAACCTTCCGCACTGCGTGTATTATATTTGCCCGCTTCTAACGTTACACTACCATAATCATCAGTAAAATCAGGTTTTGCAGAAATAACATTAATGCTACCAACGGTCGAATTTCTGCCAAACAGCGTACCTTGTGGTCCACGTAGTGCTTCAATACGCTCAACATCGTACATTAATGCTAAAGCACCTTGCATTCTTGGTGAATAAATTCCATCTAAATGCACGCCAACAGCAGGGTCGCCAAGTTCAGTAATATTGGTAGAGCGCACGCCTCGCATAGATATAACTGGTGCTGATTGATCTGTTGCCGCTGATATATCAAGCCCAGGTACAAGATTTGCTATATCCCTTATATTATTAACACCACTTTGTTTTAATTGTGCCGATGTTAACGCTGTAATTGCGACGGGTGTTTCCATTAACCTTGTTTTACGCTTAGTCGCCGTTACCGATATAACTTCTAATGCAGTGTCATTTTTTTTAACCTCGTTACTATTGCTTTGATCTGCTAAAGACTCTTGAGCAATACTAGGCAACGAACAAGCAAGTGCGATTGCCAAAGTTATTGTGTTTATTTTTTGCACGGGTATCACCTTTCAATTTGTGTGGGTTGTCAGAGGCATGTAAAACAGCTTTATTTACTACCTGTTAACAGGTTACAAATTAGTTACACCCATTGACTACCCTAATACGGTAAAGCGAAGCACTGGCAATACAACCCGAGTAAATTACACGTAAATAAAAATTAAGTTGTCATATTTATCATTATTAAATAACCTGAACTTTGGATAATAACTGCTTGAGATAAATAAGTTTAACTATCATTGTGGTTCAATATGTTCATAAATCTCTTAACCAGAATTCAGGTTAAATAGATATAAATTAACTAGAGCCTATTTACCTTTCGAGGTTAAATTTACAGCAGTATGTCTGGTTTTACGCAAATTGGCGCTTATGGGTCGAGGTTATTCACCATAGGCGATGTAAGTCATTATATTAGCGCAGGAGCCGTTACCAGCTCCATTCGGTTACACACCTTACGCCTCGGTTAAGCCGCATTTAGATAAAACACATTTAAATCCTGAAAGATCAACCAGCCACAATAAAAGTGTTCCGATTGAGGTGAACATACGCTTTATGGATAATCAGATTTGATGAACTAAAAGCAAGGAGGTCAGCTTAACAACTCTTAAGTCACAGATACTAAAAAGCCATGGTTATAAACCATGGCTTTTAAATTTAAAAATATGAAAATTACTATTTTAGTGCTTTTTTAACAACTGGGTAGTGATCCCATACTTGTTTATCACTGAGTGAGCGTACCAGCTTAATGTATTCTGCGTGTGTCCAAGCTAGAGGTGTTGCTGAATTAGTCCCTTCGCCCAGTGTATAACCTGCTTTGTTTACACCAACGCCGTCCCATACTTGCTCTGGTAACATCATGCCTTCATTGGCAAATTGCTCTAAGCCTTTAACATAGCTGTTTTTAATTTGCGCTTGTTTAGCATCATCCAGAGCGTTGTTCGCATTAGCTGCAGCTATTTCATAGTGACCACGCTCACCGGTGAAAAACGGCCATACACGACCACGTTGGCCTGGTGTATTACTGCCACCCTCTGCGTAATTAGTACCGGTTACTTCATCTTCGCCGTAGCCATCATTACCGTAGCGACGGTAGCCTGTAAATGTGCCGCTGCCGTCGTCAAAGCTAAAGCTGTATTTAACTTGTAGGTTATCTTCAAGCGTTTCGTCATCGTACTCAGGTAGTGTTTTAACAATGCTTTCATCGTTTGCGCCACGTACGCCATAGCGTACTAGTTCTAAAAACCCACCATCTAAAATTTGCTTTTTGTTAAAACCTTCACGGCCATTATTAGCGTTAATTTTAGTGTCTGATTTTGCATCGGTATCTTGGCCTATACGAATAAAGTATTCACCATCACTATCTTCGCCTTTTAAGTTACCCTCGGTGGTAAACATTTGCGATTCAATATCGTTGTTATACTTTTTAGCCGTAGCTAGGTAGCGCTGTGCGTTTTTATCATCGCCACTAAGCGCTGCTATATCACTGGCTGTAACAAGGCCTGCTACTATTGCGGCTGTAGTTGAAGGCGAATAACCGCTTTGCTCTTCCCAGCGCTCTTGTTGTGTTGCCGGTGGTGTAATTTGCGTGTCGTTCCACAAAATTTTAGCAAGGCCGCCCTCGACTAAAAAATCCGCCGCTGGTTTTAACATACGTGCGTACCAGTCTTTAAGCTCGGCATCACTAAGTACATTTGCTTGGTGTAATTTCCACGCAAGCATAATTGGCATCGCAGTTTGATCAAGCTGTACACCCACCCATTCTAGTTCGCCATCGACATGTGTTTTTTGTAAAAACCAGCCTGTATCGCCATTGTTACCTGGCGTTTTGCTATTAACTTGAACTTTTTCAAGGTATTCGAATGCTATTTTTGCTGTAGCTGTATCACCCAGTGCCATAAATGCCATAGCTACTTGGTAGAAATCTCGTACCCACACGGCTTTATAACCAGTTGAGCCTGTTTTAGCCGATACGGTTTCGCCCCACGGATTAGACAACGACGCAATAAGCGCACCTGCGTGTGTTTTGTCTTCTTGTGCTTTTAATACCATTGCGCTGGTATAAAGTAACTTACCGTTATCGGCCGTTTGCCCCGACATTTTATTAATAGGTGTAAGGCTTTGTAGGTAATCTTGCCAACCAAATGCCGTACCTTTACCATTGTAGTTATCAAGTACACTTTGATAACCTTTTGCTAATGTTTGGGCGCCCTGCTCTGCACTTTGTTGCTCGTTATGTGCAAAGCTCAGTACTAAATCAAACGTGGTATTACTTTCAATATTGCCAAGCTCAGCAAGTAAACTGACATTACCTGACTGCTCACCAGTATTGCTATAGCTGGTATTTAATGCTTGTGACTTTTTAAGCTCATCCAAACCATCGCTTACACCCGTAAAGCCAACCGTTTTTGCGCCAAATTCAGTATTTGCTTGCAATGTTAAGTAGTTGTCACCTTGCCAAGCAACTAAACCTTGCTCGGTAGTTTTTGCAAAATCATCAAGGCCGTTATTATCAATATATGGATTTACCACAACATAGGCTTTAACGTCTTTAAGGTCGGTATTAAACACGCTACGAACAAATAAACTTTGCCCATCAGGATCGGTAAAAACGTGTTTTTCAAGAGTGAATCTGCCTTGTTTATCTTTACTTACTATTTTATAAGCAAGTGATAACGGACGGCCTTGCTCGTCTTTGTATAGATAATCAATAGTGACATCAAGATCGTCTGCTTCGCTAACAGTAAAGTCTTTTCCTGTTACCACAAATTGCATATCTTTTATTTGTGCTTGATGAATAAGGCCAAACATAGTTTCGGTGATCATGCCTTTAGCAATTGAAAACCAGACTTTTGATACTACCCCTGTTGGTGCATCACTTGTGTAATGACCATTTTGGTATTGCTCGTACGATGTGCCAATCCCTGTTTTACCTGCGTATGACCAAAACGGGTCGCTGCCCGGAGCACCAGGCGCAGTTGTTTTAGATGTTTGTACTGTTTGTGACTGATTCGTATTTTGAGCACCGCATGCAGTTAATCCAAGTGCTAATAATGAAATAGTAATTAGGTTATAGTTTTTCATTTTTTTACTCTTAATTAGAATTTTTAACGCGCATAACAGCAATGGCTGCTAATACAAATGACGCAGCACCAATTAACAAAGCGTAAATGGGCTGATTAGAAAACACATGACTCAAAATAAGCCCTAAAATACTGGCTGCAAGTAGCTGTGGAATAACAATAAAGAAGTTAAATATTCCCATATAAACACCCATTTTATTACTCGGTAATGAGTTACTTAGCATTGCATAAGGCAGTGACAATATTGAAGCCCACGCAAAACCAACACCAATCATAGGAATAAGCAGCATTTTGGGGTCTGTTATAAACATAAAGCTGGCAAGGCCTAATGCGCCTAGTAATAAGTTAAAACAATGCGCGCCTTTTAAGCCCATTTTTTTAACTAAGAATGGAATGCACATTGCGGCAATAGCAGCGAATCCATTGTAAGCCGCAAATAAAATACCGACCCAATCAGCGCCATCGTTAAACGCTTTTGATGTTGTATCGCTACTCCCATAATGAAAGCTTGTTACTGCCGACGTGGTATAAATCCACATCGCAAATAAGGTAAACCAACTAAAAAATTGCACCCAAGCTAATTGCTTCATCGCAGTTGGCATTGTAAATACATCTTGCACTACTTGATAAAAGCCCCCTTGAGTGTGATTTTTAGCTTTTAATAAACCAGCAATCCACTGCACAATGCCAAAGGCAAGTAAGCCACCCGCTAATAAATAAAGTTCTTTTTCAAGCGCTAAGCCCATCACTAGGGCAAGTGTTGCAAGGCCTAATACAACAAATATAATGCCGCCTTTATTGTAGTTAATATCAGCAATCTCAGCCGTTACAACTGGCCCTTTTTGTGCCTCAAATTTAGCTAATTGCTCAGGTGTGTATTCTTTTGTTTTTGCAACAGTCCACAACACAGCAGCTAGTAAAACAACGCCACCCCAGTAAAATGAGTACTTAACTGAGTCTGGTATTTCACCAATAGCTGCCGTGTTACTCACATCAAACCAATTTGTCATCATCCATGGCAGTGCTGATGCCAAAACTGCACCTATACCAATAAAAAAACTTTGTAACCCGTAACCGGTAGCGCGTTGTTTTTCTGGCAAGTTATCGCCTACAAGCGCTCTAAATGGTTCCATGGTTACGTTAATTGACGCATCCATAATCCACAACATACCAGCAGCAATCCACAATGTTGCCGAATGCGGCATAATAAACAATGCAATGGTTGTTAATATTGCACCCAAAAAGAAAAATGGACGACGACGACCAAAACGACACCACGTTTTATCACTCCAATAACCAATAATAGGTTGCACAATTAAACCGGTTAGCGGTGCTGCTACCCATAAAATAGGAATATCATCCACTTGTGCGCCAAGGGTTTGAAATATTCGGCTCACGTTACCGTTTTGCAGGGCAAAACCAAACTGTATGCCTAAAAAGCCAAAACACATGTTCCATATTTGCCAAAAGCTTAGAGTTGGCTTGTCGCTATTATTTTGATTATTCATTATTAGCCTTATTTGTTAATACTGCGCTGCTAAATGCATCAAGTGTAAGTGTGAAGGTTGCGCCTTGAGACCCTGATGTAATCTCGGTGCTATGCTGCTCAAGTAAGTCATGCAATTGAGTGTATTCGCTGAGTCCCGCTAATTGCACTTTTGATAAATTAACCGTAATTGTTTGAGATTGTTCGCTAAAGTTACTTAATACGTAAAGCATTTGTTGGCCAAGTTTGCGGGTAAAGCCTATAACTCGCTCACTTCCTGTAATGCTAAGCTCACTCATTTCACCGCCCACCACTGCAGGTAAACTATTAAGTGACAGAATGGCTTTATAGTAATCACGAAGTGCTACTTGCTCTTTTGTTAAATTAGCGCCGTCAAACTTACCGCTATTCATCCATGCTTGATGCGCTGGTACGCCAATGTAATCAAAAATACTGGTGCGGGTTGGTAAGCCAAAGCCTGCATATTCAGATCCATCCTCCCCTACATCTTGGCCAAAATATAATAAGGTGGGTGCACGGCTAATCAGGTTTGAAACCACCATGGCTGGTTTACCCCACACGGCTTTGCCTGCAAAGTCTGGGCTTGCGATACGCTGTTCATCGTGATTTTCTAAAAAGTGCAGCATGTGCTGTTCAATATCCGCAACCTGTTGCTGCGCATCAAAAATAGCGTTTGCAGGTTGCTTGCTTTGCATAATTGCTTTTAAGGTATCGTAAAAACCGACCTTATCGTATAAATAGTCCATTTTACCTTGATGGATATAAGCACGGTACATTTTTGGGTTGTAAACTTCGGCAAGTAAAAATGCATCAGGTTTTTGCATTTTTATTGATGAGTTTAAAAAGCTCCAAAATTCAACCGGCACCATTTCGGCCATGTCGTACCTAAAGCCATCAACACCTTTATCTAACCAAAAAAGCGCAATGTCTCTAAATTTGTACCAGCTGTTAGGGAGCTCTTTATCTTGCCAAAACGCGTAGTGAGCACGGTAATCTTTATTTTTGTATTCATTTGGTAACTCTACAAAGTCGTAGCTGCCATCAGGCTTTATACCGTAATTCACTTTTACTGTTTCGTACCAATCGTTCATATCTGGTTTTGGAGATCGAGCACCATTACCTGTCCATTTGGCGGGTGTTTCATCAAAAAAACCATCAACAAGAGGATGAGCATTCCCGCCTAGCACTTTATAGGTTGTAGAGGTAGGCACTTGAAATGACTGCCCAGGCACATAGTAAAAATTGTTGTTTTTATCGTACGTTTTACTGGTGTCGTCTTGCGCGCCAAAATCTTCAACCCCTTTAGGCTTTCCTAATGATTGATAATGTCGCGCAACATGGTTAGGCACTATATCAATAATGACTTTCATGCCATGGCTGTGCGTACGCTCAATGAGCTGGCTAAACTCTCCCATGCGGTTCGTCACATTAACGGCTAAGTCGGGGTTAACATCGTAGTAATCCTTAATTGCGTACGGTGAACCTGCACGGCCCTTTACTACATCGGGGTCATCTTGCGAAATGCCGTAGTCGGTATAATCGCCTACTAACGCATGGTGTAACACACCGGTATACCAAACGTGCGTGGTACCTAGCTCTTTAATGCCTTTTAGGGCTGCATCGTTAAAGTCGGCAAATTTACCTACACCATTTTGCTCTTTAGTGCCCCATGGCACATTGGCAGTTTCAGTATTACCAAACAAACGGGTAAATACTTGATATACAACCGGCTTGGTAAGCTCATTTTGTGTGTGTGCGGGGGTTTGCTGTTGTTCAGGTTTGTTATTTTCTGAACACCCTGTAGCAATAAGTGCACTACACAGTACTGCGGGTACATAAACTGATTTTTTCATTGTGTGTCTTTTTTGTCAGTATTGTTATTAACTTTATACTAAAGATTACTGCAGCAACCATACAGTTGCTGCATACGTATTCAGGTAAACTATTGAGAGGTATTTATAATTAATACCGTTGCACTCATTGCCGGTAAAGCAACTGTATTACCCAACACCTGTGTTTTGTGGGTGAATAAGTTAAGTGCTTTGGTATTTTTTGGTATTACTTCCTGCATATACTCAATATTCTTAGTGAGCTCTTTTGTGTTTTTATTCATAAATACCAACACAGTTTGCTCGTCGCTAATACGCGCGTAACTATACACACCTTGTTGAGGCGTAAAGTGTACAAGCTTTCCTTTATCAAGCGCATTGCTGCCTTTTCTAAAGTTAAGCAAGGTGCTAATTGTTTTATGCATCTCTTTTTGCTGTTTTGTTAGCCCCTCGCCCGTAAAGGCGTTACGAGTTTGGCCTTTAAATCCACCTGGGAAGTCTATTCTAATATCACCATGGTCTTTACTTGGAGTGTTATCTAATAGCACTTCCGTACCGTAGTACATTTGGGCTATACCTCGTGTGGTTAAAAACAAGGTCATTGCCATTTTAGTTTTGGCTTCGTCTTGGCCAAGTTCAGTGTAAACGCGGCTCATATCGTGATTATCTGCAAATACCATAATGTTATTGGTATCAGGGTATAAAAAATCATTAGCTAACGATTCATATACTTTAACCCAACCGGTGTTCCAACTTTCATCTTCGTTTAGCGCTTGAATTACCGCCTCTTGCAACGAAAAGTCCATAACGCTTGGTAGGCTTGATGTATAGCCATCTTGGTTATGCTTACCACGTTGCCAGTAAGAGGCAATAGCAGGGTTAGAGGTCCACTCTTCTCCTACAATATTAAAATCCGGATACTCTTGCATAATTGCTTTTGTCCAATCGCTCAAAAATGCTTTATCTGAGTAAGAGTAAGTATCAACGCGAATACCACTTAAATCTGCGTATTCAATCCACCAAATCGCATTTTGAGTTAAATATTCGCTTAAAAGTGGTTGGCGCTGGTTTAAATCCGGCATGCTGGCTACAAACCAGCCATCGTTAAACTGGCGTTTATCGTAATCGCTTGCGTGTGGGTCTTGAATTGTTTGGCGGGCATGGCTTGTCGCATTTTTACCATTTTCAAATTCGCCATTAAAGTTGATCCAATCTTTGCTCGGTTTATCCTTCATCCATGTATGCTCAGCACCAAAGTGATTAAGCACCATATCCATTACAAGACCAATCCCCTGCTCTTTGGCCTTTACTGAGAGCGATTTATAAAGTGAATTAGAACCCATGCGTGGGTCTACGTTATAAAAATCAGTAATAGCATAACCGTGATAAGAGTAATCGGGCATGTTGTTTTCAAGCACCGGCGTTAACCACAACTGCGTTACACCTAAATCTTTTAAATATGGCAATGCATTAATAACACCTTGTATATCACCACCGTGTCGCCCGCCCTTTGTAGTAGGATCAGCGGCTTCTAGCATGCTAGGGACAGTATCGTTTTGCTCATCACCATTAGCAAAACGATCGGGGTTAATTAGATAAAGAGTATCGGCTGATGTAAACCCTTGGCGCTTTGCACTGTTTTTATAACGTGCAAGTAGCGGAAATTCAAAACGTTGGTTCGTTTCGCTGCTATTAAATTCAAGCGTTCCCGCTTTAGCGGCATCGGAAATGGTTATATTTAAAAATACATAATTAGGGTTATCTGTACGCGTTATTTTATTTAACTTAACGCCATTGTATTTAGCTAATTTAATTTGCTCGTTAGAAATATTTTTTTCATGCACCATGATGGTTATAGTGCTTTTATTCATACCTACCCACCAATTGGCCGGTTCAACGTCAAGTGCATAGCTAATGGTTGGTAAGGTACATGCACTTACAAGTAAAAGTGTGTTTAAAAATCGCATCATTAGGCCTTTTTGATTTCTTTTAAAAAATCTTTATGAGTGGGTAACTGCTCTACCGTTGAAGTAATAAGCGTTTTTAATGTAGAAAATAAATCGTTAAGTTGTTCACTACTGAGTGAATCTACAATACTGTTGTAATCATCGGGGATAAGGCCCTGGCCTATAAACACTTGCTGCCAAGCAACTTCAGCAAATAACTCGTCGTTTTCACGGACTACCTTGCCTGTGTGTTTAAATAAACTGAGTTTATGAGCCAATGAGTCGGGAATTTCCATTTGCTTACACTGACGCCAAAATGCAGAGTCGCCCCGCTCTGTAAGTTTGTAATGCAAAATAATAAAATCGCGCATGTGCTCTATTTCTGTCACGCTTTGTTTATTAAACTCGCTTGCTAACGCATCGCTGATACCATGGTGTGGAAATAATTTGATCAGCCGTGTAACTGCGCTTTGAATTAGGTGAATGCTTGTAGATTCCAATGGCTCTAAAAAGCCACTTGATAAACCAACCGCGACTACATTTTTATGCCATTGTTTTACACGTCTACCTGTTTTGAATTTAATAAATCTAGGTTCTGTTATTGGATCTGCCGGTAAGTTATTAAGCAACAACGCCTTTGCGTCTTCATCCGATAAATAACGACTACAATAAACCAAGCCATTGCCTATTCGGCTTTGTAACGGAATTTGCCACTGCCAACCGGCACTGTGCGCAATTGATTGCGTATAAGGTTTTAATTCGTCGTTTGATTTTGTTTGTACTGCGATGGCACTATCGCATGGTAAATAATGAGACCAATCTACAAATCCGGTATTGAGTGTTTTCTCAATAAGCAACGCACGCAACCCTGTGCAATCTATAAATAAATCACCGTTGATTTGCTTATTATCATCGAGTATGAGTGTTTCTACATTACCCGTTGCTAAACATTGTGTAACCTCACTAATTTTGGCATCAATGTGTTTTACACCGCGCGATATTGCCAGCTTTTTTAAATATTCAGCGTAAAGTGTGGCGTCAAAATGATAAGCGTAACTTAGCCCTGGTAATTGGGTATTGGGTATTGTGTTTAAGGGAGCAAATTTATGCTGTTTAGCGGCTTGGTAATTTAACGAAAAATCCCATAAATCGTCTTCGCAACCCGTGATTCGACCTTTTAACCAAAAGTTATAAAAGTCGCAAAACGGGAAGTCTTTTCCAATCGGGCCAAACGCATGCATATAACTGTGCGTTGGTTTTTTCCAGTTTTCGAATTCAATACCGAGTTTAATTGTTGCGTTGGTTTCGTTTATAAACTCTTTTTCGTTAATGCCTAATGCGTTATTAAGTGAAATAATAGGCGGAATTGTTGCTTCTCCAACTCCCACGGTGCCAATAGATGATGACTCTATCAATGTGATATTAATTACTTTACCTAACACTTTATTAAGCAGTGCTGCAGTTATCCAACCTGCGGTACCACCGCCTGCGATCACGACGTGTTTTATTGATTTCATCTTATTATCCACGTTTTATTAAATCAAAGTATGATTAAAAAGTTAGGTAAAGTAGCTATAAAAAAGCCCTTGTAAAATAAATCACAAGGGCTTCTACACACAATTTTTATTATAGCTTGTAGCTAAAGCCTAACAAGTAAGTGCGACCGTAATCTTGGTAGTCACGTACTTGTAAATTGTTATCACCCGAAAGCGAAGTAAATGGCTCTTCGGTTAAGTTTTGAATTTGGAATGTAACAGATAACCCTTCCAGACCTTGTAAGCCAGATTCAGCAAAATCATATCCAGTTTGAATATCCCAAATTGTTTCGCCTTTAATATCTACTTGCGTAGCTGCAAGTCCTAAGCCGTTAACATTACCTTTAAAGTCAGAGCGTTTACGCATACTTGTACGCGCTTGAAAGCCATTTCTTTCGTAATAAAAAGTTAAGCTATCGATCTTCTCTGATAAACCTGGCAGTTCATATTCATTCCCATTTTGATCTTCAATATCTTGCTCTACACCAGTATGGCTGGCAATTAAGCCAAAGCCTTCCAGTGATGAACTAAATATACTCAATGGTAAAGAAAGAGATAGCTCGTAACCCCAAAGGTCACCTCCGCCACCATTTACTTTGCCTGAGCCAGAACCTTGGCTATTTGCTGGTATTTCACCTGTTGATGGATTAGCGACACCAGTCATATCTATTGCGTAGTTACCGTCAAAAATCCAAGTAGAAATATCTTTATAGAAATACGCTGCTGCAAAATAACCTTCTTCATGAAAATAGTTTTCATAGCTTAAATCAAAACCAGTGGCTTCTTTAGGCTCAAGCTGCGGATTACCACCAGATACACTCCAGTTATTACCGTTAGAGTCTTGAGTTGGGCTATATGTTGCATTTACAGAAGCGTTCATTTCATCTAAACGAGCACGTGAAATAGTTTTAGCTGCACCAAAACGAACCGTTTGTTCTTCATCTATTGCAAATGATAAGTTTAAGCTAGGTAATACATGCGAGTAATCATGGCTAATGTCTGTTGGAGATACAACAACTAAACCGTTTTCGGTCGTCGCAGCAGAACCTTGTGATGATTGTTCCGTTTTAACATAACGCACACCAACGTTACCTGAAACAGGAATTGAACCTAGTTCAGTATTAATATCTGCTTGCAAAAATAAAGCTGTAACTTGTTCTTGTACTGTCCAAGACTGCGTTTTATGTTTTTGATCTGTTAAGCTCTCTTGTAGGAGATTGTAGTAACCGTCATTAACCAGACCATTAGTGTCATAAGCAATCATATTACCCATACCAATAAAGTCTAAACTTGCAGTGCCCAAACGGTATTTTTCAGGTACTGAGACCATTCCTGGGTTATCAAGTGAAAAATCTTTCAAAGTCATAAAATAACCTTCTGACTTTTTAGTTTTTTCACGGTCACGGTACGAAATACCAAATTTAATAGCGCTTATGTAGTCATTTTCAAGCACTTTGCTAGCAGCTAACTTTAATGTTTGAAGCTCATCATTAATTTCTGGTGCGTTGATGAAGCCATCTTGTGCTGTATTTTGGTAAGGCGTATCATTTAGGCCGTATTTATCATTTAACGCAGAGCTTGCGCCCCAAGATAACGGTCCACCTAGTTGAATTAAGTTATAGTCACTGTAATCAAGTTCATGGGTAAATTGCGCGCCCGTGTTGCCACCATTAAAGGTATAACCTAAGTTATCAGCAACACCATTACTGTCTCCGCGACCAGTTCCTGAGTAGCTTTCTATACTCCAAAGCTGACGTTCTACTTCAGATACACTTGCATCAAACTCTACAGACCATGCATCATTAATATCGTATTTTGTATTAAAACCGAATTGCTTTAGTTCAGCATTACGTTCTTCATAATCATTTCGAACAACAACACGTTGTCCTTGTTGCAGCTTAGCGCTAGTAATAAAACCAGATTCTTCGTCTACAGTAACACTGTTTGGTTCTATTTTGCTTTGACCCCATGCAAATGGAATTTCAATACCGCGTAAAATTCTTTCGTCAGAAAAATCAACATATAATGCATCGAATGTCATATTCAAGCGATCATTCGGAGATGCTTCTATAACAAGCATTGCTGAGTCACGATCTAATGTAGATGAACGCACATAAGGTTTAGCGCCACCTAGTATTGAGCTATATGGACCAACCGTTGTATCGTCTTTAAGCTTATTTTCAGAAACACTGTAATCAGGATAACCCCACGAATTCCAACGCTTTTCTTGGTTTGGAGAACTCATTTTGTTATACGCGAATGCCACACCAATAGTGTCATCTGCAAATTGGTCAATATACGAAAAAGTACCGCGGAAACCTTGGTTATCGCCATCTGGGTTTAACTTGTCAAAGCTTGTTTTTTCAAGCTGACCATTAAACATAACAACACGTTCACCTTTACTTAAAGGCTTAACCGTTTGCATGTCAATGACACCAGCAATACCTTCGGCTTCAATACTGGCATTAGGTGTTTTATAAACAGTAACACCGCTCATTATTTCAGATGGGTAAAGATCAAACTCTACGCCTCGGTTGTCACCAATAGACACTTGCTCACGGCCATTAAAAGTGGTCGCACTTTCATCTTCACTGAAACCACGAACACTCACACGACTTGCTCGGCCATCTAAACGTTGTGCAGTTAAACCTGGTAAACGTGCAATAGACTCAGCAATAGACGAATCAGGTAGCTTACCTATATCTTCTGCAGAAATAGATTCTACAACCTGTGTAGAAAAGCGTTTAGTGTTTATAGATTCAATTAAGCTGCCACGAAAGCCTTTAACCTCGATAACCTCTACGTCATCTTTTTTTATTGTATTTTCTTGAGCAGCTAGTGTTGCAAAGCTTGATAAGCCTGCAGCTGTTAATGCCAAAGTTAATATACTTGGTTTGAACATAGACATAATGTTTCCCGTTACCCATATTGTGATACCCGCATTCATTGTTTGAGTGATAGTCAAACAGGCGAGCTAATTTTGTTGTCAGGATGAATATTAACGCCAGCTTTATTTTATTAACAACTTTATGCATACGTATTCAACCGTTACAGAAGGATTTAACATTAACATAAACTTGAAAAAACAAAGACTAACCAATTGATTTAATTACATATAAAAACAAATAAATTCAATTGTAAAACATTGCTCGTTAAATTTACTCTATTAACAGTTAATAGCTCACTGACCTTGATGTAAACAAAGTGAAACTAATTAGTACCGCTATGGAAAATAAGAACTATTAAGCATCAACCAAGTGTTGAATTGGTCAGACCATTAAAGGTGAAACATAAAATATATTTCCCTTATAGGACAAGCTATTAGGTTTAGTTCGAGTAAGAAAATAGCTAAATTATATAATTGGTAAACAAAAAAACACACAAATCGAACATTTTTAATGATGCCTAAGTACTTATTTTTAATAATTTAATTGTATTAATTTTAGTGCATACGTATGCAGGCTTTTTACAGTGTTCAAGGCTTCACGTATGCTTTTTCAAATAACGTGATTAATCTTAATCACAAATAAGAATAGTCTAAATACTGTGTGGAATGACGGAGAAAAGCATGACCCAAAAGCAGTGGTATAAAGGTGCGGTTATTTATCAGGTTTATCCGCGTAGCTTTCAAGATAGCAACAACGATGGTATTGGTGATTTAAAAGGAATTATTAATCGTATTGATTACATTAAAAGCTTAGGCGTTGATGCTATTTGGATTTCACCTTTTTTCAAATCGCCAATGAAAGACTTTGGCTACGATATTAGTGACTACCGCGACATTGACCCGCTTTTTGGTGATTTAAATGATTTTGATGAGCTAATAAGCCAAGCCCATGATCGTGATATTAAAATAATTATTGATCAGGTATTAAGTCACACCTCTGATCAACATCAGTGGTTTTTAGATAGCCGCGATAATTTAATAAACGATAAAGCCGACTGGTATGTTTGGGCCGATGCAAAAGAAGATGGTACAGCGCCAAATAACTGGCTTTCTATTTTTGGTGGTGGGGCTTGGCAGTGGGAACCTCGTCGCGGGCAATACTACTTGCATAATTTTTTAACCGAACAACCGGATCTTAACTTTCATAATCCAGATGTAAGAAAAGCAGTGCTTGATAATGTAGAGTTTTGGCTTAAAAAAGGCGTTGATGGTTTTAGACTCGATGCTATTAATTTTTGTTATCACGATGCACGACTACGCGATAATCCAGCTAAACCAAAAGATAAGCGTCAAGGCCGTGGTTTTAGTGAAGATAATCCGTATGCGTTTCAGTACCATTATTACAACAATACTCAGCCAGAAAACATTGAGTTTATGCAAGATATTCGTGCATTACTTAATAAATACCCAGGTACTGTATCACTTGGGGAAATATCGTCAGAAGATTCATTAGCAACTATGGCAGAATATACTCAAGGCGGCGACAAACTGCATATGGGTTATAGCTTTGAGCTTTTAACAAATGATTATTCAAGTGAATATATTAGAACTACGGTTCAAACCCTAGAACAACATATGCTTGAGGGCTGGCCATGCTGGGCATTTAGCAACCATGATGTAGAGCGCGTAGCAAGCCGCTGGAGCGAAAACGGCAAAATCAACTCTCAGCAATGTAAAATGTTAACCGCCCTACTTGCTTCTCTTCGTGGCAGCGTGTGTATGTACCAAGGCGAAGAGTTAGGGTTAGGTGAAGCAAGTGTTGCCTTTGAAGACTTGCAAGACCCGTATGGCATAACGTTTTGGCCTAACTTTAAAGGGCGTGATGGCTGTAGAACGCCAATGCCTTGGGAGCAAACTGGATCGCAGCACGCTGGGTTTAGTGAAGCCAAGCCTTGGCTCCCAGTAGATGATGCACACAAAAAACAATCAGTTGCGATGCAAACAAATGATAACAACTCAATTTTAAATGCCTACCGTGAATTTATGACCTGGCGAAAAAAGCAAACGGTTTTGCTTGAGGGTGATATTGAGTTTATTGAAACGCCTGAGCCTGTGCTTGCTTTTTATAGAACCCTTGGAACGCAAAGAATGCTTTGCATGTTTAATCTAAGCTTTCAACAAGTAAGTATTGATATGCCAACATCAATCGTTAAAGAATACACTGAGCTTTGCCACCACAGCGCAAAATTAAGCCAAGATACACTAACGCTTGAGCCTTACGCTTGCTTTTATGCAGAGTGTTAATGACATCAATAGTTACACTTAATGTTACAGCTAAGCTCTAAACATAAAAAGCCCAAGTAAATTACTTGGGCTTTTTTGTACATTTAATTTTTCTAATGACTTTGGGTTTTACTGTTTAAGTAATCAGTTAGCGCAAATAGAACACCAGACATAACAAACGTAACATGAATAATCACCTTCCACAGTAATTCATCGTTTGGGTATGCACCTGAGTTAATAAATACTTTTAATAATTCAACAGCTGAAATAGCCACGATTGCGCTTATTAGTTTCATTTTTAGCCCTGAAAAACCGACTTTCCCCATCCAAGATGGTCTGTCTTCATGATTATCAATATCAAGCTTTGAAACAAAGTTTTCGTAACCGCTGAATGTAATGATTAGTAATAGCCCTGCTAATAGTGCGGTATCGACTAAGGTTAAAATGCCAACAAGTAATTCTTGATTAGTTGCTGAAAACGTCGCAATACCCATTAAATAAAGCTGTTTAAAAAATTTTATTAGTAACAATACAACTGCAAAGAGTAAACCAACAAAAAATGGGGCCAGAAGCCAACGTCCTTTAAAGATAAAAGATTCTAACGCATGCTCTAATTTATTCGCTTGGCGTGGCTTTTTTTGAGGTGTATGTGATGACATTTTTTGGTCTTTTAATTTAAAAAAGCGACCTTAGCTTATAACTCACAACAACACAATGATGTGAAAATACCGATAGATGAATTACTCATCTTCACGATAAAAATATTTCGTTATCTTTTATCTCAATTTCGTTTAAAAATCAGCATACCAACAGAATTGTTCTGTACTGGGCACTATTGTTTTACGCTTCAACTTAAATAGCGTAATTCAGTCGTCACACCATTTTTTTAGGAATAAACGAATGAACAAAGCATTGCTAGCATTAATCGTAGCACCTTTATTTGCAGTATCTGCAACTTACGCAGTAGCAGACGATGCGACAAACGCCTCAGCCGAAACAATAAAAGAATACACAGAAATGTGTGTTAACTGGGCTAAAGATGACGACGTAAGTAATGAAGATCTAAATGCATACGTATTAAAGTGTGTAAATGATGAACTTGAATCAGAAGGATACAAGAAAATATCTTCTGTAAAAATTTAATAATATTCATACCAATCTGCTTGTATATGTGGTCTATTTAACGATAATAAAATCGCGCTAGAACTAGGCAAAAATTTTGTATCTATTTGTTATAAATAAAAATTTTTAACAACGTGTAGAGTGATTTAATTCGATAAATTGTTCAAATATTTATGCAGGTTGGTATTATATGTGCGGCTAACAAAGCCATTGCGAAGTACATATAAATAGATAAAAAAAACCGGAATCGACACAAGCTGTGCGTTCCGGTTTTTTTTATAGCTTTTAAAAGCGATGAATAAGTGATTATTTACTTACTTATTCAGCCTCTTTTTTTGCTTTTGGCTTAGCCTTTGCTTTAGCAGGGGCTTTTTTAGCCGCTGGTTTCTTTTTAGGTGCTGCTTTTTTCTTCGCTTCTTCTGTCCATTTACCCGCTTCATAATGAGCAGTCCAGCCGGTAGCTTTACCGTCAACTTCAGTCATAACATACTGAGATTTATTTTTACGGCTATAGCGTACAACAGCAAGATTACCATCAGGATCTTTAGCTGGTGCATCTGCTAAATAATAAAACTTAGGCGAAATGCGGTCTCTAAAGCGTTTTAACTCTTCTACCTTAGGTGCACGTGTTTCACGTGACTTAGGAAAAGTATTTGCGGCTAAAAATATACCCGCAGCGCCATCACGTAAAACAAAATACGCATCTGATTTTTCACATTCTAATTCAGTAATGTGAACAGGGTCTTCTTTTGGCGGCGCTGCTTCGCCATTTTTAAGTAGCTTACGAGTATTTTTACATTCCTCGTTATTACAGCCAAAGTACTTACCAAAGCGACCCGATTTAAGCTCCATGTCCGAACCACATTTATCACATTCGATAATTGGTCCATCATAGCCTTTAATTTTAAAGGTACCTTCCTCAACTACGTGGCCTTTACATGCGGGGTTATTACCACACACGTGCAATTTACGAGTTTCGTCAATTAGGTATGAGTCCATTGCTGTTTCACAAATTGGACAACGCTTCATTTGCATTAACTTTTCAGTTTCTACATCTTCAACATCTGCAGCTACAGCTTCATCACCCGATACCAAGTTCATCGTTGTAGTACAACGCTCTTTTGGTGGAAGGCTATAACCAGTACACCCTAAGAAAACACCGGTTGAGGCCGTGCGTATACCCATTTTTCTGCTACACGTAGGGCATTCAATATCTGTTTCAACCATCTCGTTAAGACGCATACCACCTTGTTCTGGCTCATCTTTGGCGACAGTTAGTTGCGTTGAAAAATCAGCATAGAATTTATCAAGTACTTCAGTCCAAACGCGCTCGCCTTCCGCGATATCATCTAGCCGACCTTCCATTTTAGCGGTAAAGTCAAAATTCATTAAATCTGTAAAGTTTTCAACTAAACGATCGGTAACAATTTCACCCATTTTTTCAGCGAAGAAACGGCGATTTTCAACACGTACATAACCACGGTCTTGAATCGTTGAAATAATAGATGCGTACGTAGAAGGACGACCGATACCTCGTTTTTCAAGCTCTTTAACCAAACTCGCTTCACTAAAACGCGCAGGCGGCTTGGTAAAATGTTGCTTAGGATCAAGTTCAACAAGAGTCAGTGTTTCACCTAATGTAACCGGTGGTAATGATTGATCTTCTTCATTCTTTTTGCGAATTGCAGGTTGTACTTTAGTCCAACCATCAAAGCGTAATACGCGACCCTTTGCTTTGAGCTGAAAATCGTTTGCTGCAACAGTCAAAGTAGTTAGATCATATTCTGCAGGCACCATTTGACATGCAACAAATTGACGCCAAATAAGCTCGTATAATTTTTTAGCATCAGCGTCAACGCCTTCAATGTGACCAGAAAGCACTGTTACACTTGATGGACGAATAGCCTCATGCGCTTCTTGTGCATTGCCTTTAGAACTGTAGTTAATTGGATCTTTTGGTAAATATTTTTCACCAAATTGCTCCGTTACATATTCACGACACATAGCAACTGCATCTTTTGACAGATTAGTTGAATCGGTACGCATATACGTAATGTAACCACCTTCATACAAACGCTGAGCAAGCATCATGGTCTTTTTAACGCCATAACCTAAACGTGTACTTGCCGCTTGTTGCATTGTTGAAGTAATTAAAGGCGCACTTGGACGACTCTTACTTGGTTTTTCTTCAACATTAACAACTTTATATTCGGCATTCTCAAGGCTTTTAACTGCTGCGCTAGCCTGAGCTTCATTTACTGGCTTAAATGGCTTGTCGTCTTGTTTGGTTACTTCTAAACGTAACTCTGACTCTGTGTTTTTAACATCAGCATGAATATCCCAAAACTCTTCTGGTATAAATGCCTTAATTTCACGTTCACGTTCAACTAATAAACGCACTGCAACTGACTGAACTCGACCTGCAGAAAGTCCGCGAGCGACTTTTGCCCACAGTAATGGCGACACCATAAAGCCAACAACGCGATCTAAGAAGCGTCGCGTTTGCTGAGCAAAAACCATATCGGTATTTAACTCACCCGGCGTTTCGAACGCTTGTTGAATCGCATTTTTAGTAATTTCGTTAAAAACTACGCGTTTATACTTTTCAGGCTCTCCACCAATGATTTCTTGAAGGTGCCAAGCAATCGCTTCCCCTTCTCTATCCAAATCCGTTGCGAGATATATTTGATCTGCATTTTCTGCCAGTTTTTGTAATTCTTGGACAACTTTTTCTTTACCCGGCAATATTTCGTAATGCGGTTCCCAGCCTTGTTCAGGGTCAATTCCCATACGTGCAACTAAGTTGGTATAATCTCGTTGTTTTTTATACGCTGCTTTTTCTTCAGGTGGCAATTTACGAACTTCTGCTGGCGTTTTAGTTGCCGGCACTTTAGCTTTGCTTGAACCCGAAGTAGGTAAATCTCGTACATGTCCAATACTAGACTTTACGATGAAATCATTACCTAAATATTTATTAATTGTTTTAGCCTTAGCAGGTGACTCTACAATTACTAGCGATTTGCCCATAGTTGCCTATTTCTAACCAAATATTAAAAATGTGTTTACCGCTCTAAGCGGCGCGAATATTTATAGGTATATCTACAAACACTAGTTGTTACAAGCTTTTAATACAAACTTTTCAGTATTTACTGAATAAACGAACAATTTCTGTTGCTAATTTAAACAAACAGGTGTTTTTAGAATAATTGTTGTGGAATATATAGAACACAAACAAAAATGCCAACCTAAAGGTTGGCATTTTTTTAAAACATCATAAAATTATAGCTTAGCGTCGTCAGTAACTGCAATTGAAGTTGACGAAATAAGACCCGATGTAGCTTCAACACTAATTGTTAAAAAACCATCAGTTATATCATTTCTTCCATCGGCTGGCTCTCTTGTTATACCAAAGGAAATACCTACAGGCACAAAACTTGTTGTATTAGGAAAGATATAACTGTTAGTGCCCGTTAGAATACCATTTTCAGAGGCGATACTTACCTCACTCCCAACGGGTAAAGGGTTATTATAGGCATCAGCTATGAACACGGTTAATCCAACACTATTAGTTCCTGTCGCTTCTGTTAAGTCTATTGAATCAACTCCACACATTAGCTGGCCTGTTGAACTACGCACTAAAGGCCCTGTAGGGTCACTATTTACACGCACCTCAGTCGCTGTTACGCCTGTAATAGCAGCACAATCATTGGCATAAGTTATTAGCCTAAAGAATGCAGCATCACCAGACATTACAATTTCTTGGTTTTGAAATACGTTAACCATTTGGCGGCTGCATATACCAGCAGTTTCGTCTTCTTGACGGCATAGTAAACCATTATATAAACCGTTCTCTGTAGTCCAAGAACCATTACCATCAAAATCTACAAACTCTTCAAACTCATCGCCTGTTGAGTTATCACGTGAACAAGGATCCGTTCCATCGTTACAGTCTTTACCGCCAAAAGTGCCATCTTCATTGTTATCAATAAAAGCTTCTGGAATATCAAATAAATCATCAAAGAAGTCTTCGCTATCAAAGTAACCATTACCATTTAAGTCTGAAAAAGTCTCTTCACCAATAGCATATGCATGAACGGTTGCACGCCCCCCTAATGGTAAATCTAATGTTAGATCATTATTTAAAATACCTAATGGACACGGTAATCCACCATCACATTTTTGAGCAATTGTATTTTCGTACATTGAATCGGTAAACGGGCGTGGATTACTACTTGTCCACGTAACACTACAAACGCCATTCGTAGTCGTACAGCTTGGTTCGATAACACCACCTTCAGTAATAAAACTTACAGCAGTGCCATCTGGTACCGGGTTATTAAAATGATCGGCTAAGCGCGCATTAACAGATACTAAAGTCCCATCAACAT
The DNA here is from genome assembly GCF_030847595.1 of Pseudoalteromonas sp. 20-92. Lineage (NCBI taxonomy): Bacteria > Pseudomonadati > Pseudomonadota > Gammaproteobacteria > Alteromonadales > Pseudoalteromonadaceae > Pseudoalteromonas > Pseudoalteromonas sp. 20-92. The sequence continues at coordinate 126,116 of NZ_JANJGQ010000006.1, forward strand.
TTAAACCATGCGTATTAAACTCTGAGCGAGATAGTGAAAAGCTATTTTGATCAGCAATCCCTGTGCTTATAACTAAAATATCCGAAGGCGCTGTTACAACCACAGTTTCGCCACCAACATCATCTTTACTTGAAGCAATAACACGCACAGGCGTCGCAACTGCACCAGACTGAACTGTAGTCTGTATCTCACCAGCACTATTGGTGATAGCCGAAGCGGTACTAAGCGTAATTCCACCTACTGAAGTGGATAATGTAAAGTCGACAGTTCTAGAAGCTAGTGCATTACCGTTAGAATCAATTAGTTTAAATCTAACTTCTGAAATTTCACTTCTGTTAGCTCCACCTGTACCTTTTAATGAAATAACAGGTTGTGTTACTTCAATAAATTGGATGAAGCCAATATCAGCTGGAGATACATTAATCGTTGCCGTACCTGATACAGTATCACCACCAGTAACAACTGTTGCAGTAATAATATCGCCGCCAACACACGTTAAAGGTCGGTAAGTTGAACGAGCGAAACCACCAATGCTGGTAACAGCTTCATCCATCACAGCTAAACCACTTGCAACACAGCCTGATGAAAATTCTACATTTAATGGGGTTGTATAGGCTTCACCATCTTTAGTAATTTCAATAGAAATTAGTGCTGTAGCACCTGCGGCTAAAAATTCATCATCAGCTAAAGAGCTTGTTATAGTAATATCAATATCTACAGCAGCTATCTGAAATGCTTTGGTAATGCTGCTCCCCAATACTGAAACAGTTATTTCTCCAGCCCCTACATCTCTGCCGGGGATAATATCAAGTATTGCAATACCATTTACATCGGTGATTGCGGTGCCCGTTGTAGGTGAAATAGAGCCAATCGTTGTTGTTGCCATAACGAGAGTTTGAGTTAGTGGTATGGTTGAATCCTTTTTATTAACTTTAATATAAAGGATGCCAATTGAATCACCAGAAATACCGGCAGTCTCTTCACATAAACTCACATCCTTCGTCGTTTTGAAGTCAGGTGGGCAGTTTTGGAATATTGTAAATGCTATATCGGCACTGCTTTGATTTGGATCAATCGCATCCCCACTGGTATAAAAGCCCAATGTAGATTCAACCGCTTCAAACTGAGCGGTAACAATACCAGCCCCTTCAATTGTTCCTGATGTCAAATTGAGCGTAGCTATGCCCTTTGAGTCAGTCAGTGCAGTCCCTGAACTGGGCAATAAACTACCAAGCGATGAGTTAAAAGTAACAACTTCTCCAACCGCCGGTTGACTATCAGAATCTAGAACAAGCGCCTTAATTAAACCACTTTCACTTGCACTAATCTGGCTCGTTTGTGCCAGTGTTGTCGCCGAAAGTAAGCTTAAATCAATCGTAAAATCTTCCGACAATCCCAGCACAGGAGCGTCGCCTGCTGTAGTGTAAGTATAAGCATTAGAGTTTATATTACTGCCATCTTCAGTAATATAAGTAGCTGAAACAGTTCCTGCACCAGCTTCAGTGCCAGCAAGTATATCTATTTTAGCAATGCCTTCATTATTGGTCATTGCTGTTCCATTAGACGGATTTATTGTTCCAAAGCCTGATAGATTAAATTGTATTAGCTGAAAAGCAGCTGGTTCACCGTCTAATAGAAGTATTGCTTGTGCAATTGCGGGCGTTAAAAAATTTACATTTCTGGCCTCTCCTCCATTTAATGTTTGTAAACTAACGGCCAGCTCTACTTTAGGTATAACTTCAGTTTGAGTTTGAAAATCAAAAACGTCTGTATACGTTGCGCCATCAATAGTATACGTCGCAGTAACTTCTCCCGCGCCAGTAATTGTTCCCGCAGAAAGTTCAACAGTGGCAATACCGTCACTTTGGGTTAATGCCGACTCTGGATTAAGTTCACCCACACCATCAGCTAAACTGAACGTTATGCGTCTACCTGCAACTGGGGTATCATTTTGTTTAAGTGTTACACGTAAATCTATTGGCGCGTCAGCAGTTACTGCATTTGATTCAGAGTCACTAGTTTGAGAATACCCTTGAAGGGTTACTGTATAAACAGTTGTGTCGGTATCAGTATCACCACCCACTGTGCCATCTTTTTCAAGCGTTCCACCTCCGCCACAAGCCATGAGTAAAAAGCTAAGTAACATAATACTGAGCAATCGCGTTAAAGGCATTGACCTCTCCCTAGTGTTGTTATTATTAACTAAACGTTATTTACCTAATATTAACCTATAACCTAGTTTAAAATCACAGTTTTTTATTACTTTTTTGTATAAAATAATTTTCAATAAATACTAACTTTTTCTGTATAAATATTTATAGACTGGTAGTCTATGACAAAATTTATTAAAAGTAGATTAGGGTATATGTCAAAAATCCGTTCAATGAGTTTAACCACTCGCATCATGATAGGTATGGGGTTAGGGGTTATAGTAGGCTTTATATTTCAGGCTATTTTAGCTGGTGAAGACGATTATCTAATACCACTTGGGTTATTCTCTTTGCCAATTAAAGCATTTTTTGTCGATGGCCTTTTTCATGTGGGTGGGCAAATATTCATCGCTAGCTTAAAAATGTTAGTTGTCCCGCTCGTTTTTGTTTCACTTGTCTGTGGAACCTGCAGCCTTAGCGATCCAAAAAAACTGGGACGCTTAGGTGGCAAATCTATTAGTTTATATTTACTAACTACAGCTATAGCTATTACAGTAGCAATCTCCCTAGCCTTATTATTTAATCCCGGGGAAGGAATTGGCTTACCTTCTCAAGCGAGTTACGATGCAAAAGAAGCACCTACTCTAGCTAGAGTTATTATAGACATGTTCCCAACAAATCCATTTGAAGCAATGGCTAAAGGCAACATGCTACAAGTCATTGTATTTGCATTACTATTTGGCATTGCTATGGCACTAAGTGGTAAAGCAGGCAAACGCGTTGCTGATGTATTTGAAGACTTAAACACAGTTATTTTAAAATTAGTTACTTTATTAATGAACATTGCACCATATGGCGTGTTCTTTTTAATGGCAAAGCTGTTCACTACAATAGAGCTCAATTTAATTGTGAGCCTAGCTAAATATTTTGGCGTTGTTGTTTTGGCCCTGCTATTACATGCGCTTGTAAATTACACATTACTATTAAAAATACTAACGGGCTTAAACCCGCGTATTTTCTTAGCTAAAATGAAGCACACCTGTTTATTTGCATTTAGTACATCAAGCTCTAGCGCAACCATGCCTATTACACTTGAAACTGCGACTAAAAAGTTAGGTGCAAGCAACTCAGTTGCCTCATTTACTATCCCCCTAGGTGCAACCATTAATATGGATGGTACAGCGATTATGCAAGGCGTCGCAACCGTATTTATTGCACAAGTGTTTAGTGTTGATTTAACGATTTCTGACTATTTAATGGTCATATTAACAGCTACGCTCGCATCTGTAGGCACAGCCGGTGTTCCTGGTGTTGGCTTAATAATGTTGGCAATGGTACTTAACCAAGTTGGCTTACCTGTAGAAGGGATTGCTATTATAATTGGCGTAGATAGATTGCTAGATATGACCCGTACTGCGGTAAATGTTACTGGTGACTGTATGGTTACCTGTGTTGTTGCCAAGTCTGAAGGTGAACTTGATGAAAGCGTATTCAATGACCCTAACGCAGCTAAAGATTTAGAAGATTATCATAAGTCTATTGATTCATAATCTATGACTATTGAGTTATAAAAAACCTTGATGTTTTGCATCAAGGTTTTTTTTCGAGTAAAAATAATTAGCTTGTTCTCAGGTTAAAAATTCTAATCTAAGGATTTAGGGACTTAAATTTAGAAAGTAAGTTTATCCCGACTTTATTTACGCCACTACTCAAGCCAAGCGCTAGCTTATCGCTCAGTCCTTTTTTGACTTTATATTTAATTTTATAGATTTGGCGTTCATGTTGCTGCTCTAATAAAGCATCATCACTTGTTTTTATAACATCTACCAAGCCTTTTTCAATAGCTTGCGTTGCAAACCAATGCTCGCCTGTCGCAACTAGATTTATATCTAAACTTGGGCGTTGTGTACTCACAAATGTTTTAAATAAGTCGTGAGTTTGTTCAATTTCTTCGCGAAATTTTTCACGAGCTTTATCCGTATTCTCACCAAATAAAGTCAGTGTACGCTTAAACTCACCAGCAGTTATTTGTTCAAATTCAACATCATTTTTCTTCAATATTTTATTAAAGTTAGGAATTTGAGCAATCACCCCAATAGAGCCAACAATTGCAAATGGTGCAGCGAGTATTTCATCGGCAACACATGCCATCATGTACCCTCCACTGGCAGCCACTTTATCAATTGAGACACTCAAGGGTATGCCAGCATTTTTAATACGCTGTAGCTGCGAAGCAGCAAGTCCGTACCCATGTACAACCCCGCCACCACTTTCTAAACGAATAAGGACCTTGTCTTTACTAGGTTCAGCAATAGAGATAATGGCTGTTATTTCTTCTCGTAAGCTTTCCACCTCGTGTGCATCCATACTGCCCACAAAGTCAATTACATATAAACGAGGTTTAGCTTCGTCTTTATCTGCTTTTTTACTTTGCGATTTAATCTGTTTTTGGTGTGCTTTAAGCTCTTTTTTACCGAGCGTATTTTGCAAAAAACTTTCCTTAAGTTCTTCTAATTGCTCTGATATATCATCTATTTGTATTTCACCTTTTTTAGCTTTTGGCTTAACTGCAGCGCCAACTATTAACATTAGAATAATTGCGATAGCGATAACAAAAGTAACTGTTTTAGCAAAAAACAAACCGTACTCGTATAAAAATTCCAACTGGTTTCTCCATTTATAAATTTCAGCTAATTTAACATGCTTTAAAACAAAAAAAAGCCACTTTTCAGTGGCTTTTAAAGGTTAATTATTTTACTGGTTATTAATCAATCACAACCTCAGGGTTGGAAACTAATAACATACGTCCACGTGCAGCTAAATAAGTAGCTACTTGCAGCTGCATTTCTGCATTAGCAGCAGCACTGCCCTCAACAGTTGAAGCCTTTGCAGCATCTTGAGCTGGCGTTAATATAGAACCATGATGCCCTTTAGTAAATTTAACTAAATAGCTCGAAGGTGTTTCATTTAATGCTTGCGAAGTACTTACTGTTTCAAGACCCATCAAGTTAGCTAATGGAATTGTGCCAGAAATAGGATTATTAGCTGCCATTGGCGGTATCACTTGGTCGGGCTTGTTATCAACACCATCACCCACAACAACATTAGTATAAACAGGAGTACCTAATGCTTTCACCGTGGCAGCGTAGTTAGTTGGATCGCCACTATCAAGTGCTGTTTGTGCCGCAAATGCAAACTGTGTAAATACACCTTGAATGTTAGTAAGTTTAGTCGTTTCACCCGCAGTAGTAAGTGATGCAACATATTCATTGTAACCACATGTTAAGTAAGCTTCCATGTCTGGTACTAATGAGCCACAGTTAGAAAGCGCAGCGCCTTGTAGGTAGACATTAAGTTCATCAGCTTCGGTTGTACCAGCTTGTGAAAGTACTGAACCTTGAATAAATGGACCAAACGCAGCAGATTCAAGTAAGAAGCTTGCTATGCCACCGCCGCCACTTGCAAGTGCTACTGTATTTACATTAAACAGTGGGTCAACAGTAGGCGCCATTGGGCTATTAGCTTGAGCAATAAATGCCGGGGCTACAATAGCCCCTAACGAATGCCCGATGTAGGTAACATCTTTACTATTGATAGTCGTATCGTTAATAAAGTTTAAACCCAAGCGTAAGCCTAATAAATCAGCCGCTGATTGACGTAGGCTATCTCGCGCAACAAGTAATGAACTCAAGTCCATATAACTAAGTACCGAACCTGTTGTTGCATTAAAGTCATCACTTCCATCACCATCAACATCGATACCGCGTTCACCATGTCTTGGGTGGTCAATTGCTACAGTTGCAAAACCTTGAATAGAAAGTTGGGCAGTTAACGCTAGCATACTTTCTTTTTGCGTAGTAATACCATGTTGCATAATTACAACAGGCCAGCCATTTTCTGGCATTTCAATAGCCGGTAATTGTAGTTGCGCACGAACACCGTTAATAATTGGTAAAATAGGTTTTGTTAATTGTACTGGCACATTCGCCATGCTTTGTACTTTTGGAATGGTATTATATTTAGTTAAATGACGCGTGCTGTCTAAACCTAAATCTCGAAGCTGTCCACTACTCAATGCAAAACATAACCCGTCATTCTCACTAATAGGTTCTGCAGGAAAAGCATCACCGGCAACAGCTTTATAACCAAGTATTGCTACCGCGTTATCACACATACCTTGCCAATATGTATCGTTTAAATCACTTATCTCAGTGCCTGTTGGAGTCCCTAGGTACATAGGAAGCATAATGCTACCCTTTTGATATTGAACACCAGAAAAAGCAGGCGATACTTCAACACCTTGTGAAGCAAATACTTGTTGTACATTTACCATTGGTTGTTCTGGTACTTGCACAGCAGGTGTTGCCATACTTGGCTGTTGCAAGCTCACTGCTAACAACTGCTTGATAGTCCCCAGCACAGGTCCTGCTGATTGAATAGTCATCGCACCTGAGAAAATAATGTCGTCTTTCGTAATATTTCCAGAACTAACAACTACATTTTCGTAGCTATTAACTGCGCCCTGCAAACCAAGTTGGGCTGCTGTAATTAATGGCGCTTCTTGTTTAACTAACCCATAAGTTGAAGATGGCTCAATAGAGCGACCCAATGAGTCTTTAAGCCCTGTTGTTAATACATTAATGTATGAACTACCAGCTTTAAATGGTTTTAGAGGAACAATTGCAACAGCATTACCTGAAGCTTGAGTAACAAAGTCAACACCAAAGGTAAGTTCGCCCACTAATTTACAAGCAGTACCTGCAGCTACTACCGAACATTCTTCATCCGTTAAGCTTGCCCCCATTATTACTTCAAAAATTCTAACCGTACCAGGAGCCCCAGCAGACGCTTCATCTAAACTCACACTCGGTGGGAATGTTAAATCAATTTTATAAGGAACCTGCGAAGACCAACCGTCAAGTGCGCCTAGAGCCAATTGTGGGTTGGCATAAGCTGTGCGTGGAATAGACACGTTATCATCATCTAATTCACCAGGAATGTTTAATGTACCGTCTTGGGTACCACTCATTAACAAATCGTTTGGAACAGATATAACTCCATTAGCAGGGTCAAAACTTACTGTTGCCGTTGGAATAACTGGGGCTGTGTCGTTTTTAACATCTTTTAACGTTTCTCCACCGCCACAACCTGCTAAAGCAGCTGTAACCGAGAGTGAAAGTAGCATTTTTTTCATATTGTTGGCTCCGCACATATTTTATTTTTATAGTGTGTTTAATCAGTGTATTAAGTTAAAACAATGTAATCAGGTTATTAATGAGACATTAGACCAGTTAAACTTAACGTAAAGTTTCTATTTTCGCCACCTAATTTTGCAATAAATTCGATTACTTCACGTTTTGCTATGTTAAAATTAAAAAAATCATACAATTTGGTACTTTTATGCACACTTATCAAGCAGCTGAAAACGCACTCAAAGATAAAGTTATTTTAATAACAGGCGCCGGCGATGGCATTGGTAGAGTAGCAGCCATTACATATGCAAAGTATGGTGCTACGGTTATTTTATTAGGTAAAACAACTAATAAACTTGAATGTGTTTACGATGAAATTGTTAATGCAGGTTATCCTAAACCTGCAATTGTGCCTATGGATTTAAAAGGCGCAACGAAGCAAAACTACCGCGACCTTGCCGCAACGATTGAATATCAGTTTGGCCGCCTAGATGGGCTTCTTAATAATGCCGGTATTTTAGGCTCGCTTGGCCCACTTGAGCATTTTTGCTCATCTACGTTCGAAAACATAATGAAAGTAAACGTGACTGCACAAGCGATGATCACTAAAGCCTTGTTTCCGGTTCTTCGTAAATCTGATAATGCATCAATCGTATTCACATCATCAGGTGTTGGTCGCAAAGGCCGTGAATTTTGGGGACCTTATGCCATTTCGAAATTTGCAGTAGAAGGCATGATGCAAACATGGGCATGTGAAGTAGGTAAAACAAACATTCGTGTAAACTGTATTAACCCAGGTGCTACGCGCACTTCAATGCGAGCGGCTGCATATCCAGGTGAAGATAGAGACGCGCTTGCTACACCAGAGGATTTAATGCCTACCTATTTATATCTAATGAGTGACGATTCTAGTGAAGTGAATGGCGAATCGTTAGATGCTCAGGTAAAAAAATAACCCAGCCTAAGTCCTGTGTTATTTAAAAGCACATTAAAAAAGCCGCAATTAGCGGCTTTTTTGTGTTAAATAAATAACTAATTGACTATTTACGTTTAGTCGGCTTAACACGTTGATTGTGTTTTTTAACTGCTTTACGGATTTGGTTGATTTTAGCGCGTTTATCTTTGCGCTTTTCTGGCATAACAGAAAGCTTAGTCTGCGTCTCGCGACCTAATTTAACGGTTTTACGTAAATAGTTTACCGTTTCTAGATCATACTCCATCCAACCACCTTGCGGTACGCGCTTATCTAGCTCCAATTTACCGTAACGAATACGAATAAGACGAGATACTTCCGCATCTTGAGATTGCCATAAACGGCGGACTTCGCGGTTACGCCCTTCATTTAACGTTACGTTAAACCATCGGTTAACACCTTCGCCACCCATTGGGGTTACAGTCGTGAATTTGGCTGGGCCATCTTCAAGCTCAACACCACGTAGTAGGTTTTTAACCGTTTCGTTGGTTACTTCACCAAATACACGTGCAGAGTATTCACGCTCTACTTCATAGCTTGGGTGCATTAAACGGTTTGCTAACTCACCATCATTAGTAAACAGCATCAAACCTGATGTATTAACGTCTAAGCGGCCTACTGCAATCCAACGATCGCCATCAATACGAGGAAGTCGGTCAAATACAGTACGACGCCCTTCTGGGTCTTTACGTGTACTTAGCTCACCTTCTGGTTTGTTATACATAATTACACGACAAATTCTATCTGCTTTTTCTTCAATTTTCACAGTGTGTCCGTCAACACGAATTAAGTCTGTTTCCTCAACACGGTCGCCTAACTTTGCCACTTTACCGTTTACACTAACGCGGTTTGCATCAATGTATTTTTCCATTTCACGGCGCGAGCCTACGCCTGCACGGGCTAGGACTTTTTGTAACTTTTCACCTTGTATACTCATTCGGATGGTTCTCTCACAGAAGGATCACTTAATAACTGGTTAATTTTACTTTGCTGCTCTGTTGGCAGCGCTGGTAAATTATCTAAACCTGTTAACGAAAAATAATCTAAAAATTGTTTAGTAGTTGCATATAAAGCCGGTTTACCCGGAACCTCTTTATGCCCTACCACTTTAACCCACTCTCTTTCGAGTAAGGTTTTTATAATATTCGAACCCGTAGTAACTCCCCTTACTTGCTCAATTTCGCCACGTGTAATGGGCTGCCTGTATGCAATAAGCGATAATGTTTCCAGTAAAGCACGTGAATACTTAGGCGCACGTTCTTGCCACAAATTATTTAACCAAGGGCTTAAACTGCTACATGCCTGAAAGCGATAACCACTACCAACCTCGACTAGACGAATACCACGAGTTTGAAAATGTTCTTGTATAGTATCTATTGCGTCGTTTATTCGCGCCATAGAAATAGCTAAATCTATTAATACTACGTCTTTAAGGTGGCGCTTACTAACAGGCTTATCTGCAACAAAAATAGCTGCTTCAATGATCTCAACTAGTTGTTCATCACTAATTCGCCGACCCGCCATACACACTCTTAACAAATAAAAATACACAGCCATCTATTATGACAGAACAACACCAAACTAGGAAAATATATCTACCAAATAACTAGATTTAAAACACAAAAAAGCCAGTGACAATCACTGGCTTCTAACTTGATTATTTTAAAAGCAAAAATTAGCTGCGTTTAATTGCTTCTAGTGCGTCATCTTCGGCTACAGCATTACCGTATTTTTTAATGTAACCCTTAAACTCACTTCTGCTGATGCGCTTATCTTGGTTTTCATCCATATAACCAAAATGATTTGAAATATCATCATCGTTGCCTTCAGCAATCGAAATATAACCGTTGCTATCATTATCTAAACTTGAAAAACTACTCTCAATTTTATCAAACTTAGCTATTTCAGCTTTAAACGCTGATTCACTTACGTCACTATCAGTCGCCACTTTACCTGCATTTAGCTGCATGTAGGCGTTAAATTCTTTACGGCTAATTTCATTATCCATATTGGTATCAATATTCGAAAAATGCTCCCAGATGCTATCATCATCCGCTTCGACTTTTGAAATGTAGCCATCGCTGTCATTGTCCAGGCTTGCAAAATCACTGTCTATTTTCTCAAGGCCTTGATTTGAAGAACAAGCCGCGAGGCTCAAAGATGCTAAAATTGTTGTTGCTAATGTTAACTTTTTCATAAGACGTGTCCTTGTAATTAAATAAATGTCACTTTAGCTAATACAATTCGGATGCCAATGTTAATTAACTAATTAAAATCAAATAGTTACAAATAAAAAGAGCATTTAACAAACAATTTCAATAAGTTATATCTGAAAACTTTGCAAAGTGCTTTGTAATTTTTGCAAAAAAAAGCCCAGTATATATAAATATACTGGGCATGCTTTTCAAATTTTTGTGTTATTAAATAGCCGCATTTTGATAACGTTTTACAAAATCAGTTACTTTTTGACCATTACACTTTAGAGAGTTTAAATTACCGATTTTTTGACGAACTGGCGCTAAACCTTGTTTCAAAGCAGTCATACACAGTTGTGTTTCTTGTTGAGTGTCTTTAGCAAACACTTCAACTTTAGTTTTAATCACTTCAGTAGTTGTTCCTTTTTTAGCAATATCACGAATATCTTCGCCATTACACAAAATACTTTGTGAAAAGCGTGATAAAAACACACCATGCTGGGCTGCTTCTTTACGAGCGGCAGAAAAGCCTTCATTGGCACTTAATACACACAATTTAGATTCTATTTTATTATCTTTACTAAAATACGAATTACTTTGTGCCGAGACCGTAGTTGATGCTAAAAGTGCTGCAGCTAAAATTAGTTGTGTTTTCATGTGAGATCCTATTTGAACGAGCTTATTGAGTGATTTCGCGCATTATATAACCTGCTTTTTAGATATCAATTGAATTTTTTATTTATTTAACAAATTAATATAGCATTAACAATGTTTAAACTTTAAACACCATTTGGTCAACAATTATGCAGCGATTTTATCCATTTCAGTCATGTTATGTACGCGTAAATACTGATACAATTTAGTGCATTAAATAGAACCAATTTTAAGGTAAATTCAATGAAAGTGATTTCTTTCAATATCAATGGTCTGCGTGCTCGTCTTCATCAATTACAAGCAATTATCGATAAACATCAACCAGACGTGATTGGACTGCAAGAGATTAAGGTTCATGATGAGGCGTTCCCACTAGAAGATGTGCAAAAAATGGGGTACCACGTTTATTACCATGGTCAAAAGGCACATTATGGTGTGGCTATGTTATGCAAGAAAGAGCCTAAATCGGTCTTAAAAGGATTTGCTACCGATACAGAGGAATCGCAAAAACGCATGATAAGCGTTACTGTAGAGCAAGAAAACGGCCGTGATTTAACCGTAGTGAATGGCTATTTCCCGCAAGGCGATAATATCAATCACGAAACTAAATTTCCTTATAAACGCCAGTTCTATATTGACTTGATGACTCACCTTGAAACAAACCATACACCCGATCAAGATATAATTGTTATGGGCGATATCAACATATCACCTACCGATTTAGATATTGGTATTGGTGAAGTAAATGCTAAACGTTGGTTAAAAACGGGTAAATGTTCTTTCCAACCGGTAGAGCGTGAATGGCTTGCAACATTACTTAATTGGGGCTTTAAAGACACCTTTAGAGAACAAAACCCAGAAACAGACGATCAATACTCATGGTTTGACTATCGCTCTAAGGGGTTTGTAGATAACCGAGGACTTCGAATAGATGTAGTACTTGCAACTAATGAGCTTGCAGCATGCTGTATAGATACTGGTATTGATTACGAACTGCGCGGTATTGAAAAACCCTCAGATCATGCCCCTATATGGTCAACATTTAAGTAATTACTATGCTCAGCATAACAATACAAGGGCTACTTTGGGCCCTTGTAATTATTATTGCCCTACTAAGCTTTGATAAAAAAACATATAAAACATTGCTTAATACGCCAGCCCGTCAAACTGGCGTGCTTGCATGTGCGTTAGTGTTTGCAGTGCTTTGGCGAATAAAAGCAGGAATTTTAACTGGCCTCGATTTACACATATTAGGCGTTACAGCTGCAACATTAATTTTAGGCTGGCGATTGACTATTTTAAGTAGCCTACTTGCCACAGCCCTACTGACTGCATTTGGTCAAATTGAACTTGAACTGTTACCAGTTCAACTGCTTATTGGTGCGTTTATTCCTATTTTACTAAGCTACTTTGGCTTTATAATTAGTTACCAGTATTTACCTCGTCATTTTTTTGTTTATATATTTGTTTGTGCGTTCATAACTGCAGGGGTTATAGCCTGTATAAAAATAAGCCTAGGTGCTTTATTTTACTTAGCTATAGGGCAATACAATTGGCAAGAACTCGCAGATAACTACGTTTATTTAAGTGCCATAATTTGGTTTCCTGAAGCAATGCTCAACGGTATGGCTATAACAGTTATGATCACCTATCGCCCGCATTGGGTAAAAACTTTTTACGATAAGGACTACCTAGACTCATGAGTCTACAATATCAATGCCCACTGTGTAACCACGCACTTTTGAAAACTGATTCAACACTTCGTTGTGCTAACAACCATAGCTTTGATGTTGCTAAAGAGGGCTATGTTAATTTACTGCCTGTGCAACAAAAAAACTCAAAACAACCAGGCGATTCGCTTGAAATGGTACAAGCTAGGCGTGCATTTTTAGAGCGTGGCTATTATGGCTTTTTGCAACAAAACCTTAGCGACATAATCAGTAATATAAGTGCAAATACTATTATTGATTTGGGATGCGGTGAAGGGTTTTATACTCAAGCAATAGCAAGTAAAACAAACGCAGTTGTGTACGGCGTCGACATTTCAAAATCTGCGGTTAAATATGCAGCAAAGCGCTACCCTAATTGCAACTTTAGTGTGGCATCAATTAGCCAAGCGCCTTTTGAAAGCCAATTTGCTGATGTACTTGTTAGCGTATTTGCACCTTTGTTTGAGCAAGAGCTTGAGCGCCTTGCAAATCAAAGTGCAACGTTAGTGGTTGCAAGCCCAGGTCCTTGTCATTTAAAAGAGTTAAAGTCGTATATATATTCAAAAGTAAACGAACATACTGAAATATCTTCGCCAAAAGGGTTTCAAAAATCAGAGCAAGCTCTTTTAACAGAGCATGTCGCGCTTAGCTTTACTGATATTAAAAACTTAATAATGATGACGCCATTTGCATGGAAGTTCAGGCCAGAACATTGGGAAGCACTTAAGGAAAAAGGCGAGCATACTGTCACCTTGTCATTTTACATTACGCAGTTTACAAAAACTGCATAATCAAATTTGGGGTTATTTAGGCGTAAGTTTAACGACGTCTAAAATTGCTCTTTCGTAAACGCTTTATCCATTTTATCAAACATGTCTTTAAGTAGACTCGCAAGCTCCAAATAACGAGGCTTTTTTTCGCTTAACTGCGCTTGATAACCGTTGGCAACCATTTTTGTATAAAGCTCGTGATACCACTTTTGCATGGCTGGCTCTAAAGGTGTTTGCGCACGCTTACCTAGCCATAACAACCCTTGTAACGGTAACGAGATAAAAAATAAAGCACTCGCAATAGCTTGCGGTAAGAAGTCTGGACCTAGGTAATTCAGCTGAAAAAATAACGTAAGCATGGCTAAAATAGGCATAACTGTGATCGCAAGATCAGTAGCTTTAATAACCTTAAACTCGATGAATAGAGGTGCTAACTCTTTTCTCATTGGCCATTGTTTTGCATACAACCGCCCTGTTTGTACTTGTGACATCACACTTTTTTGCATCATGACTCCTCACAGTGACTCTATTAAAACACAATACTAAATTGATTATCTCTAAAGTGTAACACAATTTTAAGGGCTTTTACTTTCTCAGTAAAAGTGCTTAATTTTGCTGTTAAAGTGTGCAAAACACTAAACTAAATTCCATAACTGGGGTAAAATATTTCGCATTGATTCAGCTACATTTTAGTTTAGCTTAATTAAATGTTTTAGCCTTATTTATCACTCTGAGTGTAACGATTAATGTTTCACGTTCACTTACTAAATTTTGTTTATGGAAATGAATTTATGCCAACAACCTCCCCTAAGTCACAACACGTTTTAGTACTAAATTGTGGTAGCTCCAGCTTAAAATTTGCCATTATTGATGCAAACACGGGCCACGAAATTATATCTGGTCTAGCAGAACGCTTAGGTGCAACAACTCCTTCTATAAAATATAAATTCAACGGCGCTAAAACTGTCATTAACTTAGTAGCAGGTCAAGCCCATGCAGAGGCAATAGATACGTTAGTAAGCCTAATAAAAGATCATAGCTTAGATGAGCAACTTATTGCTGTGGGTCATCGTGTTGTGCACGGCGGCGAGCATTTTACGCAATCTGTTTTGATTGACGAGAAGGTCATTGCGGGTATTACACAGGCAGCAACACTTGCGCCACTTCACGGACATGCTAATTTGTTAGGCATTGCATCTGCACAGGCATCGTTCGAAGGCTTACCACAAATAGCCGTATTTGATACTGCGTTCCACCAAACGATGAATGAAGTAGCTTACCTTTATGCACTGCCATATAAGCTATATACAGAATTTGGCGTTAGACGTTATGGGTTTCATGGCACAAGCCACTTTTATGTTGCAGGCCAAACAGCAAAACTACTTAATCAACCTATTGAGCAAAGTAACTTTATCAGTGCCCACTTAGGTAATGGTTGTTCAGTGTGTGCTATTAAAAATGGTAAGAGTGTAGATACCAGTATGGGCCTAACACCACTAGAGGGCCTAATGATGGGCACCCGTAGTGGCGATATAGATCCAGGCCTGTTTAACTTTTTAACCACGCAGCTCGATTACACTGCACAGCAAATAGATAACTTGCTCAATCAAAAAAGTGGTTTATTAGGTATCAGCGAGCTTTCTAATGATTGTCGCACAATCGAAGAAGCGGCTGTTGCCGGTAATAAAAAAGCAATACTCGCGCTTGATATGTTTTGCTACCGTCTTTCAAAACAAATTGCCGCTTATATGGTACCACTACAACGCCTTGATGCGATTATTTTTACCGGCGGTATTGGCGAAAACTCTGATATTATTCGTGAAAAAGTAATCTCACAGCTTGCCTTTTTAGGACTCGATTGCGATCAACAAGCTAATCTTAATGCTCGTTTTGGCCAAGAAGGTATTATTAGCTCTTCACAGGCACGTAGTAAAGCCGTTGTCATGCCCACAAATGAAGAGTGGGTTATTGCACTTGATGCTGCAAACATAGCAAAGGAGCTTTAATATGGCGCGTCGTATTATGTTAATTCCTGTCTCTACAGGTGTTGGTCTAACCTCTGTCTCTGTTGGTTTAGTCCGCGCTCTTGAGCAAAAAACAGTTAAAGTTAACTTTTTTAAACCAATTGCGCAGCCCCGCTCGGGTGAAACGGGCCCTGAAAAATCAACGCAAATAGTTACCCAAGGCTCACCGATTAACCCACCTACACCTTTTGCACTCGATTACGCAGAGCAAATGATTGGCGATGGCAAAGGTGACGACCTACTAGAGGAAATTGTTGAGCGTTTTGAGAGCAAAATAAACAACGATGAAGTAGCCATCATAGAAGGTATGGTCCCTACTCGTCGTCAACCTTACGCTGGACGTGTAAATCGTGAAATTGCACAAACACTTGGCGCCGACATTGTATTTGTACTCACCCCCGGTAATTACAGCATTACACAAATAGAAGACCGCCTTGAAATCGCAGCGGGTAACTATGGTGGAATTGATCACCCTCGCGTACTTGGCTGTATTTTTAATAAAGTAAATGCGCCACTTGATGAAGAGGGCCGCGCTCGCGCCGATTTAGTTGACACATACAAACCAGAAGAACTTGAAAACGAATTAAATCGTTTAGCGTCGTTACCTATTTTTAGAAAAAACCCGTTTATGCTACTTGGTGCAATCCCTTGGGATTTTGACTTAGTCGCACCTCGCGTAAAAGATTTAAGCGCGTATTTAAAAGCAACGATAATTAACGAAGGCGATATGCTGCATCGTCGTCTGCGTCGTATTACTTTTTGTGCGCGTACAGTGTCAAATATTTTAAATTACTTTACCCCAGGTGCCTTATTGGTAACACCAGGCGATCGCTCAGACATACTCGTAGCTGCATGTTTATCAGCTATGAATGGCACTAAGCTTGGCGCTATATTACTCACCGGTGGCTTTGAGCCAGAGCCACGTATTATGGCCTTGTGTGAGCAAGCTATGCAAACTGGCTTGCCTATACTCGCTACTGATGGCGATACATGGCGCACCTCGTTATTACTGCATAACTTTAATATGGAAGTACCAAACGACGACGACCAACGAATTGAAAAAGTAAAAGATCATAACGCTGAACATATTGATTCTGACTGGTTAGACACGTTAGCAAAAAGCGTAGGTAAAACACGTAAATTATCGCCTCCAGCATTTCGTTACTTGTTAACAGACAAAGCCCGTAAAGCCGGAAAAACAGTTGTGCTACCAGAAGGCAATGAACCTCGTACCATTAAAGCGGCTGCTATTTGTGGCCAACGCGGCATTGCTAAAACTATATTGCTTGGCGATCGCGAAGAAATAATGCGCATTGCAGAGCAACAAGGGATTGAGCTTAACGAACACGTAAGTATTATTGAGCCTAAAAGCATCATTAATGATTATATTGCGCCTATGGTCGAAATTCGTAAAAGCAAAGGTCTAACTGCCGTAGTCGCGCAAGAGCAACTGCAAGATAACGTCGTACTTGGCACAATGATGCTTGAGCAAGGTAAGGTAGATGGCTTAGTGTCGGGTGCAGTAAACACCACTGCCAATACAATTCGCCCACCACTGCAGTTAATTAAGACAGCGCCAGGATCATCGTTAGTATCATCCGTGTTTTTTATGCTGCTGCCTGACCAAGTGTTAGTTTATGGTGACTGTGCGATTAACCCCGACCCTAATGCTGAACAACTTGCAGATATAGCTATTCAATCTGCCGACTCTGCTGCTGCATTTGGTATAGAGCCGCGTGTAGCTATGATCAGTTACAGTACGGGTACGTCTGGCACGGGCGCTGATGTAGAAAAAGTACGCGAAGCCACAAAAATAGCGCAGCAAAAGCGTCCTGATTTAATCATTGATGGGCCACTTCAATACGACGCAGCCATTATGGAAAACGTGGCACTTAAAAAAGCACCTAATAGCCCTGTTGCAGGTAAAGCGACTGTATTTATATTCCCTGATTTAAATACAGGCAATACTACCTATAAAGCAGTACAACGTAGCGCTGATTTAATAAGTATTGGTCCAATGCTACAAGGTATGCGCAAACCTGTTAACGACTTAAGCCGTGGTGCATTAGTTGATGATATTGTGTATACCATTGCACTAACGGCCATTCAAGCAGCACAAGCTGAAGCACTTAATTAAACATCAACACTCACATGTGCTTTTTATAGCCTAGCTATTATTTATTTAATAATTAACTAGTTAGGCTATTTATACCCTGCAACCCCCATACTTATCCACAGAAATTGTGGGTAAGTTTTTCTACCTTCGGGAATTAACTCACTTACTATCAGGTTAGTTACTGTTACACCTTTAATTTAAAGCTAATAATCTATACTATAAACCTACCGATATTGCTGTTTCGCAGGTTTTTAATGTCAAAACAAACATTACAATTACACAGCACCGTTTTATCTATACATAGCTTAGATATAGATGCCGACATACCTGCGGCGCTGTTAAAACTCCCGTTGTTTTTTATTTCTAAAACCCACGACGAACTTTCAATTGTATGCCCTAGTAGCTTTGAAATAAACAGCCTAGACACAGAGCCAAATTGGCAAGCACTTGAAGTTGTTGGCCCACTTGGTTTTTCGCTGACCGGGATAATGGCCAATATTTCGGGCGTATTAGCACGTGCTAAAATATCTATATTTTCAATTTCAACCTACGATACCGATTACATACTTGTAAAAAAGCAGACTGCACTTCAAGCTATTACGGCACTAAAAAAAGATGGCTACAATGTGGTGGCTGAATAAATTATGAAAGCACAAAAAGTAGAATATATTGCGCAAAACAAAATACCTCGTAACGCCATTAATATTACCAGCCCTTTTTCAGGCAAAGTACTGGAGCTAAATGAACATCCAGAACCTTTGTTTCGCTTTGGCACACTTGGGCCAGGTATTATAGTGCAACTAACTAACCATAAAATTTTAGCGCCGTTTGATGGCACTTTATTACAGGTAAAAAATGCAGGCACGGAGTTTATATTACAAGCAAAAAATGGGTTAAAAGTGTTAATCAACTTAACCATTTCAACATCGCAACCAATTACACACACTCATATAGCACAGCTCAATGGTAGCAAAATAATCAAAGGCCAACGCCTTGCTTATTTTGATTTACGAGAGCTTGATACTCCTATGCTTGCTAGCCTAATTTTACTAAATGGCCACAACCTTGGTACATTTCATTACTCTCACTCACTGGTACAAGCGGGTGAAGACACTCTATTAACTATTATTAAGAAGAATTAAATCTATGATTACCTTATACGGCATTAGCAATTGTGACACGATTAAAAAAGCTAAAAAATATTTAACCGATAACAATGTCGAATTTACTTTTCACGACTACCGTAAAGATGGCGTGAATGAGCAAATGGTGAGTGACTTTGCTGATAAGCTTGATTGGGAACAGCTTGTTAATAAACGTGGTACTACTTATCGTGCATTAACTGATGAGCAAAAACAAAGCTTAACTAAAGAGAGTGCTATTTCACTGTTAGTTGAACAACCTGCAATGATCAAACGTCCGGTACTCGTAAACAATGGCAGCTACCATTTAGGTTTTAAAGCAGTTCAATACGATGAGATTTTTAAATAATGACTGTTGACGTAATTGCACTCGCTCAAGCGCTAATCCAACGAGAGTCAGTAACCCCCGAAGATGCTGGCTGCCAACAAATGATGAACGATCGCCTTGCTGCGGTTGGTTTTAATATAGAGCCATTATTTTTTACCGACACACTTAACACTTGGGCTCGAAAAGGCACACAATCGCCGCACTTTTGTTTTGCAGGTCACACCGATGTGGTGCCAACAGGCCCTGAAAAAAATTGGCAACATCCGCCGTTTTCAGGATTAATAGAAGACGGTCTCTTACATGGCCGTGGCGCTGCCGATATGAAAGGCTCACTTGCAGCAATGCTTGTAGCAACCGAGCGTTTTGTTACTAAGCACCCAGATCATAAAGGTTCAATTTCATTTTTAATTACTTCTGACGAAGAAGGTCCATTTGTAAACGGGACGACTCGTGTAATTGATACGCTAGAAGCACGCGGTGAAAAAATCGATATGTGCCTAGTTGGCGAACCTTCATCAAAAGATGTACTAGGTGATGTTGTTAAAAATGGTCGAAGAGGCTCACTCACCGCTTTTTTAACCGTTAAGGGCGTACAAGGGCATGTAGCCTACCCACATTTAGCACAAAACCCAATTCATCTAGCAACCCCTGCACTTACTGAACTTAGCCAAACGGTGTGGGATAACGGAAATGAATACTTCCCTGCTACCAGCTTTCAAATTTCAAATATTAATGGCGGCACAGGTGCTGGTAACGTGATCCCGGGTGAACTAGAAATACAGTTTAACTTTAGATTTAGTACGCAAGTAACGCATGAGCAATTACAACAACGTGTAAATGACATTCTACAAAAGCATAACTTAAATTATGAATTAAGTTGGATAGTAAATGGTTTGCCTTTTATTACCGAGCACGGCCCCCTTGTTGATGCCACAGTCAATGCTATTAAATCGGTAACCGGTTTAACCACAAACCTAGAAACCACAGGTGGCACATCTGACGGGCGTTTTATTGCGCAAACAGGTGCTAAAGTAATTGAACTAGGGCCACGTAACGCTACTATTCATAAAGTAGATGAATGCGTAAGTACCGATGATTTAATAGCCCTTACCAACATTTACGAGCAAATATTAGAGCAACTTTTAACATAATGGATGCCACTCAACCAACACCAATAATGTGTATTACAGGGCAAAGTGATACACATTTAACTGATATACAAAATCATCGCTTGCACAGCGCTATTATTAGCGACTTTTTAGCGCTGCAAAGTGCAGCTCAAAAAGCGGGATTTGATCTTACTATTGCCTCAAGTTTTCGCGACTTTGAACGTCAGTCAATTATTTGGAATAATAAGTTTTTAGGTAGTCGACCTGTTTATAATAAACAGCAAGAAGTTGTAGATTTAACTAAGCTAAGCGAGATTGATAAATGTATAGCAATAATGCTCTACTCTGCACTACCTGGGGCAAGCAGGCATCATTTAGGGACTGACTTAGATGTGTTTGATAAAGCTGCGGTAAGTGATGATTATAAACTGCAGCTAGCACCTGATGAATACCTGCAAGGTGGGCCGTTTGCACCTTTAAGTAACTGGCTTGATGACAACTTGGGTAAGTTTGGCTTTTATCGCCCTTACCAGCATGATTTAGGTGGCGTCGCACCTGAGCTTTGGCATATAAGCCATATTAAGCAATCACAATTATTAGTGAATAAACTTAGCGAGCAAGTACTTTTTGAATGTATAAAAAACAGTGAACTACAGGGCAAGCAGGCAATACTTGATAACTTACCTGCTATTTATACACGCTTTGTAACAAACGTAAGCCCCCCCTAAAAGAAGGCTCGCTCAAATAATATTATGCCTTCTTTTTATTTAAAATAAATACCAGCACAGCGCCTAAAATTAACGCGCTTGCGACTACAAACTCCATTGTTACCTGCTCTGATAAAAACAAAACCCCGGCAATGGCTGCAAGTACCGGCACACACAACTGCACAACAGCAGCTTGGGTACTTTTAAGCAGTGGCATAGCTACATACCAAACACTGTAACCAATCCCAGATGCTATCGCACCCGAGGCACACGCAAGTAACACCCCTTCAATACTCATATTTTTTAAATAACTCATACCTACAAGTAATAAAACAGGGATAGCCACTAAGCTTCTTATAAAGTTAAACCCAGTAGTACGCAGTGGCGATACACACACTTTACCGCGAATACTGTAAATACCCCATGCTATACCGCTGAGTGCCATAAGTGATGCACCAAACAGTGAAGGCACTGCAGCGGATGGCAGCATTAAATATACAAAGCCGCCTAGCGCCACTATAAACGAGCACCACTGAAGCACATTTAATTGCTCTTTTTGATAAATACCCCAGCCAATCATAGTAAGTTGCACAGCGGAAAACAAAATAAGTGCGCCAGTGCCTGTATCGAGCTCTACGTAGGCAATCGAAAAACAAAGTGCATAAACCAAAAGGCTAATACTGCTTTGCCAGCTTCCTCTGTCACTTATAATAGCGGGGTTAAATGTGCCTTTACGTTTTAAATTATGGGTATAAATAGCCATTATAATGCCCAAACACGCTGCACCACTTAGTAAGCGAATAGCTGTAAAGTTCCAAGCATCTATATAGCCTTCGGCTAAAGCCATTCTGCAAAAAAGAGAATTTGCGGCAAACGCAATTAAAGCAATGATTGTGTATATGGTGGCTTTCAAAAAAATTCCTTTGCAACAAAAAACATTGTTGTTTAAACTTACTCGTTAATTAACCAACCACATTCAAGCCACTGATTAATTTTAGTAATTAAAAACCCAGCGATTTGCTCACCAGGGAGCTCATTTAAACAGGATTGGCATAACTGTGCAAAGGGTGTGTTTTGTTTTAATAGATTCAGTAAGCGATGCTCTTGTGCATCAACGCTTAAATATTGTGTACGCCTGTCAATATCACGTGCAATAACCCAAAAACGAGGTTCTGAGGCTATTGGTTCTGGCGGTGTTTGCTTTTCTTTTATTGCCTGCCAACTTTCAACCGCCAACGTATTAAACGCGACTAACTGTACACTTGGATGTAATTTTAATAGTAAATTTGGCCATTGCTGTGGTTCAATACTTTCAAGCTCTGATACATTGAGTAATGTTTTATCGCTTGCATCAAACGCGCTTAGCAATAGTCGTTCAAATTTGGCTATATCTGCAAGTATGGGGTAATCGTTAAAAGGAGTATTGGTGGCTAAGTAATCAGGTAATTTATCTGCAAAAATTCGTAGTGACGTATGAGTTGAAGGATATAAAGCTAAATAACCATCAACCATCATCTCAAATAAATCATCACCTAAGTAAATGCCCAACTGTTCGTGATCTTGTTCTACAACAGCTCTTAAACGAATTTTATAAGCGTTTTGATAAATAGAGAGTCGCTGTTGTGTATTTAACTGCCCTTGCTGCGCAATTTGCTCGCTAATATCCGAACTTTCACCTTGCAGTAAATCCATAAACTGTTGTTGCAGCTTCGCTAAATCGCTCATGCTCTAATATCCCAAAACGGTTTCACTAGCGTTTTAGCATGCTCAAGCTCAGTTATTAAATCATCAAGGGAGCCAATATTATCATCGCGTTCAATCATAGTACTTACAGGACCTAATGTTTTTGCATACTGAGCATATAAGTCCCATACCGCATCTGGGACATCTTCATCATGAGTATCTATAATATGCGTACCAAAGTCTTGATGTCCTGCTAAGTGAATTTGCGCAATAGCAGTACTCGGAATAGCCGATAAATAATCCATTGCGTTAAAGTCGTGATTACGTGCACTTACATAAACATTGTTTACATCCATTAAAAACTTACAGCCAGTTTGCTTATGTAATTGCGCTAAAAATTCCCACTCACTCATTTGTGAAGCGTTGTATGTTAAATAACTCGACACATTTTCAAAAATCATCTCTCGGCCTAGGTAGTCCTGAACTTGCGATATTTTATTAGCTAAATGTTCAAGCGCCTCATTGGTGTAAGGCATTGGCAGTAAATCGTGGCTATTTATGCCGCCAACTTGAGTGAAGCATAAATGATCAGACACCCACTGCGGCTCTACTCTTGCAATGGTGTTTTTTAACTGATTTAAATAGTCTTTGTTGATTGCGTCTGTGCTACCAATCGACATTGATACACCATGCATCACAATGGGGTAATCAGATCTGATTTTATTTAAATAATGCCAAGGTTTTCCACCGGCTACAAAATAGTTTTCTGAAATAATTTCAAACCAATCTACAGCTGGTTTCTCTGCAATAATTTGCTCAAAATGAGGGGCTCTTAGTCCTAAACCAAAACCTAAAAAACGATTTGTCATAAACTTCCTTAATAAGCCTGAATAATAAAATACATCGTTCAGGCTTATTTTATGCGTTCGATAAATTTTTATACCAATTGCATTAAATTAGTGATCTATTATAGCGCTAAGAAAATAACGCAATAAGTGTGCTATTTAATGCGATAAAAAGATCATATTTTTAATAAAATTGGTATTAGCTACTTACAGAACCACCAATGTCACCACATGCTTTTGCTGGCATTGATACAAAACCAGTCCCTTTACACGATGCATGTCCAGCGCACGCGTTATTAGCTGTTTTACAATCGTTATGACCGCCACATACATTTACATCATTACAATGTACTAAATCAGCTTTAGCTACACTGCCAACCCATTTATCTTTTACTTTACCGCCAACGTCAGCACACGCTTTTGCAGGCATAGCTACAAAACCAGTACCTTTACATGATGCTTGACCAGCACATGCATTTTCAGCTGTTTTACAATCGTTATGACCGCCACACACATTTGCATCGTAACAATGAACTAGATCAGTTGTTGCGCCATTATTTGCAACAGAACTTGATGGTGATGTTTCTGCCTCTGTAGCATTACAACCAACTAAACCTGCAACCATTACAGCCATTGCTGCACCTGTGAACTTTTTCATTTTTTATTTCCTCTGAGTGATATAACAAATAGCTAGACCGTAAAAGCTAAATTACTATTTCAGTGTAGTTGATAAAAATTAATAGAATTCACGTTTTGTTCACCAGTGTGATCTTATATTTTTAGATTAGCAGGCAATTTTACTCTACGATTTTTTACAATATTTCACACATTTAGCTAAAAATAATATGTTAATGTATGCAGGTAAATTAAGAGGAGTGCGCAGTGCGCCTAAGTATAACTTTAAGCTTTTGTTTTATTTTAAGTGGGTGTAGCACAATAGGTTTTAGTGACCTATTTAATGACTATGCCACGCAAATGACACCAATAAGAAATGCGATCGAGAAAAATAATATCGAAGAAGCGCAATCCCTTATTGCTAATAATAGCACCCTGCACAGCAGCTACTTACTCAACCAACTCGAGCAAGCTCGTTTAAACGACTTAGCGAATACAGCAAATGATGCACAAAGCAAATTCGAGAATGTGTATACGCAAATGCAAAAAAAACGTGAAGCCGCCAAAATACAGGTAAGTGCAGGGCTTGAACAAAGTAATGCGTTATTTACTAACGACTCAGCCATTACCTATGTTCCACCTGCTTACGAAATGAGCATGCTTCATAGCTATAAAGCACTTAACTATGTATATAAAAATGATATTGAAGGCGCTTTAGTAGAAATTCGTAGAGCTAATAAAGTACAAGTTGATGCACTTGCAGAAAATCAAACTGAAGTAGACTCAACAATAAAAGAAGCGCAACAGCACTACCCGAGTATGAACAATGTAACCAGAGATGTAAAAAATGGCTATCAAAATGCCTACACGTTTTACTTATCTGCTTTGCTTTACCAAAGTGCTAAACAATACGACGATGCTTATATTGATTATAAAAAAGCACTCGCTATACAACCTAACAATATTTATTTACAACAGGACGTAATACGCCTTGCTAAAAAACAAGGGTTTGCGCAAGACTTAAGTGAATTCAAAAAACGTTTTAGTGATGCGCCAACTATTTCTTCATCACAAGGCGAAGTGATTGTTTTATTTGAACAAGGCTTAGTACCAAAACAAGATGAATTTAAACTGCGCTTACCAATTTATTCATCACGTGGCGATGCACGCTTTTATAGCCTAGCAATGCCGGTATATAAAGATAACGCCTATGTGCGCCGTCTTAACACCATAAACATTGATGCACAAAGCTTAACGCT
This sequence comes from Pseudoalteromonas sp. 20-92, assembly GCF_030847595.1. Taxonomy (NCBI): domain Bacteria; kingdom Pseudomonadati; phylum Pseudomonadota; class Gammaproteobacteria; order Alteromonadales; family Pseudoalteromonadaceae; genus Pseudoalteromonas; species Pseudoalteromonas sp. 20-92. The sequence goes on from NZ_JANJGQ010000006.1 coordinate 151,587, forward strand.
TAGTCCACTGGTACACATTGAAGCACTTGCAGCCAAAACATTAGAAGATCAAATACCTGCAAAAGTAGCCCGTCAAGTACTTAGGTTAGTGGCAAAAGAAAAAGTGCGTGCAGAGTTTACTCGCAGCGCCGGTGATGTAGGTAACATAATTGCCAATATTTATAATTTGGCATCTGAGCAAGCTGATACACGCAGTTGGCTTACGCTTCCAAATCAAATAAGTGTTGCAAGGCAAAACCTAAATACAGGTGAGCATTCTCTGCACATAGGCACACAAGCGCCTATAAATTTCACCATTAGTAAGCAAGGGTTAACGTTAATTTACTTAACCTCTATCAATAACTACTTTAATTACCACGTAGTTCAACTTTAGGAGCCATCATGAAATACATAGCGCCATTATTAGCAGTACTAATGCTAAGTGCATGTTCAAGTAAACCGATTACATCCGGTATTTCTGTTGAACAAAATAAAAGCCAGTTTAATGAGCAATTACGTGTTGATAACCCAGCTTTAAGTAAAAAGCTGACTATAACTGACATAAAGACCCGTCAAACAAACCAGTTAACCGATGTGGTAGTGACACTTTCGAGTCAGTATAAAAAATCACAGTATTTACAGTATCAATTTAATTGGTTTGATAAAGACGGCTTTGTTATTAAAGGCAACCACTCACCTTGGCAAGCACTCACCTTATTTGGTTTTGCAAAAACACAATTACCGGGCTTAGCACCAAGCTCTGATGCAGTTACCTTTTCTTTAGCAGTAAGAGAAGTGTCTACCGAATCACAAGAATTTAAAGATTAAAGGAAACAACCATGATCATCAGTAACAAATTTAAAACAGCATCAACTTACGCTTTAGTTGGCTTGAGCGCTTTAGTATTAAGTGGCTGTGCTAATAAAGCCGTAGTAAGTTATGGCGATGCACAAGCAGTAGAGACAACCGATATTAATTTTGGCTCTACTGACTTACAAAAAGTAGCGAGCCAAATGACCGATTCATTACTCAGCTCACCCGTTGTTGGCACAATGACCGCTAATAAACGCCCTGTAGTATTTGTTGAGCGTATTAAAAACAAAACCAGTGAACACATTGATACTGAATCAATCACCGATTCAATCTCAACACAAATGCTACGCAGCGGTAAGTTCCGTTTTGTAGATATGACTCGTGTTGAGTCAGTACGTGAGCAATTAACTTTTCAAAACGAAGATGCCCTTGTTAACCCTGCTACAGCAGTTGCATTTGGTAAACAAATTGGCGCGCAATATATGTTATACGGAAATTTATCAAGTATCGTTAAATCAAATGCTGATAAGTCAGACGTATACTATAAATTTACGATGCGTCTAATGGATATGGAAAGCGGCCTAGTTGAATGGGCAGACGAAACTGAAATTCGTAAAACGAAAGAAAAATCAACCTTTGGCTGGTAGCTAATACCAATCGGCTTATATATGGGGTCTATTTAACGTTAAGAAAATTACGCTAGTACTAGGCAAAAATTTTTGTATCTAGTGGTTCTAAATAAAAAATTTTTAAAGACGTTATAGCGCAATTTAATTCGTTAAATTAATCAAAGATTTATGCAGGTTGGTATAAAAGGAGCAAGTTATGAAAGCAATTACTGTAATGATGTGCGCTTTACTTACAATAAGTGCGCCTACGTTTGCTAAATACGAGCGCAATAAAGCAGTCCCTGTGCAGCAAGTTTTATTTGGTGACGTAAAATCGGTACGCAATATTACCGAACAAGAAATCATTCAAGACAAAAACAACGGCTGGAAAACCTTCGGCGGTGCATTACTCGGCGGTGTTGTAGGCAACCAGTTTGGTGGCGGCAGCGGCCGCACAGTAGCAACAATATTAGGCTCGGTAATTGGCGGCAGTGTTGCGCATAATAGGCAGCAGCAAAGTCATTATCAGCAAAATCATTTTGTAGAGTTATTAATACAAGTTGAAAACGGCGATCAGTTTATGGTTGTTCAAGATCAAGACCAATCAATGCGCTTTAGCAAAGGCGATAATGTAAGATTAGTGTACTTGAACGACAACACGGTACGTGTAGATAAAGCGTATTAGCTAATATATTCATGACTAAAGTAAAAAACGAGCCAAATTTGGCTCGTTTTTTTATTTTTTAAATAACTATACTTGGCGATAGTCTTTAAAAAAGCGCTTCATTTTTAACATCGCATCGGATAAATCATCTTTGCTTGGTAAAAATACCAACCTAAAATGATCCGGCTCGGGCCAATTAAACGCCCTGCCATGCACAAGTAATATCTTTTCGGCTTTTAGCAAATCGTACATCATCTTTTCATCATCTTTAATGTTAAAAAGTGCTGTATCTACTTTGGCAAACGCATAGAGTGCGCCTTTTGGTTTTTTACAACTAATGCCTTCAATAGCGTTTAACCCGCGCCATGCTATATCGCGCTGCTCGTATAAGCGACCACCAGGGTTAATTAAATTATCAATTGATTGCACCCCGCCCAACGCTTGTTGAATTGCATATTGCGCAGGTACATTAGCGCACAAACGCATAGATGACAGTATTTCTAGACCTTTGCGTAAATCATCCATAACTGAGGTACGACCGCTTAACACCATCCACCCCATTCTCAGCCCCGCTGCACGGTAGGTCTTAGCTAAACCGTTAAAAGTAATGATTGGTACATCATCACAAAGTGAGCCGATTGAAGTATGCGTTATATCATCGTATAAAATCTTTTCGTAAATTTCATCGCTCAATAACAGTAGTTTATGTTCACGCGCTATATCAATTAATTGCATTAGCAAATCGTCACTGTAAACCGCACCTGTCGGATTATTAGGATTGATTAATACCAGCGCTTTAGTTTTAGATGTTATTTTGCTTTTTATATCTGCAATGTCCGGAAACCAATCTTGCTCTTCATCACATAAATAATGCACCGGATTACCACCCGATAACGTGACAGAAGCAGTCCAAAGTGGATAATCTGGAGCTGGAATAAGCACTTCATCGCCATTATTTAATAGCGCTTGGGTGATCATCTGAATAAGTTCGCTTACGCCATTACCAATATAGATGCTATCTACATCTAAATTATGTAATCCACGTTGTTGGTAGTGCTGATAAATAGCCACGCGGGCTGAATAGAGGCCTTTAGAGTCACAATAACCTTGGGCTGAATATAAGTTGCGGATAATATCGCGGTGCATATCTTCTGGCATATCAAAACCAAAAGCAGCCGGATTACCTATATTCAATTTTAATACTTTTTGACCTTCGTCTTCCATTTTTTTAGCTTGTGCTAAAACCGGCCCACGAATGTCATAACATACACCTTCTAATTTGTGACTCTTTTTAATATCAGACATTTTTACCTCTTTAGGGCGTATTGACTTTATGGATTAAATTTGTTCAACCTAGGGGCGATTTAATCGCGGCGCGAGATTTGTAACCTAATGGGCTAAGTAAAAATTGAGTAACAAAGAGAAAATAGCCCCTAGGAAGAACCCTCTGGGCAATGCGTGTTTGGTTTTTATGTGCTGTTATCGCCTATTTATGTGGAAAAACCACACTGCATAGGCTCTGCCTAACCTAAAAACCAGACACTCGTTGCAAATTCAATCCCGAAAGATCAACACGCCCTAGTGAGCCTTTAGACTAACCTAGTAAAGGCGTAAAATGCCAGTGTATTTGATTACTTAATACTGAAATAAATTCACGTTTCAGTTTCAATAATTAGCGAGATGCTAACCATTCATTTAGCTTAGCTTGAGAGCCTGTTACTTGAGCCATTAAGCTATTAGATGCGTCGATAGCTTCAGCTAAGTTATCTAGGTTTAAATTTTGCTCAATAACACGCGATACTTCAGCAAGGCTTGAAGCGCCAAACTGCGCCGCGTTCGATTTTAAACTGTGAGAGTGACGAATAGCCGCTTCTCTGTCTTTACCAATAGTTGCTAAAACTTCAGAGCCTAAACGTTCAAACTCTGCGCAACAAAAATCAAGCGTGTCAGCAAACTGCTCACCCAATAACGATTCCATACTCTCTAATGCCGATGTATCAATATTTATCTCTGTCATTTTTATCTAAACCTCGTTACATGTAACAGTTATTAAGCCATTGTTTTATAAGAACAGTTATGATGTTACACTTTTAGTTTGAATCTTGGAGTTTAATCAGATAATTATATTCGTTTTACCACTTAATTACATCTCATTTTCTAGGTTAAAGAGTCCCTATGTGAACACTAATGTTTTTCTCTAACCAGGTTCTAAATCTAGCACATTAATATTAACTCTTATCTTTAAAAGCTACTTCATATTATGGGCCATGAATATCTTAAACAGACACGTAAACATTACATTGTAATCTAAGAAAATTACAGTATAACTTTTATGTGCCTATTTCCTTTATAATAAACCACCACGCTTTCGCCTCCATAGCGAAATAGAAAATTATAAAGTTGTAGCCAGTATTACTTAAGCCACAACATTTTTAAGGTACTCAATTATTTACATGATTAGTGGAGTGTTTTTAGGCTACTGTGTTTTTTGCAGCGATGTAATTACTACACTAACAAAAATTAAACTACCGCCAAATATTTGTAATAATGTTAATGATTCATTTAGCCAAATTATGGCAAAAATGGCTCCAAATAATGGCTCGCTTCCCATTAATAAAGATACTCTTGTTGGTGATGTTCGGCGCACTGCATAGTTTTGTATATAAAATGCAAATAATGTACAAAATATAATTAGGTATGACATTATCAGCCAGAATTCAATTACAGTTGGGATAGATAACTCTGCCTCAGTTGAAAAGAGTGCTAATGCGATTAGGGAACTGATTGCTACGATGAATGACTGGATAGCAGTAAGAGAACGCGTTGTTATCTTTTTATTTTCAGTTGATCGCTTTGTTGTCGTCACCATTAATGCTCTTAACAACGCAGCCAATAGAATAAAGTAATCGCCTTTATTTAACACCAATTCAAACTCTTCACTACTAGTTAAAAAGAAGATCCCTAATACACTTGTGACAGTGAGGAGGATTAAAGCTTTTGATATCCTTTTTTTATTGATAATGGGCTCTGCAAGTGCAGTTAATACGATAGATAAGCTAATTAGAAAAGCTGCATTTGACGCTGTTGTGTGTAAGACTCCAAATACTTCACAATAAAAGATGGCTGATAGAATACACCCCGTAGGGATTGCAATTTTCCAGTCGTTATTCAAACCTTTACGGAAATCCGAGATAACCATTGGCAACATACAAAGAAAAGTTAAAGAAAAACGAAGTGCAATAAAAAGTAATACGCTAGTGTAAATTAGTACACTTTTAGTTAAGCCGTAACTAGTTCCCCAAAAAAGGGCTACCATCAATAGCATTAACTCAGTAATTGGAAATTTATAACGCGCTTTTTTATAAGTATTAGCTATTAAGTCCATTAGACTTCTCCTTTCGAGTAAAGGCAATAACAAGCACATCTCTATATGCTTCTTTATACCGTGTAGCTGGTTTTATTGGGGAGACTTGATGCATAGTTTTTTCATCATCTGCCATGATGATGTCAAGTGTTTCATTTAAAGTTACACTTGTAAGCGCCTCTTTATAATTGTTAGTGAGTAACGTAGAACCACCAATAATGTTATTCTTACAAACCATCATCGATGCAATATATGTAACCCCATCTCGATGTAACCCTTCTGGCGCAGGGTGACCCAGCTCTGCTTCAGTTGTTTTAATTCGATAAGGGTGTAGGCGTATACTCCAGTCTTGTTTTTTTCCTTCAGCAGAATCATAAACACTGCTCAATAAGCTAAGTACTTTCGTTAATACGGGCGAAGAAGTGAATTCATCTGTTAATGGATAGAAGTGACGTTCAATATCTCCGTTAAGAGAATTAATGTAGGATGGCTGCGTATATGGAGCATGTGGTAAAATTGCGAAACCCTCGCTATTTGATTCTTTTGCAAGTTCCCCATAGCGGCGATAACGATATTTTCCACCATCAGCCATATAAGTATCGCGTTTTAATTCGTTCCAACACTCTTTGAATAGAGCAACATCATTACTATCTATGTTCAGTACTTTATTTACACTTTTAGCCGTTGCTAATACATATTTTTTTTGATTAAGTTGTTCAGAAAGCTTTGTAACTATACTGTTGTACGCTGTTATACCGTTCATATTATTTCCTTACGCGACTTGATCAATGACGGTTTTTAATTTTGGAGTGCTAATTTCACTAATACTGCGTTTTTTGGTGATATTAACTTCCCAGTTATCTCTGTCACGTAAATACATTGGAGCCTGAGCAACAATTCGATTAGCTAGCGCTTGACCTCGAGAAAGTTTGAATGTTATTGAGCCCGAGATATACTCAGCTGTATAAGAAGTAAATGCGTAAGATGCTTTTTGTAACATACTTTCCCAGCGCCCCTCAACAGCTTCTTGTGTCCATATTTCATTGTGCGTGGATTTAGTTTTTAATACGTCAGTAGGAAGGATAGCTGTTTCTAATAACTTATAAGCATTCATTAATACAGAAGCAGCAGGTGCTTCACGAATTTCTAATACTTTTTCATCATCATCTAGGTGATCGAAGCCAACATATCTACCAATTTCATATGAACCTGCGTGGATATTTAGAAAGTTAATCATATCCATAAAGTTAATCGCCTGATCATTGATGCTTACTGGATATCCCTTGTGGAAGGTAATCTTTAATTTGTCATCAGGTAAGTGGTTATCTGGATTCCATAAGGACCATGTATATAGGTTTTCAGGCATCGTAAAGTTTTCTGGATCGTCTAAAATACCCGATTCAAATTCTCTGCACCAGAGATTAGAGTCGCCACTAACATTTCGGTTTTGGAAGCTGAGTAGTCCAGATTTTGCCAATACAGCCGTTTTTTCCTCTCTTGTAATCGCTGAAAACTCGTAAGGTGATCCGTAATAGCCCTTAAAATCACTAGTTTCTAGTGCACCATTCAAACGGCGCAAGCTATTTTGTGATTGATTTGCGGTATGGATTACCGCATCACAATTCAGTTTATTAGCTAATTCAACTGCTTTTTTGACAATAATAGGTCTAGATAGTGATGAGCTTACTGGATAGTCGCCAAGGTAGTATGCTTGTGAGTGAATAGCAGATACTAAACTATGTTCAACAAATTCTTTCCTTGCATCAATCACTACTAAATCAACCCCAAAGTGATTAGTTATCTTTTTTAAACTTGATTCATCTACACCATCTCCTAAATCAATAGCTAATGCAGTTACTTTTGCTTTGCTATTTTTTAATTCCTCAAGAATATAAGAGCTATCTAGTCCACCACTAAATAAGGTTAAAATGTGACTTGTGTTGTCGGCTAATACACGTACATCATTAATACTTATGATCTTTCTCACTTCTATTTCCTAGTTAAATTATCCGAAATTGTTGACCTGTGAATTATCTATAAGTACCTTAAGTGAAACAACAGTCTGAAATGAAAAGGATAATTGCGCTGTGAACACAAATAAATTACTACCATTTTTATATGAGATGGCAATATTCGTAAAAGTTGTAGAATTAGGTAGTTTCTCAAGTGCAGCTCAAAATATTGGTGTATCCCCATCATCAATCAGTCGTGCTGTTTCACGCTTAGAAGGCTTCTTGAATGAAAAGCTTTTAGAAAGAACGACAAGGAATATGAGATTAACCTCAACTGGACAGGAAGTTTTTATGCTTTGTCGTGATATGTTAGAGTCTGAAAAAATGGCTGTATCGGCAGCTCAATCTGATCAAAATAATGTTGCTGGTTCATTGATAGTCGCTGCACCCAAAGCTCTTTCTAAGCAGGTTTTGATGCCTATGATTCTCGATTTTATTCAAAAGTACCCTAACGTTACATTTCAATTAAAAGTCACCGACATTATGATTGATCCTATTGGCGATGAAGTTGATGTACTCATTCACCTCACTAATAAGCCTATTGAGGGCCTTATTGCAAAACGTATTGGCGAATGCAGGCTTATATTATGTGCGAGTACAGGTTATGTGGAAAAATTTGGTAAACCGATTCATCCAGACGATTTAGCTCAACATAACTGCTTATGCCTTGGGGAAAACCCGATAGATCAAGTATGGAAATTCACTAATATCACTCAAAAAGTCGTAGTCAATGTTAGTGGTTCATTTGTTGTTAATCATAGTGAAATAAGACGTGCAGCGGTATTGAATGGGACAGGAATTTCGGTGTTTCCTGATTTTGTAATATTGCGAGATATTGAGTCTAATGAAGCTGTGGAATTGTTACCTGATTGGCATGTAAGTGGCAGTTATCAGGGCGAAATACTTGCTCAATATGCCCAATCAAAATATATACCTAATCAGATTAAAGTTTTTGTTAAATATATGCAGGATTATTTCAACGTTGAATCACCAAATAATATTGAATAGTCAATTCTGTATTATCAGCTGCTTAAACTTAATAAATAATCTTACTTAACAGCCTATTTTTCGCGCGTACATGTGTCCGAGAAACCTATTGCGCTTTATGCGTCAAACCTAGATATGAATGACTGTCAAAATACTATCTAGTGAGCTATGCGATATTATACTTACCGAGTTTAGCAACGGTTACGTTACTTTTTTGTCTACCTGTATTCTCAATGTCTTGTTTTTAAAAATAAACGTAGCATTTTGAATTACTGTTACAACATTCAAAGATAGTTATTTCTACTGATTATTAATTCTGTCACTTATTTCAAGTTTCATAGCTTTAACGGCCATACCAAAGTAGATTTGTTCAACAACTAGTGCGATAGCATCAACTTTAAATTCTTTGAAATACTTTTTGCGTTTTGTCATTATCAATCTCCAGTTAAGTTGATTATCTCTTAACTGAAGTAGTCGAATCCATTGAACCACGTTGCTACATTATATCGATGCGTAAAAAAACCAACTTAATTACCTTATAAATGTATAATTGTGAAGATCATACTGGCAACAAAAAGTTTATTAAATGGCACGCACACTTTGTACTCATTGTAACTTTGCACTAAATACCTGTATTTGCGACGCAATTACAAATATAAACAACAAAGTTACGGTTATTATTCTACAGCACCCAAGCGAAGAAAAAACAGCAAAAAATACCGCTAAGCTACTCAATTTATGCCTAACTGATTGCCAAATAATCAAAGGCGAAAATAATGATGACTTTGCCATACTAAAAACGCTGCCAATAAGCTCAACTGTTTTACTCTACCCTAACGAAAACGCTATAAATTTAGACGATAACGCTGAGCAACCCAGTGTAAAAAACATTACCCATTTAATCGTGGTTGATGGCACATGGAAAAAAGCCTACAAAATTTTGCAGCTCACCACATTACTAAATCAATTTAAAACGGTCAGTTTTAAACAGCTACCTAAAAATCGTTATGCTATTCGTAAAGCCCCTCGGGCCGACAGCCTATCCACACTTGAGGCTGTAGCGCATAGTTTGTTTTTAATAGAGCAGCTAAATCCCGCACCACTTTATAATACGCTTAATGAATTAATACAAAAACAAACCCAACACATGCCCGAGCACGTAAAAGCACGTTACTTAGATTAAATTCGTTACTATATGAAACTTGCAATGCGTAACTACCCTAACAGACTAAAACGTGGCTTTACTCGCCAAGGACCCGACTATCGCTTTGACGACCAAGTCGACTTTAGCGATATAAGAGATACCTTCGGCTTTAGGTCAATGGTCGTTGGTAAATGGGTAACTAAAGAAGAGCGCTATATTAGCGCCAACTTAATTTACGATGCACTGGCCGACCTAGCACAAATACTGCATTTACCACCTAAAGCAATTGGCCTGCGCGGCAAGCTTAATTTTGCGTTTGGTCATGGTGGTCAAAAAGGTGTGCAAGCGCATTATTACGCAGCCTCTCAAACACTTGCTCTTGCAAAAAATGCAGGCGGTGGTGCACTTGCTCACGAATGGTTCCATGCGTTTGACCATCATATAAACGAGCACTTATTTGCAGCAAAACCACGCTTTGGCTTTGCCTCAAAATTGTGGCTTTCAAACACGCCTAATTTATCGCATCCACTTAATAATGCTTTGAACAGTTTTTATAAACATGTATTTTTAGATGAAGATGGTATTGATGCAAATAATTTTGTACAAGCGTGTATAGAACACGATAAAGCCCACAATATGAATTATATGAGCATGCCAGAAGAGCTTGCAGCACGGTGTTTTGAAGCCTGTATTGAAGGCCACACATATATAAAAAATAGCTTTTTAGTGGGAGGCTTAAAAAGTAGTAATTTAATATACCCAAATAGTGAGCATATCAATAAAGCAAATGAAGCGCTTAACCAGTATTTTGAACTACTGGGTTATGCGCTTCATAAAATAGACGAGTAATGCCTATATTTGGTGATTATTTATCGTCACTAATACGACTTGCTACTGCGCTGCTTTGATCTTTATATTTTGCATCTTTACGAATATTGTATGGGTTTTCACACGGACCCGATAACATTTCAAAGCTCATAGCACCAATTTTCATCAGTGGGCGTAGTGCCAGTGGTAATTTACCTGAGTTGTAAAACTCTAAAACAATATTACCGCTCCAGCCTGGGTCTATTCGGTGCGCGGTTACATGCACCATTAAACCTAAACGTGCAAGCGATGAGCGTCCATCTAACCAACCTACTATATCTGCTGGCAACGTTACTTTTTCATGGGTAATAGCCAGTGCAAGTTCACCTGGGTGTAAAAAGAATGCTTCACCTTCATCAAGCACTATTTCTTCACTCATGATCGATTCCATGGCCTTATTTAACTGATCTTTTGGACCACTTAAATCAACATATGCGGCGTTATGCGCATTAAAAGTTCTAAATTTATTTCCCAAGCGTAAATCGGCAGTCACGCCTGAAATCATATCACTTGTTGGTGCAGGCTCAATAACAATGCGGCCATCGCTTAGGTATTCTTTAATATGTGTGTCTGAAAGTCTCATTATTTATTAATCTTCTGTAATCACAATTTCAATCGCATTGTGATGCTGTTGATAATAGAGCGTGCTGGCTATTAGCCTCGCTGCTGCGCTGTATGTTTTGCTTATTGTTGCGTCGTTATCGTTTGCAATAAGTTTACCTTGCTCAGAATACTCACGTATATCTATTGCAAGTGGAATATGGCTAAGTACAGGCACGCCATGCTTGTGCGCCAACTTTTGTGCACCGTCTTTACCAAATACGTGATTTGCCTCACCGCAGTGGCTGCAAATGTAGTGGCTCATATTTTCTATTAAGCCAAGCACCGGTACGTTTACTTTATTAAACATAGCAATGCCTTTTTGCGCATCGGCAAGGGCTAAGTCTTGCGGCGTAGTGACAATAACTGTGCCGCTAGCGGGTACTTTTTGGCTCATTGTAAGTTGAATATCACCGGTGCCAGGTGGCATATCAACAATTAAGTAGTCAAGCTCGCCCCAATCGGTTTCGTTAAGTAACTGGCTCAGCGCGCCTGACGCCATTGGTCCACGCCATACCGTGGCATCATCGCTTGGAACTAAAAAGCCAATTGACTGCGCTTTAATGCCATTTGCATCAAAAGGCTGTAGCTGTTTGTTATCTTTAGTGACGGGCTCTGCGCCCACTAATCCTAAAAGCATTGGGATAGATGGGCCATAAATGTCAGCATCTAAAATACCCACCTTTGCGCCTTCATTTTTAAGCGCGCCTGCCAAGTTAACAGCAGTAGTCGACTTACCTACCCCACCTTTGCCTGAGGCAATAAGTACAATATGTTTAATCGCTTTAAACTTAGCCACCTCTTTAATGATAACCTTGGCGCTAATTGTTACAGGCACATTTAAGCTTTCACTTACGTGTTGCTCAACTAAAGGCATTTCTGATTGCCCAGCAAATGGCAGAGTTAATTTAATGTGTAGTGATTTATCGTCATTTTGAGTAATAGTATCGATAAAGCTTTCGTCAATACCGACGGCAAAAGCCGCACTACGATATGCCGCTAAGGCAATTATAATCGGTTGTTTTTGCACCGATTTAGAAGAGAATAGTTTCGACAGTCCAAACATAGCAATTAAATAGCGTTTCTTTGATGAAAAGTGCCACGGAATTATGTAACATTCAGGGCATTAACACCAGTCAATTAATAAAAATCCATAAGCTGTGCGCACTCTAAGCAGATAGCTTGTAGATAAATTAATGATAATTGCCGTTTGTATAATAAAAACGGCGTTTTATCCTCAATTCGGAATGATTATGACGCAGCGAAAGATCCTGATTACCAGCGCATTACCTTATGCAAATGGCCCTACTCACCTAGGTCATTTATTGGAATATATTCAAACTGATATTTGGTCACGTTTTCAAAAACTACAAGGCCACGAAGCTTATTATGTTTGCGCAGACGATGCCCACGGCACGCCAATTATGCTTAATGCGCAAAAGCAAGGGATCACGCCTGAAGAAATGGTAAAACAAGTGAGCATAGAGCGCCAACGCGACTTCGCTGACTTTAATATCAAATTTGATAACTACCACAGCACGCACAGCCAAGAAAACAAAGAATTAAGCGAACTTATTTATAACCGCCTAAACGATGCCGGTCATATTAAAAAGCACACTATTTCGCAATTATTCGATCCAGAAAAAGGTATTTTCTTACCCGATCGTTTTGTAACAGGTACTTGCCCAACGTGTAAGTCTGAAAACCAAAACGGCGACAGCTGTGATTCGTGTGGTGCTACATACAGCCCTACCGAACTTATCAATCCGCGTTCTGTAATGTCGGGCGCTGAGCCTGTACTTAAAGATTCTGAGCATTACTTTTTTGACCTGCCAGCATTTGAAGGCATGCTAAAGGAGTGGTTACACTCGGGCACTATTCAACAAGAAATGGCTAACAAGCTAGACGAATGGTTTACCGATGGCCTGCAACAGTGGGATATTAGCCGTGATGCACCTTATTTTGGTTTTGAAATTCCAAATGCACCAGGCAAATATTTTTACGTTTGGTTAGATGCACCTATTGGTTACATGGCGAGCTTTAAAAACCTATGTGACGAAAAAGGCCTCGACTTTGATGCGTTTTGGGCTGAAGGTTCAGACGCAGAGCTTTATCACTTTATTGGTAAAGACATTATCTACTTCCACAGCTTATTTTGGCCAGCAATGCTAGAAGGCGCTAATTTTAGAAAGCCAACTAACGTATTCGCTCATGGTTTTGTAACTGTGAATGGCGAAAAAATGTCTAAATCAAAGGGTACGTTTATTAAAGCGCGTACTTATTTAGATAACTTAAACCCAGAGTACTTACGTTACTACTACGCAGCAAAATTAAGTAGCGGTATTGTTGATCTGGATTTAAACCTAGAAGACTTTGCACAGCGCGTAAATTCAGACCTAGTAGGTAAAGTAGTCAACATAGCGAGCCGTTGTGCTGGCTTTATTACTAAAAAGTTTGATGGCAAGCTAAGCAACACTATTATGCAACCAGAGCTTTTAGCAGAGTTTCAAGCTGCTGCACCGAGCATTACAACACACTACGAGAACCGCGATTACAGCCGCGCAATTCGCGAAATAATGGCGCTTGCCGACAAAGCAAACCAATTTATTGATGGCGCAGCGCCTTGGGTATTAATTAAAGACGAAACTAAGCAACAAGAAGCACACGAAGTGTGTTCTCTTGGTCTTAACTTGTTCCGCGTTTTAATTACTTACTTAAAACCCGTGTTACCAGGAATGGCTGATAACGTACAAGCGTTTTTAAATGACGACCTTGCATGGGACGGCGTTCAAAATGCACTAGTAAGCCACCCTATCAATAAATTTAAACCGTTAATGCAACGTGTTGAAATGGATAAAGTGAACAAAATGGTTGAAGAATCTAAAGAAAGCTTAGCACCAAAAGTAACAATTGACCCTAACAGCCCGCTTGCAAAAGAGCCAATTAGCGACGAAATTGAGTTCGATGATTTTGCAAAAGTAGACTTACGCGTAGCTAAGATTGCTAAAGCAGAGCACGTAGAAGGCGCAGATAAACTACTTAAGCTAACACTTGATTTAGGCGGCGAAACTCGCCAAGTGTTTGCAGGTATTAAATCGGCTTATGCACCTGAGGATATCGAAGGTAAGCTAACCGTTATGGTTGCTAACCTTAAACCTCGTAAAATGCGCTTTGGTATGTCTGAAGGCATGGTATTAGCAGCAGGCCCTGGCGGAAAAGAAATTTATATTCTTAACCCAGATGACGGTTCAGAGCCTGGTATGCGCGTAATGTAATATTACTCATACAATAAAAACCGCTGATATGTCAGCGGTTTTTTTATGGGCAAAATTAATATTTAGTCGTATATTAAGCCTAGCCGTTTATACAAACGCCTTTGCATTAAATAAAGTGAATTGAAATTATGACCCAAATTTTAGATACCAACAGAACAAAAGTAAGTAGCCAAATAAAGCAACACAAATTAGTCGCCATACTGCGCTTAAAACAACAAACCGATGTAGCTCCATTAATTGATTGTTTAATAAATGCGGGCATACACTCATTAGAGATCACTTCAAACACACCTGGCTTTGAGCAAGAAATAGCAAAAGCTCGCGCAGCGCATAAAAACGCACTTATTGGTGCTGGCACAATAATTAACACCACCCTTGCCCAGCAAGCTATTGATGCGGGCGCGCAGTTTATCGTAACGCCAAATACCAACAAATCGGTTGTCGAACTTGCCCACCAGTACGGGTTACCCGTATTAATGGGCGCACTAACACCTACCGATGTAGCAAATGCAATTGAATATAACGCTGATATTATTAAGGTATTTCCTGCCGGCAGTATGGGCGTCGGTTACTTTAAAGCATTAACCGGTCCTTTTTCAGAAGCACAATTAATGCCTGTTGGTGGTGTAAATTTAGATAATATATCTCAGTGGTTTGAAGCAGGTGCTTGTGGCGCTGCAGTCAGTGGCGATTTTTGTAAGGTATTAAATACCGAACAAGAGCGTAGTGTTCTTACCAAGCTTGTAAAAAAATATATAAGTGAACTGCCTAAATAGGCAGTTATATTTTAACTATAAAATTAATCATCTTTTTTAATTGAGCTTTTTCAATACGCGATCTTTACGTGGTAGGTAATAGTTATCGTAATCAAGAGACACTATAACGCGCTCTGCTTTTCCTAATAACTCATTACGCGGAATTAAACCTATTACACGCGAGTCAGCGCTATTGTCGCGGTTATCGCCCATTGCTAAATAATAATCATCAGGAATTGTAATTGCGTCAAAGCCCGATAAACGTGAAGGAATATTTGCCACTCTTATCGAATGCGCTAACCCGTTTAAATCTTCGATTTTATCAAGCGAGTCTATGTTGCTTTGCTGATCAGCATAATTAAGTTTTTTACCATTAATAATAAGCTCATTATTTTCAAGCGCAACGGTATCCCCTGGCACACCAATTACACGTTTAATTAAACGGTTATCGGCAGCTTGTGAGTCAAAAACAATAATATCACCGGTTTTTGGGTCCGCTAGTTTAAGTAGTTTTATATGCGTAAATGGGACTCGAATATCGTAGGCCATTTTATCGGTAAGTATTCTGTCACCTTCTTGAATTGTTGGTTTCATTGAGCCTGTTGGCACTTCGTACCAATCGGCTACAGCGCTTCTAAATACGCTCATTAGTGCAATAAATACGATAAGAGAGCGGTTGTTTTTCCAAAACTTATAAAGCGGTTTCATGTTATTTCCCTGCGTTAATTAAGTATTATTATGACTAACTAAATGCTGAGCAGTTCAATGTAGAGTGTAACAAAAAGTGTGTGCTTTACGGCGGGTATAGCAAGGTAGTTGCTTACCTTGCTATATGATCAATCTAAAAATTAGATTATCAATTACTGTTGATTTAGTTTTTCTTTCGCTTCTTTTACTTTTTCAAAATCTAAACCAAGTTCGTCAGTCGCTTCTTTAATAAGATGCGGTTGAGTCATCACGACTGCCATTAATTGTTGTAACTTTTCTGGCGGAATACCAAGCTCTTGAACAAGCGCCATTGCCATCATTGGGTTTTGAGTAAACGCTTCAAACAATGCTTTTACTTTTTCGTCGCTTACATTGTGCTCTTTAAGTATTGCTAGTATTGGATTCATTATTAAACCTTAAATATTTTTTATAGGGCTTAGTATATGGGCTAAACCCTAAAATTAAAGAGTTACTCTACAAGTAAAACCACTTTTCCTGCGTTTTCATTACGCTCTAAAATAGCATGGGCTTCGTTTGCGTCGCTCCAAGGCAATGTTTTATACAGGTTAAAGTCGTACTTTTTAGTGGCAATATCATTGTAAAAGCGTGCTACAAAGTCGTCGCGCACCTGGCGTTTAAACTCAATACTACGATTTCTAAGCGTTGAGGCATGAAACGAAATACGCTTTTGTAAAAGTGCCGCAAAATCAACTTCTGCAAAACGTCCATCTAAAAATGCAAGCATTACAATTTGGCAATCCATGGCTGCAATAGCGGCATTTTTATTTAAGTAACTACCCGAAACAGGATCTACAATTGCATTTGCTGTTAACTCATTTGCTTTCATATATTCTACAAAGTCGGTGGTTTTATAGTTAATTGCATGATCGGCACCGAGCTCTTTTGCGTGTTGGCATTTGTCATCCGTACCAGCGGTAATAACCACGGTAGCACCTGCGCTTTTAGCCATTTGAATTGCTGCACCGCCTACGCCACTAGCACCTGCATGAATAAGCGCTGTTTGCCCTTTTTGTAATTTACCAAGCTCAAATAATGCGCCAAATGCCGTTAAATACACTTCGCTTATTGCGGCGCCCTCTGCCATTGTTACATCATCGGGTAATTCCATAAGCTGTTTTGCATCAACTGCTACATATTCGCTATAAGCACCACCTGAGCACAACGTAAAAATACGCTTGTTTAGCCAGCTTTTATCTACATTTTTTCCAAGCTCAGTAACTGTACCCGCACATTCTAAACCTAAAATCGGGCTATCTCCCGCAGGGGCCGGGTATTTACCTTGGCGCTGCATACTGTCTGCACGGTTTACACCTATTGCTGCAACTTTACCAAGTACTTCATGGCTCTTTAAAACCGGCTTTTCGGTTTCACTAAATGCAAGGTTGCCATCTTCATGAGAAATATATTTCATTATTACTCCAAGTTTAAAAACTGTAATAACATATAGATGGGGATGAACGCAGATTCAAACAACCTCAAAAGCGCCAACTTTGTTTGTAAGGATAAACATCGGGTAGATAACCATTATGTATTTGTTGCTGACAACTCTGCCAAAACGTCGCTAAAAACAAGTTACTGTGCTCATTATTAAAATAGTTAAACGCAATATCGTTGGCACTAAAAAACACCTTAAATTGGCTCGGAAATATATCGTTTTCAGCTATATCAAAATACGAGTTACTACTTAGCTCTTCGAGTGCATTTTGGGTTTGTGGCACGTCTCTAAAGTTACAATCGGTAAGCGGGCAAATTTCGTCAAAGTCGTAAAACACCACTCGCCCCCATCGCGTTACGCCAAAGTTTTTCATTAGCATGTCGCCCGGAAATATATTAGCGCCCGCTAACTCTTTAATTGCTTTACCGTAGTCATGCATCACGCTCTCTAAGGTTTTGTTATCGCATTGGTTAATATATAAATTAAGCGGGGTCATTTTACGCTCAACATACACGTGCTTTAAAATGAGTGCCTTGCCAGATATAACTATGCTGCTGCCAATTTGGCTTTTCATCTGCTCAAGCAGCTCGTCGCTAAAACGGCTTAAATCAAACGCTAAATATCTAAATTCGTGTGTGTCTACCAAACGCCCAACCCTATCGGCTTGTTTTACAAAGTTATACTTTTCTTTCACTTGTGCTTTGGTGGCTGTTTTTGGCGCACTAAATTTGTCTTTAATTACTTTATAAACGTAATCTAGCCCTTCAATAGTAAATACCAGCATTACCATACCCGGCGTACCTGGCGCTTTAACATACTTAAAGTTGGCTGGGCTATTTTTAGTCGTATCAACCTTGTGTCGATAAAACTCAGTTTTGGCGTGCTTTATAAAACCAATGGCGTTAAATAACTCAAAGCGTTGTTTATGTGGCATTAAGACACTTAAGTAATCTACATAACGAGCGGGCTTATCGGTATCAACCATAAAATAGGTGCGTGCAAAACCAAATAATAAACTTAATTGATCGGCGCCCATCATTACAGCATCAAGCTTTAGTCCCTCATCGGTATTTAAAATAGCGATAGCAAAAGGCATATTGTCGCCATTTTTAGCAATGCAGCGCCCAATTAAATAACAGGCTTTGTTTCTAAAAAATAATGAGTTGGCGTATTCAATATAACCGTCGTTTAAATTTATAAGTTCGTACACCTGTTTGCATTGCTGCTTAGCGCCTTGCATTAACGTACTTTGTAATATGGCTACATCATGCTCTAACTGACTAAATGGCACTCTAAATACTTGATTAGTGATAAGCGTTTTAACGGCGTTATTAAACCCATTGTGTAGCGATACTCTACTTACTAAGCTTTCATAAGAGCGTGGCTCACTACGATACTTTGCTTTTAATACAAACAAATGCACTGTACGAATTTTTTTATCGTCCCAAATTGCACCAAATGTTGAATTAAAAAAAGTATGCGCAATAGGTTTATTTTCGTGATTTTGTACCATATCGCCGTAAATATTTTTAGCTAACTGCCACGTTTGCGGGCAAGTAAGCTCAGCATAAGCAATAACTCTCACGGCTTCACTCACGTTTTTTACCCCGCGCTCGTAAACCTGTAAACGCTCACGCATAGCACTTTGCACACTATGGTACTGTCGTTGTTCAAAACGGCTTTGTGCACCCAGTGTAATATTTAAAAATTGCGAAAACATCGCCTCAAATCCAGCAAAAACAGATCGTGCAAGCTTGCTGGCAATAACGTTTTGCAGCGTATTATTAGATTGATTTGTTAGCCTATTTTGCATAAATACAGCACTTATATTGATGCCAGTTATGGCGGTTATTTTTTATTAATTGTTTACACCTTAGCAAGCAGGCTTTAATTTAGATAATTAATAAACCATATAAATAGAATTGATTCTATGAATATAAGAAACGTCGATCTTAACCTTCTCGTTTACTTAAATGTACTCATCGATGAAAAAAGTGTGTCGAAAGCTGCCAATAAACTCGCGCTTACGCAACCGGCTATGAGTAATGCGCTAAAACGTTTGCGCGATTTATTTGACGACCCGCTACTTGTGCGTGCTGCAGGCTCTATGACGCCAACGGCAAAGGCACTTGCATTAAAGCCTGAAGTTGAGGCCCTATTAAAAATGGCCGAAGCAATTACGCAGCCTAGTGAGCAATTTAACCCTACAACGGCTGAAGTTACGTTTAGAATAATGGCAAACGACTACATAGAGTCGACCCTAATAGCCCCTTTTATAACGGCGCAGCTTAGTAAAAACCCCGGTATTAATTTTGATGTATTAAGTCCAAGCGACGTAAACCTACAAGATATGGAAAAAGGCACTATAGATTTAGCAATAAATCGCTTTAATGGCCTGCCACGCTCGTTTCATCAAGCCAGTGTATGGCGAGATAACTACTGTTGTTTAACGCATCCTAAAAATACATTTTTACAACAATCAGGGTTAGACGACTACTTAAAAAAAGAGCATATTTGGGTAAATCGTGCCGGCTGGGGGCCTGAAGCCGCTGTTACTAATAAATCAGGAAAGCAAAAATTAGGCTGGGTAGACGAAGCACTTTGGCAACTAGAACAAACCCGTAAAATACGAGTTTTTACTCGCCACTATATGGTTGCAAGCCTGCTTTGCCAATCAGAGCAACTTATTGCCACCCTACCGCGCAGGCAAGCTAAGTTATTAACCTCTCATACTGATTTAGTTATCAGCCCTGTACCATTTCAAATAGTGCCTATTGAAGTAAAAATGATATGGAGCCCACTGCTGCACCATGCGCCAGCGCACCAATGGTTAAGGCGTGAGTTATTAGCGTTTGCTACAACAATTGCAGATAGGTAATTAAATATGAATTGTTTATTCATTTACTAAGGGGCTATTTACTCATTGTTGCTCGGCTTTTACTTCACCCACAAGGTTACAAATCTCGCGCCGTACTTAAATAGACCCTAGTTTGAACAAATTTTTATCCGCAGAGATCAACAGACCCCAGTTGTTAACACTACAGTTAATCAGTAGAATTATTAAATAATCTGGACTCTGATTAAATCGTTTGAAGTTCTGCTTACAGTCATTAATCAAACACCAACTCTATATAATAAAAACTTAAGGACGCATTCTTATAAATATTGATTACTCTACTTATTCACTTAGTGAATTAAACGAAGCACTTGAAAGTATTGATGCGCATAAATATCCCGAAAACTACAAACGACTTAAAGATGAATTAGCTAAACCAAATCGTAACGAGCCGAAATCTGCGCAACAAATAGTAATAGCTGAAAATAACACTAAGAAAATAAGTAAAGCGCTCCTGTGTATTGTTTTAGGTTTGTTTATTCTTTTACGCAGCTATTTTAATTACGAAAGTGGTGTCATTCATAAGAGATACAATGAGCCGGCAGTGGCATCTTTAGAAAATAACCCGAAAAAGTTTTATTTATTTCTTTTTTTCACAATTGGTGCCGGAGGTTTTATTACGGCATATGGTATTCATACTTTATTTTCTAAAAAAGAAGACAATGATAAACAAACTTAATAATAAGAATAACGATACTGCAAATAAAATTTTTGCTGTCTTTCAAAAATCCTATGCTATGGAGGCTAAACTGATCGGCGCGCATAACTTTCCTCCTTTAGCGCGTAATATTAAAGGTATAAAAAAGTCAGAAACAACTTTTTATGGCTACAGCGAAAATGAATGTTTAGCAGCCGTTATTGAAGTAGATACAAACAACGAGTGTTTAGATATTTTTAGTTTAACCGTTGATCCTAATCATTTTAAAAAAGGTATCGCAAGTAAGCTAATAAGTTATGTTTTAGCAATGGGTGATTTATCTCATGCAATAGTGGAGACTGCGGTTGCTAATACTCCTGCAATAAATTTATATAAAAAGCATGGCTTCGTGGAATTTAAAAGATGGACTCCTTCACATGGTATTGAGAAGCTGGCTATGTCGGTCGTAATTTAAATCAGTATTTCACAATAGGTAATTTACAAATGGATAGTGCATCAATAATTGCGTGGAGTGTTTTGTTTGGCGGCATTGGTATTGGCTACCTTACTTACGGGCGAAGAAAAAAAGCCGTAGTGCCACTTTGTATTGGTTTATCGCTATTGGTATTTCCGTATTTTATGAGCAGTGTGAGCATGCTGTTGATTGTAGGCGCTATTTTGGTTGCTATTCCTTACTTTATTAAAATTTAGCATTACTATTGTTACGACTAAATAAAATACACGCGAAAAATAAAAAGCGCCGTGGTATTCAACTTTGGGAAAATACCATGGCGCTTTTGGAAATCGTCGATATAGGAGTCTACCTACAGTGTATGATTAGCAAGCTTAGTACCAACTTCATAATAAAATTAAAATTCAATAAAAACAATTAACTAAGAATCCATCTTTATTCCTCAATGACTCCCCTTGTTCCAGTTTTGTGCACGTTTTTACCACTCTGCACCAAATTAATTAGTATAATTTAGGTATGTTTTCTATTTTTTATTTAGTTTTAAAACTTACTATTGATGAAATCAATATCAGTTATTGAAAACAATAATTTCATTAATAATACACTTAGCGCTAGAGTGAAGTTAAGCCAACAAACTAAGAGTAATAATTATGACAACATCAAGCTTCACACAACAAGACGGGTTATTTATTGATGCTAATTTACATCAGTTTATTGAAGAGCAGTTATGCACTAAAGCTAACACCACTGAGACTTATCAAGCATTAGCTACTTTAGTTGATGAGTTTGGTTGTAAATGTCGTAAAACAAAACATCAGCCAGATGATGTATTAGAAGTAGATACATTATTAAACGCATACCAACTTAAAAACCACCCGCTTTGCCATGTTGATGCGCAAACGACAGAAGCTGTTTTAGATGAATATTGCTGCCAGGTTCCTGCAATTATTGTTGTCGCACTAATGGATACGCTTAGCGGTACACAATGCGATGAACCTCAAGCACATGATATTTACCATCGTGCAGCGCAGTTAACCAACCGCCCTTGTATGCACAGAGTAAAAACTGCCTCAGCAGCTTAATAATGAATGTGTTTAAAAGTGCTCGATAACCTTCTTTGCAAAGCCAGTACAAGTTAAGGTTGTCGAGTTATGAATACTTGAGTTATCGCTCTGCTCTTGCGCTAAATCAAAGGTTACTTCACCACTTTTAAATGTTTGCTCTAACGCACTTTCTATCAGTAATGCGGCCTCCTCCCATCCCATAAATTTAAGCATTAATACCGCACTTAAAATACTACTGCTGGGGTTTGCTTTATTTTGCCCTGCTATACGTTCAAACGTGCCGTGTGTGGGCTCAAAAAATGCAACATCATTATTTAAATTAGCTGCGGGCATTATGCCAACCCCACCAACTTGTGCGCTTAGCATATCCGCTAAAAAGTCGCCGTTTTGGTTAGTCGTCACCACTACATCAAATTGCTCTGGATGCATTAAACATTGTTGCAGCATGTTATCAGCTATGACTTCTTTAATAATTAAGGGCGCTTGGTGTCCTCGCTCTATTTGCAGCCAACGCCCATTTTCATGTGCGGTGGCATTAAACTCGCTTTGTGCAAGTGCAAACCCCCAACGCTTAAATGCCCCGTCGGTAAATTTAAGTACATTGCCTTTGTGCACTAGTGTTAAGGATTCACTATCGTTTTTAAGTGCATACTTAATTGCAAAGCGCATTAGTCGTTCAGAGCCTTCTTTGGATATATTTTTAATGCCAATACCGCACTCTTGTGTAAACCTTAAGCGCGTTACCCCCATTTCTTCGCATAAAAAGTCGAGCATTTTTTCGCTTTCTACACTGCCTGCTTGCCATTCAATACCTGAATACACATCCTCGCTGCTGTCGCGCAGCACGGTTATGTTTGTTAAAAAAGGATTTTTTAAAGGAGAAGGGAGTGCACTAAAGCCTTTTATAGTGCGCATATTTACAAACAAATCCATTTCTTGCCTGAGGGCTACATTGAGTGAGCGAAAGCCACCACCCAGCGGCGTTGTTAACGGCCCTTTTATGGCAATTTTACAGGCGCGTACTGCGTTAATTGTTTCTTGTGGAAACCAGTCACCGTCATACAGCTTTGCGGCTTGCTCGCCGTTATAAACCTGCATCCAATGTATTTTACGAGCGTTTTTGTAACAATGCTCAATTGCACTATCAACAACGTGGCGCATTACCGGCATGATATCTAAACCCACGCCATCGCCATCAATAGAAGCAATGATAGGTTCTAACGGAATTTGCCACTGTCCGTATTGGTCTATCGTGATATTTTGACCTTGCGTTGGCGCATTTATATGTTGGTACTGCATTGCTAACACCTACAAAGGTTCTATAAATATGATTAAAGCATGCTAATTAAGGAGTGTCTGTATTTGTACTTTTATAGTTACTATCATTTAAAAAAATAACAAATTAACTGTGACTATTTACGTCATGAGTTGGTCTTGTTTAATTAGCCTTATCGTATTAGCTATTAAATTACAGTGGAACACTTTAATGAAACTCTTTTTTATATTGCTACTATCAATCAACTCGTTTAAAACGTTAGCCGTTGAGGTAGTAATACACAACCTCAATTCACTCTCAAGTAGTGGTCAAAGGACGGTGTCTACTTGGGTGAATCAAAGTGTTGAAAAAACACAAAATACGTTAGGGCCTCTAAAACAAAGTACCTTACCTATTTATTTAAAACCGCAATATTTTGCTTTTGAGCCAGTACCTTGGGCTACTGTAAAGCGAAATAATCCCGATGGGCTAGAACTACATATAGATCGTTACGCCAGTTTAAAAGCATTCACTAAAGATTGGACGCTATACCATGAACTTTCACATTTATATTTGCCGCTATTTCCCTACTCCGGTTTTTGGCTAAGCGAGGGTTTTGCCAGTTATATGCAAAACGTAATAATGCGTGACAGCGGTATAATCACCCAGCCGCAGTTTGTACAACGCTTAAATGCAGGGTTTGATCGTGCCCGCCTGCAAACCAAAACTAAAACACAGCCACTTAATAAGCTCTCTGCCGATATGTGGAAACAACGTGCTCAGCAACGTGTTTACTGGACAGGCGCAGCTTTTTTTGCCCAAGCAGATCTAGCATTGCAAAAACAAGGGCAAACTTTGGCAAGTGTTATAAAGGCGTATCAATTATGCTGTAGGCCAGCACGCTCTAACGCTAAAATGTTTATAAAAGAGCTTGATAAACAATCTAGAAGCAGTGTTTTTTCTACTCTATACGCACAATACAATAACCGCACTGACTTTCCTAATATTACAAAAGCGCAAATTAATCAGCTATAACGCTACTTTTAAGTAATGGCTAAAATAGTTGTACGCTTGCTCATTATAATTGACTGAGTGCTCGTTCATAAAACCATGTAGGTAGTTTGTTTTATTACACTTTACTGCGGACTTATTATTTAAAATGGCTATCACTTCATCAACATTAAAATGTACCTCATGTTTAGGAAAAATAAACTCACAGGGTACGTTTGCATCTAATGCTAAATAATTACGAATTTGTGATGGGTAGAACCCTATTAACTTTTTAAGGTGTGTATTGCCTGTTAATAACTGTGCGCGCCATGCTGCACTTGCCCCTGCGCTAAATGCGATACAAGTTGTTGGTGCTTGCAAATGCGCAAAACATTTTTGAAGTTTGTCGGTGTATTTATCATGCCCGCATTTCTGTATGAATTTATTGTAGTTATATTCTTCACTATCAATAGGTTGTAACTCATTATCATAAGGATCAATAACCGTTACCTTAGTGTCAAACCCCTCTGTAAACTGCGTAAAAGCAGGTGTTAAACCAAAAATATCGCTCGCAATTAGGTAATTCATACTTATCCTTTAGTAAATAAAATTGGAGGCCATAGGCAGTTGATAAAATGTATTATAAATAAATATAAAAAATAGCTTGCACATAATATACATATAAGTTACTTTCCCTCTCTGGTTTAAAGAAACCGCCGCGGTTAACCATTTACCCTGATCCAGTAAGCCCCGCAAAACGTATATTTGAAAGCTAAGTTATTGTACGGCGAGAACCCCTTAAATAATACCGAGATGAATTTTATTATCATCGCAAAAGTGTCATAAAGATCGTCAACACTGTAATGAAGCTAAACACAACATCGTTTATTTATTGACTGCACGAAGCTATAAAATATAGCGCAGAATAAATAACAAGAATAAAGTGAGTTTTATTATGTCTTATAAATATAATGGGTCTATGATCCAAATTGCACATCCAGTGCAATCAATTTCAGTAAATAAACATCGTGTAATCTTTAGTGATACACAAGGTTTAAAAAATGCATTATTTCAAAAAGCGAGTGATGCACGCCAATTTGTTAAATGGCTAAAAGCTAGTTAAACAAAACTTTAATTGCTTTTTATTATTGTGATTATTGAAAATATATTTTGCCAGCCTCGTTGCTGGCATTTTACTTTTTAGCCCTTTAATGGTTACAATAGTTTTACAATAATAATTATTGGCAACTGCTGTAATGCTCCGTTTATGTATACTTTTTTTAATGTTTTGCTTTGTAAGCCCTGTAAGTAATGCTAAAACCATTAATTGGTTAACGCACGACTTTGCACCGTACTACATTTTAAATGGCCAATATCAACACCAAGGCCGCGATGAAAGCATTATATCCCTACTTGAAAAACAACTACCCGCTATTACCTTTAATCAAATTATCATCCCTTCGGGAAAAGTAATCCAAGAGCTATCAAATACGTCCAATAATACCTGCGCATTATCTCTTTATAAAAATGATTACCGAAAAAAGCATATTTACTTTACAGACGAAAGCTCAACTACAGGCCTATCACCTTCTGTTGCTATGCATAGCAAGCTTGCAGACGCACTTGAATTGCCTGATGCGACTGAAGTGTCATTATTAGATTTAATACGTGATAAAAAGCTAACACTCGGCATATCAATGAGTCGTTCTTATGGAAAAGAGATAGATTCGGTTATAAACACAACTCCCGATATAGATTTAGTAATAAGACCTACTCGCGACAGCTTAGCGAGCCTTACTTATATGCTTAATTTAAAACGGATTGATATTTTATTGGGTTACCCAAGCGAACATTATTATTTAGCTAAATTAATGAATTTTGATAAAAATTTAACACAACGACCGTTAACCGAATCCCCTGCGTTAAGTTATGGCTTTATTGGTTGCACTAAAAATGAGCAAGGTGCAAAAGATATAGCAATGCTTAATGAGCAGCTCAAAGTAATAAAAAAAACACCAGCTTATAATGATGTGCTAATGCGCTGGTTGCCAGAGCATTTAAGGCCTTTATTACAAGAGCGTATAGAAAAATAAGTATTTATAGAAAAAAACGCCATTAAAAATGACGCTGTTTATTGTTTATAATTAAGTATTTTATATATTACTGACGAATACCTTCAATAAATAAACCTATATCTACATGGGTAGAGGCTGGCCCTAAATTGTAATCAATACCGTAGTCGGTAAGCTTAAGGCTTGTTTCACCTTCAAAGCCTACACGGTAACCACCCCATGGATCTTTACCTTCACCCACTTTATCAATTTCAAAAGTAATGGTTTTGGTTACACCATGCAGCGTAAAATCACCTGTTACTTGACCTGAATCGTCTTCAAATTTAATACTGGTGCTTTTAAACGTCGCTGTTGGGTATTTATCAACATTTAAAAACTCTTTACCACGAAGGTGTTTATCGCGCTCGGCATGATTAGAATCAAGGCTTGTTGTATCTATATTAACCATAATTTGCGACGCATTAGGGTTTTTAGCATCGTAGTTAAATTTACCATCAAAGGTATTAAAACGGCCATGTAACCAGCTGTAACCTAAATGTTTAATTTTAAAGTTTACAAATGCATGAGCACCCTTTGTGTCAATTACGTAGTCGGCTGCATTAGCAGTTGTTACCGATAACATCATTGCAGCCGAAACGGCTGTGCTTACTAATAATTTTTTCATTTTAATCATCCTTTAATGGTTTGATCATTCTAATTAAGGTTTTATCTTTATCGATAAAGTGATGTTTTAACGCCCCTAGTGCATGCAATACTGCAAACCCGATTAATGTGCACGCGCCGTAATAATGTACTTTTCCTGCAATATCGGCTTGGTCATCAAAGGCAAAATCAAGCGCTGATACATTAAATAAAGTAAATACTTCTATTGGACGCCCGTCTGCGGTTGATATTAAATACCCTGCAACAACAATAACAGCCAAAATAATATACATAGCAATATGCGCAGTATGTGCTAATTGGTTCATGCCTTTACTTTCACCTAATGGTTTAGGTTGTGTAGATAAAGCACGCCATAAAATTCTAAATAAGAATACGGCCACAAGCGTAATACCAATGCTTTTATGTAAATCGAGCGAGCCTTTATACCAGCTATCGTAATAAGTAAGCTCAACCATATATAAACCTAAACCAAACAGGCCAAAAATAGTCAACGCCATGAGCCAATGTAAAATAATGGCGACAAGTCCGTAAGATGAAGGTGTATTTTTAAACATGTGTAACGTCCTATAATGCTATGACGTTACAATATAGTGCATAGCCTTAAATGAAAATAACATTTACAAACACTTTACGTGCGTATACGCACAGAACTTTGATAATTAAAGTCAGTTTTAGAAGTTGAGGATTAAACAGATAAGTTTATAGAGTGGATTGCTCGCTCAAGCTGACATAAATTAAGCTCTCTGGGCTTACTTGCAAACAAGTAACAAGTCCTTCTTTAATGAGTTCAAGCATGGCTATAAAACTAACTACCACACCACTACGCCCTTCATCAGGCGTAAAAAGCGCATTAAACACCACTGCTGAATTTGCTTTCGATAGCTGTTGTAATATTTGGCTCATTCTCTCTCGGGTTGAGAGTACTTCGGCAGTAATTTGATGATGTTCAAACGTTTTTGCTCGCGCCATTACATCACTCAGCGCCAGCATTAAGTCTTTAAGTTCAATATCGGGGAGGTTTTGACTTGTGTCTTCATTTATTGGCATAGCGGCATGCGCTATAAAAATATCACGCCCAACACGGGGGATATCATCGAGGTTTTCGGCGGCTTTTTTAAATAACTCATATTCTTGTAGACGTTTAATAAGCTCAGCGCGAGGGTCTTCTTCCTCTTCAAGCTCTTCGTGTACAGGAAGTAATAAGCGCGACTTAATTTGTGCAAGTAACGCGGCCATAACTAAATATTCACCGGCAAGTTCGAGTTGAAACTCGGTCATCATTTCAACGTAACTTACATACTGCTCTGTAATACTAAAAATAGAAAGGTCGAGCACATCAAGCTTATGCTTTTTAATTAAATAAAGCAGTAAATCGAGCGGGCCTTCAAAGGTTTCTAATATTATTTCGAGCGCATCGGGCGGAATATATAAGTCTTCTGGTTTATCTACAACCGCTTTACCATGCAAAAAAGCCAGTGGCAGCTTTTGCTGCACTGGCTTTTCACTACTTTTTGTATCAGCAGTATTTTCGCTCACTTGTTATTACTCAAACGGGCTTGTATCACCACAGCCAACACGTAATATTTGAACTTCATCTTCTGACAAATCGATTACTGTGGTTGCTTGCTCTGGCAAGTAACCACCGTGAATAATTAAATCAACGTGCTTATCTAATCGCTCTAATATTTCATCAGGATCTGATTCTGTAAATTGTTGCCCTGGTAAAATTAAAGAACACGACATTAGCGGCTCGCCAAGTTCGGCAAGTAACGCACAAGCAATTGGGTGTTCAATTACACGCATGCCAATGGTTTTTTTCTTGTCGTTTAATAAACGCTTAGGGACTTCTTTTGTGCCTTTAAAAATAAAGGTATAAGGCCCTGGCGTATTATTTTTAATTAATCTAAATAGCTGGTTATCTACACGAGCATAAGTAGATAGCTCCGATAAATCACGGCAAACTAGCGTAAAATTATCGTTTTTTTCAATACCACGAATACGCTCTATGCGCTCTTTGGCTTGCTTATTACCAATGTTACAGCCAATGGCATAGCCCGAATCTGTTGGGTAAACAACAACACCGCCTTGCTTAATAATATCAACGGCTTGACTAATCAATCTTGGTTGCGGGTTATCAGGATGAATATGGAATAATTGACTCATGTTAATGCCCCTTCTTGTCCTTCCCAAACTTGCCAAACACCTTGGCAGTCTTTCGGTAAGTATAAATTTTTGCCAAGCTCTAAATAGCTTGTCGGAAAATGAAAATCAGACCCTTGCGAGCAAAGTAGTTTGTACTCACGGCTGAGTTCACCTAAAAATTGACGTTCGCTTGGCGCCTGTTGAGGTTGTGCAACTTCCATTGCGTCTCCTCCTACACTTTTAAATTCTACTAATAATTTGCGTAGCCACTTGTTTGACATTTGATAGCTACTTGGGTGCGCAAGTACAGCAACACCACCAGCGGCATGTATTGCTTCAATAGCGGTTTGCATAGTGCACCAGCAACTTGGCACGTAGCCTGTTTTACCACGCCCTAAGTACTTTTTAAAAACACCCGGGAAATTTTTAGCTACACCGCGCTCAATAAGGGCGCGTGCAAAATGTGCGCGCGTAATTTGCGCATCCTTTGCCAGCTCTTTAGCTTGCTCGTAAATGCCATCAAATCCATTTTTTGCAAGGCGTGCGCCAATTTCTAGCGCACGCTCTTCTCGCTTTTGCTGCTGAGCTGATAATAAAGAGGTAAGGTCAATATTATTAATATCAATATTTAAACCTACAATATGAATTTCGAAGCTTTCCCATTTGGTAGACACTTCGGTACCCGTTATTAATGAAAGCGGTAAGTTTTCTGCTTTAATAAATTGCTGAGCAGGCTTAATAGCTGCCACAGTGTCATGATCGGTAATAGCAAACACATCAATATTTTTATCAACAGCGCGATGCAATAATTCTTCAACCGTTAAACGCCCGTCTGAATGTGTGGTATGGCTATGTAAATCATATTTTATCAAAAGAAAACTGCTTAAAATTAAGGGTTACTGGTGTTTATGTAAGTATAACAACTTTTTTGACTAAATTGTTTTAAATAAACACTTGACACAAAAGCATAAGATACGTTTTACTGTAGCCACTTTCAGACACATTAAGAATTAACAATAATGATCAATTCAAACTTAAACACTATTTGGTGGTGGCACTCGTAATTTTCGGGTGATGAATTGTCGTGTCTAACAAAAATTCAAAACCCGCAACTATGCGGGTTTTTTTATAACTAAATTTTACGAAACATATACGTTAAAAATATTTAATAAATTTTGAGGCAGAAAAACATGAATAACGGTCTTACTCTTACACATCGTTGGTGGTGGCGCCTGATATAGCGGGACGGTAATGATCTGTTTGTAATTTAGATATCGTTATTCAAACCCCGCACTGCTAACGCATTGCGGGGTTTAATTTTTTGAGGGAATGAGGTTTGATTTTTAGTCATATAACTACCACACCAGGCGAAGTAACAAGCATTACGCAAGTACGCGACTATATTAGTAGCCCTCTTGCATTATACGCGGCACTTGATAAGCCTAACTCACTACTGCTTGAATCGGCTGAGATTGATTCTAAAGACAGTGTAAAAAGTTTAATTTTAGTCGACTGTGCACTGCGCATCGTATGCCAAGGTAAAACAGTCACTATTAATGCTCAATCTAATAATGGGCAACAACTACTTAGCTACTTGCAGGCAAATGTTAAAAGCTGTGATGCCACTTTAGACGGCGAAACACTTACCCTTTGTTATTTAGACACTAGCGGCGATACTGACGAAGCGAGCAAGCTCGTTGCTGATAACGCATTTAGCGCTCTGAGAACTTGTATTAACAGTATTAAAAGCACAACTAACAATCCATTTTCGTTATTTTTAGGCGGTGTATTTGCCTACGATATGGTAGCAAACTTTGAGCAGTTAAGTGATGTACCTGATGGCGAAAACACCTGCCCAGATTACGTATTTTATTTAGCCGAAACCTTAGTTGTTATTGATCATCAAAAGCAAACAACCGAACTCATTGGTAATGTATTTAACGGCCCAGACGTACACGCTAACTGCTTTGAAGTAGGTAAAGAGTTAGAGCGCTTAAATACGCTGTGCGATAACGCAGCAGAATTTAGTGCGGATATGCAAAGTGGCGAATGTGAGGTAAGCGTTGATATAGACGATGACACTTACTGCGAGCAAGTTGTTAAGCTTAAGAAGAACATTGTAGATGGTGATATTTTTCAGGTAGTGCCGTCGCGTACATTTTCACTACCTTGCCCTGATTCTTTACATGCGTATAGCCAGCTTAAAAAGCAAAACCCAAGCCCTTACATGTTTTATATGCGCGATGAAGACTTTGCATTATTTGGCGCGTCTCCTGAGTCGGCCCTTAAGTACGACGTAAGTAATCAGCAAGTAGAAGTTTACCCAATTGCTGGTACTCGAGCGCGCGGCAAATTTACTAACGGGCAAATAAACCCAGACCTAGACAGCCGCATTGAGTTGGAACTAAGAAACGATCAAAAAGAGCGCGCCGAGCATTTAATGCTCGTTGATTTAGCACGTAACGACGTAGCCCGCATCAGTGTTGCAGGTACGCGTTTTGCCAAAGAGTTATTAAAAGTAGACCGCTATTCACAGGTAATGCATTTAGTATCACGCGTTGTTGGCACATTAAAACCAGAACTTGATGCACTACACGCTTACCAAGCGTGTATGAACATGGGCACCCTTGTTGGTGCACCAAAAGTACGTGCTGCTGAGCTTGTACGTCAAACAGAAGGGAAACGCCGTGGCAGTTATGGCGGCGCTGTTGGTTACTTAACCGGTGATGGCGCAATGGATAGCTGTATTGTTATTCGCTCAGCTTTTGTTAAAAATAACATAGCCTACGTGCAAGCAGGTGCAGGTGTGGTGTTTGACTCAGATCCTATTTCAGAAGCAAACGAAACTCGCGCTAAAGCACAAGCGGTTATCACCGCCATAAAATCTACGTATAAGGCGGTATAAAATGAGCAAAGCGAATCCTATTAAAATCTATTTTTTAGATAACTTTGACTCATTCACATATAACTTAGTTGATGAGCTAACGATGCTTGGCTGCGAACTCGTTGTTTACAGAAACAACATTAGCGCTGAGGTTATTTTTAATAAAATGCGCCAAGAGCAAGGCCAAGTACTCTTAGTACTTTCCCCTGGTCCTGGCACACCAAGCGATGCAGGCTGTTTAATGGAGCTTATCGAACTCTCTAAAGGCCACTTCCCAATGTTAGGCATTTGTTTAGGCCAACAAGCGTTAACACAAAGCTATGGCGGAGTAATCGGTCACGCGGGTGAAACCGTACATGGTAAGTCTTCAATTATTAATTTAGGCGAACATCCTGTATTTGATGGTATGGGCAATACAATGCCTGTAGCACGTTACCATTCATTAATGGCAACAAAAGTGCCTGATAATATTAAGGTTATTGCCCAGTACGAAGATATCCCAATGGCTATTTATCATCATGATGACAACACATTGGGTTACCAGTTTCATCCAGAATCAATACTGACGCCAAACGGCGCAATGCTACTTCAGCAAAGTGTCGCTTACTTAACACGCGCCAAATAAAAGAGGACATTATGAGTACACAACCAGAACAACCCATAAATGTTCAACACGCTATTGAACAACTAATTACAGGGCAATCATTAAGCTACGCAGACGCCAAAGCACTGTTTGATGAAATAATGCAAGGTAACATGAGCGAGA
Organism: Pseudoalteromonas sp. 20-92; assembly: GCF_030847595.1. Classification (NCBI taxonomy): domain Bacteria; kingdom Pseudomonadati; phylum Pseudomonadota; class Gammaproteobacteria; order Alteromonadales; family Pseudoalteromonadaceae; genus Pseudoalteromonas; species Pseudoalteromonas sp. 20-92. The sequence continues at coordinate 184,660 of NZ_JANJGQ010000006.1, forward strand.
TTGAGCTAACTGCCCTACTAATAAGCCTTAAAATTAAAGGCGAAGTAAGCGGTGAAATAGCAGGTGCTGCAGCCTCAATGCGCGAAAACGCTGTTGCTTTTACTACCAGCAGTACACAACTTGCCGATAGCTGTGGCACTGGCGGCGATGGTTCAAACACAATTAATATAAGCACAACAGCAGCCATAGTTGCCGCTGCTGCCGGCATTAACATGGTAAAACATGGTAATCGCAGTGTATCGAGTAATTCAGGCTCTGCCGACTTACTAAAAGCGCTGGGCATTAATATAGATATGAGCCCAGAGCAGGCAGCAAAATGCCTTGAGCAAACCAATTTTACCTTTTTATTTGCACCGCACTATCACAGTGGCGTACGCCATGCGATGGGCGTGCGTACAGCGCTTAAAACACGCACTATTTTTAATATTTTAGGCCCGCTTGCTAACCCAGCAGCACCTGATGTGCAATTGTTAGGTGTGTATAACGAAGCGTTATGTATGCCAATGGCACAAACACTTAAAACCCTTGGCACAAAGCGCGCTATGATTGTTCACGGCTCAGGCACTGACGAAATAGCTCTACACGGTCCAACAACGGTAGTTGAGCTAAATAATGGCGAGCTTACGCAGTACACGCTAAACCCAAGCGACTTTGACCTTGCAAACTATTCACTTGAACAACTCGCTGGTGAAGGCCCACAATACAACGCAAATGCTAGCCTCGCCATCTTGCAAGGCAAAGGCACAGATGCACATAATGCTGCTATTGTGGTTAACGTAGCTGCCCTTTTATACCTAACAGGTAAAGCTGCAACGTTAAAAGAAGGGGCAAAACAAGTACAAACATTATTAAGTTCAGGGCAAGCCATGAACACACTAAATGCAATTATTGAGGTAAGTAATGGCTAATGTATTAGACAAAATTGTTGCTGATAAAAAATTAGAACTCATTGAGCGTAAAGCCGCACGCCCGCTTGAAAGCTTTAAACACCTTGCAGTGCCTACAAGCCGTAGTTTTTACAAAGCATTAGCAGCCCCAGGCACACAGTTTATTTTAGAGTGTAAAAAAGCATCGCCCTCAAAAGGGTTAATTAGAGAGCCATTTGATTTAACCGAAATTACCTCAGTTTATAAAAAATACGCCACCTGCATGAGCGTGTTAACTGATGCTAAATATTTTCAAGGCAGTTTTGACTATCTTGAATTTGTGCGCAGCCAAGTAGAACAACCGCTTATCTGTAAAGACTTTTTTATAGATGAGTACCAAGTATATATGGCGCGTATTTATGGCGGTGACGCTATATTACTGATGCTTTCAGTACTCGATGACGAGAGCTATAAAGCACTGCATGCTGTTGCCGATTCACTTAATATGTCGGTGTTAACAGAAGTAAGTAATGAAGAAGAAGTACACCGCGCACTTGCGCTTAATGCACAAGTTATTGGTATTAATAACCGCGATTTACGCGATTTAAGCACCGATTTAGCCACTACTGAAAAACTACGAAAGCTTATTCCGGCTGATAAAGTGGTTATTTCGGAATCGGGTATTTATACCCATCAAGACGTAAAACGTTTAGCTCCATTATGCGATGGCTTTTTAATTGGCAGCTCACTTATGGGCGAGCGTGATTTAGAGCAAGCATGTCGCCGTGTTATTTTAGGCGACAATAAAGTATGTGGTTTAACACGTAGCCAAGATGCACAAACGGCATATCAAAACGGTGCTGTTTATGGTGGTTTAATTTTTCATCCTAAATCGCCTCGCTATGTTGATTTAGATTGCGCAAAAGAGCTAAGCCAAAGTGCCCCGCTTAATTTTGTGGGTGTGTTTGTAGATGCCCCCATTGAGCAAGTTGCTCAATACGCAAGTGTGCTAAAATTGGCGGCAGTTCAATTACATGGTCAAGAAAGTGACGATTACATCGCTCAGCTGCGTACACAGTTACCTACCGGCTGCGAGATTTGGAAAGCCCAAGCAATAAAAGATGCATTGCCAACGCCTGTAAATGGCGTTGACCGACATCTTTACGATACACACAGCGATACACAATCTGGCGGTACAGGTAAAGCATTTGATTGGTCGGTGCTTCATGATGCAAGCACTCCATTTATGCTCGCTGGAGGCTTAAATCCAGACAATATTAAAGATGCGCTTTTTAAAGGTGCCTTAGGCCTTGATTTAAACTCAGGCGTTGAAGAATCTGCGGGTAAAAAGTGCCCTAACAAATTACATAATGCTTTTACAAGCATCAGAAATTATTGAGGTTAAAATGCAAAATCCAGCTTATTTTGGCGAGTTTGGCGGTATGTTTGTACCCGAGTTACTTGTCCCTGCGCTTAAGCAGTTAGAAAACGAATTTAACAAAGCACAAAAAGATCCTGAGTTTCAGGCTGAGCTAAGTAAATTATTAAACGAGTATGCGGGTCGTCCTACCCCACTTACTTTAACGCGCAATTTAGTTAAAAACCCAAAAGTAAAACTGTATCTAAAGCGTGAAGACTTATTACACGGTGGCGCACATAAAACCAACCAAGTACTTGGCCAAGCGTTACTTACTAAGCGCATGGGTAAAAAACAAGTGATTGCTGAAACCGGTGCAGGTCAACACGGTGTTGCAACCGCGCTTGCATGTGCATTATTGGGTTTAAAATGTCGTATTTATATGGGCGCAAAAGACGTTGAACGTCAGCAACCAAACGTATTTAGAATGAAGTTAATGGGCGCAGAAGTTATTCCTGTTACAGCGGGTTCTGGCACATTAAAAGATGCAGTAAATGAAGCGCTGCGTGACTGGTCAGCAAATTATCAAGACGCGCATTACCTACTAGGTACAGCCGCAGGTCCTCACCCATTCCCAACAATTGTACGTGAGTATCAAAAAGTTATTGGTGAAGAAGCCAAACAACAAGTACTTAAAGCAGAAGGTCGTTTACCTGACGCTGTTATTGCCTGTGTTGGTGGTGGTTCAAACGCGATTGGTATGTTTACCGACTTTATTGACGAACCAAGCGTTAAATTAATTGGTGTTGAGCCAGCTGGTAAAGGTCTTGATACAAATGAGCACGGTGCAACAATTTGTAAAGGCACAAAAGGCATATTGCACGGTACTTATACGTACATTATGCAAAACGACGATGGCCAAATTGAAGAGTCTTACTCTGTATCAGCGGGTCTTGATTACCCAGCAGTTGGTCCTCAGCATGCATTTTTACACGAAACTGGTCGCGCTCAATACGTGGGTATTACCGATACAGAAGCGCTTGATGCGTTTCAATCACTTGCTAAAAATGAAGGGATTATTCCGGCACTTGAATCAAGCCATGCGCTAGCTTATGCGCTTAAGTACGCAGAGGAGCTAACCGAGGAAAGTGTTATAGTGATTAATTTAAGTGGTCGTGGCGATAAAGATTTAGCACACGTTCACAATGTACTAACTGAAAGAGGTCAGCTATGAGCCAAGTAAAAACGGATCGTTACGGCAAAATGTTTGCAGCGCTTAACGAGCAAAAACAAGGTGCATTTGTACCATTTGTAACGATTGGCGACCCAGGTAAAGAGCAAAGTATTGCGATTATTAAAAGTCTAATTGACGGCGGCGCTGATGCGCTTGAGCTTGGTATTCCGTTTTCAGATCCAATTGCAGATGGTCCAGTAATTCAAAAAGCTAATATTCGCGCACTTGATGTGCACATTAACACGCAAGATTGCTTTGATATTATTAAAGAAATACGCGAGTATAACGCCGATATTCCAATTGGATTATTGCTTTACTCAAACCTTGTTTTTAAGCGCGGCATAGAAGCATTTTACAAAGATGCAAAAGCGGTAGGTGTAGACTCTATTTTAGTGGCTGACGTGCCTCTGCATGAATCTAAAATATTTAGAAAATCGGCAATGGATAACGGTGTAGACCCAATTTTTATTGCCACACCTAATGCAGATGATGACACACTTCGCCAATGCGCCTCTTACGGTCGTGGTTATACGTATTTACTATCGCGCGCTGGTGTTACCGGTACCGATACTAAAGCACAAATGCCAGCGGGTAATATTGTCACTAAATTAAAAGAATACCATGCAGCTCCTGCTCTTTTAGGGTTTGGTATTTCAACACCAGATGATGTAAAAGCCGCACTTAACGCAGGCGCAGCAGGTGCTATTTCAGGCTCTGCTGTAGTTAAAATTATTGAAGCTAACCTTAACAATTTAGACGCAATGACAACGCAGTTAAAAGCATTTGTTAGTGAAATGAAAGCCGCAACCGCATTATAAAAAGTGTAAATTTACACATAAAAAAAGGGCAATTAAATGCCCTTTTTTGTTTTTGAAAAGCAAATTAGTGAGCTTGGTGTTTACCCTCTAAAATCTCTTCAATAAATTTAGCATTAAATGCTTCTAAATCTGCTGGGCTTCGGCTTGTTACTAAACCTTTATCTACACATACTTCTTGGTCAACCCAATTAGCACCTGCATTAATTAAATCGCTTTTAATACTTGGAAAAGAGGTAATAGTACGGTCGCGCAATTTATTAATTTCAGCTAACAACCACGGCGCATGGCAAATAGCAGCAACGGGTTTGTTTTTTTCTGCGCCAAAAAATCCATCAATAAAGGCTTTAGCATCTTTATCTTGGCGTAAACTGTCTGGATTAAATAAACCACCAGGAAGCATAAGCGCGTCGTAATCAGCGGGGTCTGCATTTGTAACTAATTTATCTACTGTTACTTTATCGCCCCACTTGTCTTCATTCCAACCAGTAATTTGGCCTTCTTTAATTGATACTATTTCGATGTTTGCACCAACATCAAGTAATGCGCTGCGTGGAGATAAAAGCTCACTTTGCTCAAATCCATCAGTGGCTAAAATTGCAATTTTTTTGCCTTGTAAACGTGTGCTTGTTTGTAATGTACTCATTGAGATCTCCTTATTTTCTTAAAAGTTATATTTAAAATACACAATCAAAAAAGCACGATGCGTGCCGATAACAAGCAATTGAAAATAAAGGAGTAAATTGTAATAGAGTTTATGCTGCCATGTAAATTATTTAGAGATTATGAATAATGTACATAAGTGCTACTTTATTTCCAGCTCATGTAATTTAAAGCCATTAAACGCGACGTGTAATCCTGATCTACAGCATATACCCGTAGGTGCGAATTTACTTCGCGCTCATGTAACTTATCTATCAATACGAGGTTTAAAACCTTAAATAAATTTAAAGCAGATCTTTTAACGCTTTCGCGGGTTTAAAAACCGCTTTATTTGCGCCTTCTATTTCAATTGCAGCCCCTGTTTGTGGGTTACGCCCAGTACGCGCTGGATAGTAACTTAGTGCAAAGGTACCAAAGCCATTAATTTGAACTTGATCGCCCTCAGAAAGCGATTTAGTAATGACTTTTTGCAAGCTTGAAAGTGCCGCTTGAGCATCTTTTTTTGTTAATTCACTTTTGTGTGCAATGGCAGCAACGAGTTCTGCTTTATTCATTTTAGGCTCCTAAATACACGCCAAATCAGTGTTGGTTAAGCGTGGGAATATGATGATATGAAAAATACCAAACCAAATTGGTAATAAAGCCACGCAGGCTAAGGGTTACAGGGCAACAAGTCAACCTTGTAGTTGCTAAGCTTTATGTGGTAAAAAGCCTTTGACTCTTTTTTGTATAATTTAGGTAGACTATGCACGCATTAATTGAATACATTCCACTCATACTGTTTTTTGCAGTGTTTAAACTCGTCGATATTTACTGGGCTACTGGTTTATTAATGGCCACTACGCTTATTCAAGTTGCTTATAGCTACTTTAAACATGGCAATGTGCCTACTCGCCATTGGATATTTTTTGGCATTGCTGCCGTGTTTGGTACGTTAACGCTGGTACTTCATGATGAGCAATACATTAAATGGAAAGCAACACTCATATATGTAGGTTTAAGTTTAACGTTACTTGTTAGCCGTTATGTACTTAACAAAAACCTCGTTAAAAAAGCGCTTAGCTCAATCCTCGAAAACGCTAATGATACAAAACAAGCCATTGTTGTCCCAGAACCGTTATGGGATAAGCTTAATTTAATGTGGGTTGTAATTACTGCTGGCATCGCAGCACTAAACATTTATATTGCATATAATTTTTCGCTCGACTTTTGGGTTAACTTTAAAGTATTTGGTTTAATGGGTATTACCTTTGTAAGTATTTTTGCCACCATTATTGCCTTGTACAAATACCTCCCTGATGAAGAGGAAACAGCAAAGTAAGCCCCCTCGTCATAAAAGTGTCGTCTTAGCTTGCTAGCTTATTAAAAAAAGCAAGTTGAGACGACCTTGAACGCTAATCAATACCGCTGGTTTGAATTTACCCTCATTTTTATATTGCTGCCCTTGTTGGGTTTTGGATTACGCGAGCATTTAGCTAATTGGCTTATCCCTGCGCTTATTATACTTATGAGTGTGTGTTGTATGTTGCTACTAGGCGATCCCCATTTTAAACGGTTTAGACTCACAAGCCTTGGGCAATTTTCTGCTGTTAAAAGGCGTGTGTTTAGCTTCTTTTTTTTAGGTGCGCTGTTCTCAGGCATGTTTTACGGGATTATTCATCAAGGCAACTGGTTTACCCTTCCCCGTAACTCATTTAATGATTGGCTTTTACTGTTGGTGCTGTACCCAATACTGTCGGTTATTCCTCAAGAATTAATATTCAGAACGTATTTTTTTCATCGTTATAAACGCATTATGCAAAAAAAAGCAGTGCGTATTGTAGTTAGTGCGAGTGTATTTGCGTTGGCGCATATTGTGTATGCAAATTGGATTGCAGTAGCCTTAGCATTTTTAGGTGGCTTACTGTTTGCTTATACCTACGCAAAAAGCCGCTCAACCTTTGTGTGCGTTATTGAGCATAGCTTATGGGGGCTTTGGATGTTTACCCTTGGCATTGGCAGCTACCTCGACTCAGGCGCATTTAATTAAAGTAACCTTTATTTAAATTTACATACAAAAAAGCCGCAACAAGTACGGCTTATATAATTGGGTCTGTATTTAAAAGCCAAATATTTTTAGAGCAAAAAACTTAGTCGCGACTGTATTTATAAATATTACCGCTAAAATAATTGGAATAAACGTTGAAAGTGAAAAATTAACGTATTTTTCCATTAAGCTACCAGCATAATTAGGCGAGCCTAAGCTTAGCTCTTGTGTTAAACGTGCTTTTTTCCAGCGGTACATTACAAACAAACACACCATTAAGCCATTAAGCGGTAAAATTGTGTCGTAGAATACATCAACAATAATATCGAAAAAGCTCTTATTTACACCGCCATAACTGGTAAACGAGGTAAGGCTGTCAATCATACCAAACGACATAGTACATAAAATAGTTAGCACGCCAGTTGTAAGTGTTAAAATACCCAATGCTTTTTTACGGCTAATTCCTTTGCGGTCGCTTAATGTGGCTGTCGGTACTTCAACAATAGATACCAATGACGTAATTGCAGCAAAAAATACCAACAAGAAAAACGAGAATGCTACAATTGATGCGCCTACGTATCCGATATCATTTTGCAGTGCTAATAATATTTTCGGCAAATACACAAAAATCATCGACACTGACGAGTCAGAAAGTGCTGATGGGTCTGTGTTTGGATCAAAACTAAATATAGCCGGTAACACCATAAGGCCTGCGACAAAGGCGACTAACGAGTCTGTAATTGCTACCATTTTTGCACTACTTACAATGTCATCTTTTTTAGATATATACGACGCGTAAGTCATTAATATACCCATACCTAACGACAACGAGAAAAATGCTTGGCTTAGCGCCCCATTAAGTACGCTTGCACTCATTTTAGAAAAATCAGGGATAATATAATATTTAACACCTGCCATTGCATTATCAAGTGTTAATACATAGATAACTAAAGCAAGAAGCATGACTAGAAGTGCTGGCATCAGAAATTTAGCGGCTTTTTCTATGCCTTGCTTAACACCCCCTAATAAAATTAAGTTAACAATAATTACCACTACCGCCATGTAACCAAAAACAGTGTAGCTATTAATAAAAACACCAAAATGGCTAGGTTCAGCAAGTAAATCTAAATTCCCCAAACCAGTTTGCATTAAGTAGCCGAAAATCCACACTGTAATTACCATGTAAAACACTGCAATCATAAATGGCGTAAGCACAGCTAAAAACCCTGCAAACTTCCACTTTTTGTCATTGTTTGCCAACAACTTGTACGAGCCGAGTGGATCTTTTTGAGCATTACGGCCCATTGCCATTTCAGCCATCATGACAGGTAAGCAAATGAATACGACAAATAAAGCATAAATTAATAAAAATGCGCCACCACCATTTTTGGTAGCAGAAACAGGAAAACCAACTAAATTACCAATACCCACAGCAGAACCTGCTGCCGCTAGTATGAATCCGAGACGGGAACTAAATCGCTCTCTGTTATCGCTCATGCATAAAACCTTTTTATTATTTTGTATATTTCAGCGACTCTACCAGTGTTACACAGATATTTTCAAGCAAATACAGTGTAAAAATAAAATCGAAGTGTAAACCTGCCTAAATACGCTTTTAATTCACCAATTTTCAACGCTGTGATAGTATTGCGTTAATCAAATTTAACAATTTTTATGAGATTTCTTATGTTGTACATGATTCACTCAACAGATGTTGAAAACAGCTTAGAGCTTAGAAAAGCAGCACGCCCAGCACACTTGGAACGTCTTAATGAGCTTGATTCACAAAATCGCTTATTTACTGCAGGTCCTTTTCCAGCAGTTGACAGTGAAGATCCTCAAGAGGCTGGTTTTACCGGTTCACTCGTTGTGGCTGAGTTTGATTCAATAGAAGCCGCGCGTGAATGGGCTGCGGCTGATCCGTATGTTGCCGCACGCGTATATGAAAATACTGTTGTTAAACCATTTAAAAAAGTTTTCCCTGCTTAACTATAAATAATCGCTTATTAACATAGTTCAGGGTTTGTTCACGGGTTTTTAATTAAAATTGTTAAAGTAAAAGCTAATTTAGTGTTTTTACTTGAATTTTAGTAACTTAGTTAATTAAACTAAGTGTGTTTGGTCTAGGGGTTCTATCATGCGCATATTATTAAGTCTTACTTTTATTGCTTGTACTAGCTTTGCTAGCTTTTCTCAAGTAAATACAACAGCCACAAATCCAACGGCTAAAGCTGAAGTAAGCAAAAAGAAGGCTGTAATACTCGCAAAAAAAACCATTAACGGTAAAACGCTTAAGATTTCGGAACAAACTGACTTTTATACAGTGCGAATACTCAAATCTGACGGCCATGTCGTCGATTTACATATAAATAAAAAAACTGGCGAAGTAAAAAAGGATTAACCGATGCGAATTTTAGTTATAGAAGACGATTTACATTTAGCAGATAACCTACGTAATGCTTTAGAAAAAGAACGTTACAGCGTGGATTTATGCCACGATGGTGAAGCAGGTCTTTTCCATATTACTGAATATCCGCTTGATATGGCCGTTGTTGATTTAGGTTTACCTAAAATAGACGGTATCGAACTGATTAATAAAGCACGTGCACAAGGTATTACTATCCCTATTCTGATTTTAACAGCGCGTGATCGCTGGCAGGACAAAGTAGAAGGTTTAGATGCTGGCGCAGACGATTATCTTACAAAACCATTTCACGTTGAAGAGCTTATTGCACGTTGTAATGCATTAATTCGTCGTAGTGCCGGTAAGGCAAACCCAGAAATGACAGCAGGCCCAATCAAAATCCATACACGCTCGCAGCAAGTTTGGGTTGATGATAAAGAGCTCAGCCTAACCGCTTACGAATATAAAGTGCTTGAATATTTAATGGTAAACCCGCAAAAAGTAATCTCAAAGTCAGAATTGACTGAGCACATTTACGATCAAGATTTTGACCTTGATTCAAATGTTATCGAAGTATTTGTACTGCGTTTACGCAAGAAACTTGACCCTGAAGGTGTATTAAACCCAGTAGAGACACTACGTGGGCGCGGTTACAGGCTTAAAAGTCAGTGGTAATACCGCAAATATCGTTAAAAATAAGGCAAGGATTTATCCTTGTCTTTGTTTTGTTAGTCGCACTCCCAATCCTGTTTTATTCAATTGGCAAAGCGTATTACGCTTCACTTGTTGATGCGACAGAAAAAACTCTCGAAGCACAGCTATACTCGCTTATATCTGAAGTCGACTTTACTGAGCATGGCATTATTATGCCAAGTACAATTTTAGCGCCTGAGTTAAATAGACTAAACTCCGATACCTACGCAATGATCTATCGTGACGATGAACCCATTTGGCATTCTGAATCAGCAGTTAATGTTAATTTTGTACCTCAACAAGTAGAAACAAAAGCAGGTGCAGCGGACTTTAGACGAGTTGAATATAAAAACACTGCGTACTGGCAACTTAGCCTTACTGTTATTTTAAACAACATAGATCAATCAGAACAGGCACGCTTCATATTAGTTAAACGTAACGATGCCCTACTGCGTTTAATGGACGGTTTTAAGCAAACACTTGTTGATTGGATGTTTATAATGGGCATTGCAATCGCAGGTCTTATGGCGGTTGGTTTTATTTGGAGTGCACGGCCACTGCAACGACTTGATAAAGAAATAAAAGCGATCGAGTCTGGCGATATCCAAGAAATTAAAGGGTTATACCCCATTGAGTTGCAAACTATTAAGTCCGATTTAAACTTACTCCTTGATTCTCAACAACGTCAGAAAGAGCGCTACAGAGCCTCATTGAGCGACCTTGCACACGCGCTTAAAACACCACTAGCTGTTTTGAAATCAAGCCCGCTGGCTAATGATGCAGATGCACAAGAGCAGCTTGACCGTATTAATGTGATGATCGAGCACCAATTAAAACGGGCAGCAACCGGTGCCTCTGATACTTGGAAGAAACAAACGCCAATTAAGCCAGTTCTCGATTCTATTTTAAGTGCTATGGCAAAAGTTTATCGTGATAAAGATATTATTTTTAGTTGCACAGTAACAGATAAAGACTACTTTTTAGGTGATCAAACCGACTTAATGGAACTATTGGGTAATTTAATTGATAACGCCTGTAAAGCATGTCGTTCACAAGTCGAAATACAAGTAGCCCAAAGTAAAACTCTGTGTATTGGTATTAGCGATGATGGTCCTGGTGTACCAGAAGACAAGCGCGAGTCTTTACTCACTCGTGGTACTCGTCTGGATACATACGAAAGCGGACATGGCGTAGGCATGGCAATTGTATCTGATTTAGTTAAGTCGTATCACGGTACTCTCACTATCACTAAAGCTGATAACTTGGGCGGTGCTCAATTTATTTTAGAGTTTAATTATAATGATAAAAAGTAATAATTTATTAAGGCTAACTGCAATTGTACTGTTAGTAATTAGCCAATACAGTTTTGCTGATGAAGCGTGTACTTTAGTAAAAAAAGCAACCACGGATGAAGCTAAGCGTTATATACAATGCCTAGATACACAAATAAATAAAGCAAAACTAGTGCAAGGCAGTTGGATACAAAAGCGTAAATACGAACTCACTACATCACAGGAAAGTACAGGTAATACCCAAATACTTCCATTATTTATGCGCAGCATTAGTAATAATGAAAAATACATAGAAAGCGCTTGCCAATGGCGTTATTTATTAAAACTCCCTAATGCAACAACTGCGGCTATTAGTTATAAAATCTGTGAAATCCAACTTATCAACCAATTTACTGATGCACTTAAAAAACCATTTTAAAACAAGCAATCTACTAATCGATTGCTTATAGGTAATAAAATGATTAAACCTGTAATTATTATAGGTGGCGGGCTGGCGGGCTTATACAGTGCGTATCAGTTGCAACTACTTAATGCCCCATATTTATTATTAGAAGCTAAATCGCAATTAGGTGGCAGAATTTATTCGGCGCAATCACCAATAAATAGTGGTGTTAGTTTTGATTTGGGCCCTACGTGGATATTTCCTCACCAGCCAAAAATTCAAGCGCTAATCAAGTCACTCAACTTAAGTCTATTTGAGCAATACACCAAAGGCGATGTGTTATACCAATCGCCACATTCAGAGCAACCACAGCAAATTGCAGGCGCTGGAGAGATGCAATTATTTAGGCTCAAACACGGTATGAATACCTTAATAACTGCATTGTATGAGCAACTTAATCCAGATTTTGTATTGTTAAACCACAATGTCACTGAGCTTAAAAAGAGCGGTGATAGCTGGCAAATTACAGTGAATCATTTAGGTAATATAAAACACTTAAATACGAACAAACTAATGTCAGCAATTCCTGCACGCATGGTGACAGCCCATTTAACACCTGAACAATGGGCTACTCCAACACTCATAAGCCGCCTCAACAGCGTACCGACATGGATGGCAGGACAAGCAAAGTTTATAGCTACTTTTGAACATGCATTTTGGCGTGATAATAACTTATCAGGACAATGCTTTAGCCGTGTCGGCCCTATGGTCGAAATTCACGATGCCAGTGCTGAAGATGATAATTACGCCGCATTATTTGGTTTTATAGGTGTGCCCTACTTATCACGAAGCGAAGTAACTAAAGAGCAGTTAATTCAAGCCTGTGTCCAGCAGCTTAGCTACTTTTATGGTCAGGATGCTAAAAAGGCAACAGGGTACTTTATTAAAGACTGGGCAGAGGATAAATTTGTAGCTAATAGAGACGATCAAACTCAGCCTTCACAGCATCCAGAATTTGATTTTTCAAACTTGGAAGAGCAATTAAGTAACCTTAATATTCATTTTGTAGCGAGTGAGTTTGCAAAACAAGAAGCAGGATATTTAGAAGGCGCAATAAACGCTGTGGATGACGCTATTAAGTCGTTTATTAATTAATAGCTCTGTATTTACTGATAACTCAACCATCAAGGGCTTTAATTCTACAGGCCTTGATGGTTATAGATATTAGTTGTTTTTAGTAACGTCTTCACCACTGCCCAGTAAAGTGGCAACCCACTTACCTTCTACACTGGCTTCTAGGGCTATTTTTACAATCATCGTTAATGGAACAGATAAAAGCATACCCACGGTACCTAATAACCAGCCCCAAAATATCAATGATAAAAACACCACTAACGTTGAAAGACCCAACCCTTTACCCAAAAATTTAGGCTCTACAATATTACCCATTACCGTATTTATTGTTAAATATCCTGCAGCAACAAGTCCTGCCACTAATGGGCCTTGAGTAATAAGGGCAAGTAATACCGCAGGTACAGCTGCGATAATTGATCCAATATTAGGAATGTAATTAAACATAAACGCTAATACTCCCCACAGTACAAAATAATCGATATCTAAAATCCATAAATAAAATGCAGCGATTATACCGGTGGCTAAACTCACTAATGTTTTAATAGCAAGATAGGAGTTTATCGATTCTAAAAAGCGGTCTATTTGTTTCATTTTACTATCGGGATCATCAAGGGCCATGTGTATTTTATTACTCAGCATCGGTCCTTCAAACAACATAAACACAACCGTTAAAATAATTAAAAACATGTTGGCCATTACCCCACCTAAACCAGTGAGCATATCCGTGGCTACATCGACCATTTTTCCTGGATCGAACATATTGATTAACTGTTCTTTATTAATCAATATGTTGTATTGAGATGCTAAATCGACCAGCCATACAAACTCTTCTTTAAGCTGTGTTTTATACTCAGGAAGCTGCTGCGAAAAATCGTTTATGGACTGCCCAACAAGCCCACCTAAGCTTACGCCTAAACCAACAATAATTAGTACCACTAACATAACAGCAATACCTTTGGGAATTCGATATCGCGCGAAAAACTTAATAAATGGATTACAAATAATGGCAATAAACGCCGCTAAAATAAATGGAATAATAATTACACTTGCTGCTTTTATACCCGCAAGTACAACGACCAAGGCAGCAAAAACTATTAAACTTTTATTCACTCCAGTTAAATTTGCCAACTCACTAATCCTTTTATTAATTATATTGCCCCAGTGTAAGGCAAAAGCTAATGAAATGAAATAATTACCAAGTGATCATAAAAGTCTGCTTTACGTATAAATTTGCAAAGCTGTTTGCTAGCGAGTATATTTTTTAATCACTTGCTACTATTTTATTGTAAGGATTAATAATGCATATATTTGTTACTGGCGCGACCGGATTAATTGGTAAGCACTTATGCCCTTTTTTACTTCACCATAATACGGTTACTGTGCTTAGCCGAAACCCGACTAAAGCAAACGTATTATTGGGCCGTAAAGTTAAAGCCGTAAGCAATGTTAATTCAGTGGATTTTAACAGCGTTGATATTGTTATTAATCTAGCTGGCGAACCGATTGTTAATAAACGTTGGAGTGACAAACAAAAACACATAATACGAGACAGCCGTATTGGTGTTACACAGCAAATTAGTGAAGCAATTAAAGCCAGTAACACTCCCCCACATACTTTTATATCAGGTAGTGCCGTTGGTTTTTATGGTCGACAAAATAGTAATCCTATTGATGAAACTTTTGAAAAACCACACGACGAATTTAGCCACCAGCTTTGTAAAGAGTGGGAAAATGCAGCTTTACTCGCGCAATCAGAACAAACCAGAGTGTGCCTTTTACGAACGGGTATTGTTTTAGCTAAAAAAGGTGGGGCATTAGGTAAAATGCTACCCGCTTTTAAATTATGCTTAGGCGGCCCGATTGGTAACGGCGAGCAAGGTATGTCGTGGATACACATTGACGATATGATTCAGCTAATACTCTTTATAATTAAGCATCCAGAAATTTCAGGCCCAGTTAACGCAACAGCACCAAACCCGGTCAGTAATGCCGAGTTTAGTAAAAGCTTAGGGAATGCATTGTCGCGGCCTGCATTTATCGCTATGCCAACCGCAGTACTTAAACTGCTAATGGGTGAAATGTCAGATTTATTAACCACTGGGCAATTTGTTATCCCACGTAAGGCGCAAGCTCATAATTATCGCTTTCATCACCCTGATATTAAATCAGCCCTAGAAAGTTTGACTTAGTCATTATAAATAAACTGCGCCAAAATTAAGCTAGATTTTGTATCTAGTTGTTCTAAATTAACAACGTTTAAGAATTATTTAATTCGTTAAATTACTCAAGTATGTATGCAGGTTAGTATTAATCCTCTACATAAAAAAAGCCCTTCATTTGAAGGGCTTTGGTAAACACACAATAGAGTTAATAAACTACTTACAAGAGAGCGTAGCCTCGCCTGCCATATTTGGCAAAAACTGAATATTAGCTACAGAAATTGATGTTTTACCATTACTGCGTAAGCTAAATGGGCTTGTTAGGTTTGCAAAGTTAACACCCTTATCAGCAAAACAACCTAAATCGATTGATACTGACTGCCATTTATTTTCAATAGCTTTGTCCACTACGTTTGCTAAATCAATGCTTGCACCACATTCACCTGAGCAAGTCATAGCAAGTGCTACATCGCTCGTTAGTACTTCGTTTAATTTAATATCAAAGCTAATCACACTGTTTGCTTCAACGTAGGCAATGGTATCTTCTGCAAAGCTTGTTACTATTTCAGCACTGGCTTTTTCTGCACCACTGAAGTTAAATTGGCGCGCGTCTTCTTGTACTATTTTGTCCTCAGTTCGGTATTTAATTGCACCAAATTCATGGGTACTACTCGATACATCTAAAAGCTCATCGCCCGATTTTAACAATAAGCGCCATGGTGCTACAGGTGCACCAACAAGTATATCCATACTCGTAAGCCCTGAGTTATCAAGTTTAGAGTCTTCATCAAGGTCGTCAGCTAGCACGTTTTTATCGCCATACGTTAAACCAAAACCATAAGGAAGTAATGGTTCGTAATTTTCATCGCCTTTATTAACCGCAGTTTGTACCGCCGATTTAGGCCAAGAAAACGATAGCTTACCTTTAAAGTTATTTTGGATGGTGCCGTCTGCCGCTTTTAATAAAACATCAGCAATACCTGCACCTTCTGTACCAGGTAACCATGCAGCCACAAACGCATCAGATGCGTTAAGCTCGCTGTTAACCCACATAGGTCGACCTGATATAAACACCGATACAACAGGAATACCTTGCTCTTTTAGCGAGCTTAAAAGTGCTAATGACTTTTTATTTCCGCGCTCAAACTCAAGGTTATCTTTATCGCCGTGCCCTTCTGCGTAAGGTTCTTCACCAAATACAACAATGGCAACATCAGGACGTTGTTCAAACGTACCATCAGCACTTAAAGTAACACTTCCACCTGCTGTAGATATTTGCTCTTCAAGCCCTTTGTAAATTGACGTTGCTCCAGGGAAGTCTGCATTTTTATTATTAGTCCCTTGCCACGTAATACTCCAACCACCCGACTGTTTACCTATATTATCGGCACCATCACCTGCAACAAGCACGCGTTGATTAGCTGCGATAGGTAATAGGTTATTTTTATTTTTAAGTAATACAAGCGATTCGCGCACAGCTTGACGTGCTACTTCGCGATGCGCTTGCGCGCCAATAAGCTCTGTTTTACCCGAGTAAAGACGCTTAGCCGGACTTGGTTTATCAAATAACCCAGCGCGTAACTTAACGCGTAAAATACGTGCAACCGCATCATCAATGCGGCTCATACTTATTTTACCTGCATTTACTTGTGCAATTGTATTTTCATATAGCGGCTTCCACGCGCCTGTTGGCACCATAAAAATATCAAGGCCAGCATTTACCGCTTCTGGGCAGCTTTCGTTAGTACAGCCTTTAATTTGCCCATGGCCGTTCCAATCACCCACTACGAAACCATCAAAACCCATACGTGTTTTTAATACATCTGTAAGTAAGTATTTATTGCCGTGATTTTTAACGCCATTCCAGCTATTAAAAGACGCCATAACAGATTGACTACCCGCCGACAAACCACCTACGTAACCTTGGGCATGAATATCAAATAGCGACTGCTCGCTGTCTATATTATTTCCTTGATCATCCCCATCAACAGTGCCGCCATCGCCAATAAAGTGCTTAACCGTGCTAATAACGCGCTTATCACTTAAAAAGTCGCCATCGGCTTTACCTTGCAATCCATTTACAATCGCTGCTGAGTAATCGTGAACAATTTTTGGATCCTCAGAATAGCCTTCGTACGTTCTGCCCCATCGGTCGTCTCGTACTACTGCTACAGTGGGTGCAAATACCCAATCTATCCCCGTAGCCATTACTTCTGCTGCGGTAATAGACGCTATTTGCTCTATTAAATCTGGGTTATTAGCCGCGCCTAAACCAATATTATGTGGAAAAAGTGTCGCGCCAATTACGTTATTATGACCATGTACTGCATCGGTGCCCCACATAGTTGGAATTTTGCTGCCATCCACTGAGTCATCAATAGATGCTTGATACATTTTTTCTGCAAGTGCAACCCAATCCTTTGGCGTTGCATGCTTATCGCCATTAGGGAAAGCACCACCGCCATTAAGGTAAGAGCCAAAACCATATTTACGCATGTCTTCAACGGTAATATCACGAATTTCTGGTTGAATCATTTGCGCTACTTTTTGCTCAAGCGTCATATTTTCTAAAAACGTGACAATTTGAGCTTCAATAACTGGATCTTTTTTCACTGCAATTGAAAGTTTTGGCCAAATTTTCTCAAGCTTTGATTGCGCTTCAACATTTACTTTTTCAACATTGCTTTCGTTAGTACATCCGCTTAGTGCAGTAACACTTCCTACTAACGTTGCAATTGCTAATGCATTAAGTTTAAAAGTCGTTTTCATTATGATGGCTCCTTCACTAATACTGGTTTGCTGCCTCGTAGGCCGTAAAAAACAATAAATATGTAACATAAAATAGGTAAAACATACGAAAGTTGAACACCCACACTATCAGCAAGCGCACCTTGTAAAAGTGGCACTATTGCACCACCTACAATCGCCAAACACAAAATACCAGAGCCTTGCGCGGTATGCTTACCAAGTCCATTTAACGCTAAACTAAAAATAGTTGGGAACATAATAGAATTGAATAAACCAACCAATAGTATTGACCACATTGCTAATTGACCCGACGTGCTCATGGCAATAATGACTAAAATAATAGCCATGGTTGCGTTAAAGCCAAGTACTTTACCTGCGGGTAGTTTTTGCATTACAGCAGCGCCAATAAAACGCCCAACCATAGCACCACCAAAATAATACGTGATGTAATGAGCTGCAACATACTCTTTTAGCCCTGCTATATTTTCTTGTGCTAAAAAGCTTACTAAAAAGCTACCAATTGCCACTTCGGCGCCTACATACATAAATATACCCACAGCACCTAATACAAGATGGCGATACTGCCAAGCACTGCCTTCAATTGCTTCTGATTTTTCGGCTTCTGCTTTTTGCTCGCTCATAATGTCTGGTAATTTAAGCCAAGCAAAAATACCTGCTAGTAAAATAAGCATCGCAGCTAAAAGGAGGTAAGGAAGTTGAACTGACTCTGCATTTTGAGCCGGTGTTAAAAAGGCATCCGACGCTGAGTCCAGAATTAACAGAGCACCAAATGATGGCGCAACAGTAGTACCTAAGGCATTAAAAGCTTGGGTAAGCGTAAGTCGAGACGACGCTGTTTTTGCTGAACCCAACAAACTTACATAAGGATTTGCAGATACTTGTAATAACGTTATGCCACTGGCAAGTACAAATAAAGCGAATAAAAAGACATGATAACTATGTAAAGACGCTGCTGGGTAAAATAATATACACCCGACTGCCGCAATTAAAAGCCCAACCACGATTCCTTTTTTATAACCAAGCTTTTTAACAATGTGTCCACTTGGAAGTGACATTAAAAAGTAAGCGCCAAAAAAGCAAAACTGCACAAGCATTGCTTGTACATACGTTAGGTTAAATACGGCTTTTAAGTGTGGGATTAAAATATCATTTAAGCAGGTTATAAATCCCCACATAAAAAATAATGTTGTTAAAGAAGTTAATGCAAAACTGTAATTTTTATCCTGATAGTTTTGCGACTGTGTGTGTGTTGTCACTGGTGCTGAACTTGCCATGTGTTCTCCGTATTTTATTATTATAAATCTATTCTTAAGCTGCTCTGTTTTAGTTTTAGCTGTCTTTAAACCATCCAGAAGCATTAAAGAGTTGACCTAAGAATTAATAAACACTAACCTTAAATGTAAGCGCTTTCATATGCAATTAAATACGAACAAGCTGTATATTTCAACACTTTTTATTTTTTGTACCACGCATACAGCATTAATTAAGTAAAAACACAGGGCTGATCTCTCTGTAAATGACCAACAAAAGGTTTGTTATTAATGACAAAATTATCACTACCGCCCCATTCACCGCTTTTATCTAAAAACTTTGTGTACGGTGTGGCCACGGCTTCTTTTCAAATAGAAGGCGGATCACAAGATCGTCTCCCATGTATTTGGGACACTTTTTGCGATACGCCCAATAAAATAGTCGATAGCTCAAACGGTCATACCGCGTGCGATCACTATAACCTTTGGCGTGATGATATAGACCTTATTGAGTCACTTGGCGTAGATGCTTACAGGCTTTCTATTTCATGGCCGCGCGTGATAACTCAAGACGCAAAGTTAAATCCTGTAGGCGTGAAGTTTTATACTGATATTTTAGATGAGCTAAAACGAAAAAATATAAAAGCCTTTGTTACTTTGTACCACTGGGATTTACCGCAACACCTTGAAGATGAAGGCGGCTGGCTCAACAGAAAAACAGCTTACGCATTTGAGCAATACGTAGAACTAATTACTAACGCATTTGGAACACGAGTGTATTCTTACGCTACATTAAACGAACCCTTTTGCAGCGCGTTTTTGGGTTACGAAATTGGTATCCATGCCCCGGGTAAAGTGGGTAAAGAATATGGTCGTAAAGCAGCGCACCATTTATTATTAGCCCACGGACTCGCTATGAGCGTATTAAAGCAAAACTCGCCTAATACTTTAAATGGCATAGTGCTAAACTTTACGCCGTGTTATAGCCTAACTCAAAGTGATGAAGACTTAAAAGCCACTGCATTTGCAGACGACTACCTTAATCAGTGGTATATCAAACCAATAATTGATGCCCAATACCCCGATATAATTAATCAATTACCATTAAACCATCAGCCTGAGATTCTTGAGGGCGATATGGAACTAATTTCTCAATCTATTGATTACTTAGGTATTAACTTTTATACCCGCCAAGTTTATAAAGCGCACCCTACTGACATTTATGAGCCTATTGCACCTACGGGCCCGCTAACTGATATGGGGTGGGAAATTTATCCGCAATCGTTCACTGACTTGCTCGTATCGCTTAATAAAACATACACCTTACCGCCTATTTATATAACCGAAAATGGTGCAGCAATGCCCGATACGTATAATAATGGTGAAGTTAACGACTTAGACCGTTTAAGTTATTATAATACTCATTTAAACGCGGTTCATAATGCAATTGAACAAGGTGTTGTTATACATGGCTACTTTGCTTGGAGCTTAATGGATAACTTTGAATGGGCTGAAGGCTATTTAAAACGTTTTGGTATTGTGTATGTAGATTATAAAACCCAGCAACGCACTATTAAAAACAGTGGCTTAGCTTATAAAGAACTCATCTCTAAAAGATAAGAATATACCCATAACTAAAAACAAGTATAAAGCGGGATAAATAATCATGGTCAGTGTAAAAGAAAAAATAGCGTATGGCTTAGGCGACACCGCCAGTAATATTATTTTTCAAACAGTTATGATGTTTTTAATGCTGTACTACACAGACGTAGTGGGTTTATCACCCGCTGTTGTCGGTACTATGTTTTTAGCAGTACGTATTTTTGATGCCGTAACCGACCCATTAATGGGCAACCTTGCTGACAAAACACATACGCGCTGGGGGCACTTTCGCCCCTACCTACTTTGGCTTTCGCTTCCTTTTGCCATTATTAGTATTTTAGCGTTTACTACGCCTGATTTAGAAGGCACCGATAAAATAATTTACGCCTTTACTACTTACACACTACTTATGGTGGCTTACACCGCTGTCAATATTCCTTATTGTGCACTGGGCGGTGTACTTACAAGCGACGCAAAAGAGCGCGTGACTATTCAGTCTTACCGCTTTGTATTTGGTATGCTAGGCGGCGTAATAGTAGCGGGTTGTACTATGCCAATGGTTGAGTACTTTGGCCAAGGCGATGCAGCTAAGGGCTATCAATACACCATGACTGCAATGAGCATTTTAGGCTTTGTACTATTTTTACTTTGTTTTTTAGGCACAAAAGAGCGTATACAACAGCCAAAAGAGCAAAACATTCCTTTTGCCCAAAGTGTTAAAGCATTAATTAAAAACGATCAATGGCGAACGCTTTGCTTAGCTGCGTTCTTTTTACTTACCGGTCAAGTATTAAGGCTTACGCTTGCTGTTTACTACGTAAAATACTATTTAGGTCGAGACGATTTAATCACCTTATTTATGACATTAGGCGTTGCAGCAAGCATGCTAGGGTGTGCTTTAGCTCAACCGCTTGCAAAGCGCTTTTGTAAAATAAAAGCCTATATAAGCTTACAAGTTATTGCTGCCGCTATTTGTGGTTTTAGCTACTTTATTAGTAAAGATCAATTAGTACTCGCATTTACTGCCTTTATTTTATGGAAATTCTTTTTAGATATGGCAACCCCGTTGTTGTGGGCGAAAATGGCCGACACCATAGATTACGGGCATGAAAAAACAGGTGTACGCATTACGGGTTTAGTTTATTCAGGCGTCATATTTTTTATTAAAATGGGCGTGGCGGTAGGCGGCGCAATTGCAGGCTGGTTGTTATCTTTTTACAGCTATCAGGCCGATGCAGTACAAACACTTGATACTCAACACGGTATTTTACTTTCATTTACTGTCTTACCTGCTTTTGGATCTTTATTTGTTGCCTACATAATGAAAAAATATACACTGACTAATCAGGTTGTTGAAAATATTCAATCTAAACTAACAACTAGGGTCTGTTGATCTTTCAAGGTTAAATTTGCAGCAGTCTGTTTGGTATTTAGGCAAGGCAGAGCCTATGTAGTGTGGTTATTCCCCATAAATGGGCGATAACGTAGCATTAATGCCAAACAGGCGCAGCCCAAAGGGTTCTTTCTAGGGGCTATTTACTCTTTGTTGCTCGGTTTTTACTTAGCCCACTAGGTTACAAACCTCGCGCCGCGATTAAATAGCCCCTAGTTTGAACAAATTTTAATCCGCAAAGATCAACAGACCCTAGTTAAGGATAAGCGAGTGAACAAATAACATGGCAACAATTTATCAAGTCTCAGAGCTTGCGGGCGTATCGTTAGCCACCGTTTCTCGCGTGATGAACAAAAATACCCGTGTAAGCGATAAAACCAAACAAAAAGTGCTTGATGCCATGGAGCAGCTTGGCTACAAGCCTAACTCAATAGCGCAATCTTTAGCCTCTAACTGTACTAACAGTGTCGGTATTTTAGTGTCTGAGTTACATGGTCCTTTCTTTGCCCAAATGATGGCAGGTATTGAGTCGGAGCTTCGTGCTGCGGGTAAACACGTTATTATTACCACCGGGCACAGTGAAGAAGACAAAGAACAAGAAGGCATTGAGTTTTTAATTAGCAGACGCTGCGATGCTATTATTTTGCACGTAGAAGCCGTTTCAGACGACTACCTAATAAAACTAAGTAAAGGCTCTACGCCCGTTTATTTAATGAGCCGTTACGTAGAGCAATTAAAAGATAACTGTATCAGTTTAGATAATCAATTAGGTGGCTACCTAGCCACTAAATCGATATTAAATCAAGGCCATACACAAATAGCGTACATTGCAGGTCCGCAGTTTAAAGCCGATGCTTTTAACCGCTTAGAAGGTCATAAACAAGCACTCACAGAGGCTGGTATTAAATTTGATCCTGCGCTTTATTACATTGGCGATTTTAACGAAACCGGTGGTAGTGAAGGCTTAAAACATTTTATTAATGAAAAGCTCAGCTTTACTGCACTAGTGTGCGCCAATGACGAAATGGCTTCCGGTGCTATGAAATATGCTCGAGAGCACGGTTATAATTTACCAAACGATTTATCGATTGTTGGATTTGATAACGTTATTTTTGCAAACTATCTGTACCCTACACTCACGACCATAGATAATCCGGTAGGGAAAATGGGCGAAATGGCCGCTAAATTAGTGCTTAAAGACGTTTATCAAAATAAAAACCTTGTTATAAATCGCTTTTTTGAACCCACTTTAATGCAGCGCGATTCATCTGCACCACTTATTAAATAAAGACTAAAAGCGAATACTGATTTTGGTACAAAAAAAGCGGCTAAATGCCGCTTTTGTATGTGAGCTACTTAACAATCCAAGGCGTTACTTTAATAACCTGCGATATATCGCCAAGTGCTGCGGTATCATCTTCCCAGCTATCTTTAACTGCAAAGTAACACACTGACTTTTCACACGTTATGCTCTTATCATCAAATTGCATTGGGCTTTTAAATGTAACTGCTACGCCCTTTTGCTCTGGTAATAAAAACCACATTAATTTACTTACAAAAAAGCCCGACAGATCAGTTAACAGCTCATCAAGTTCTTCGTTAATGGTATATAACGACTGCTTTGAAAGCGCTAAACCTTCAAGTTCATTTGCTTCTATTTGTAACTTTAATTGGCAATCATGTTCAGGGTTTTGTGGCTGAACAACAATCACCGCTTTATCGCTATCAAGTTGTTTATCGAACGGTAATAGTAGCTGTGCTTTATCGGTAAAGTTGAGCGGATACTCGTTTTTTTCGGTTAAAATAGTACCGCTTTTTATTGCGCACGCTTCGTTAGTTGCTATATCACTTATATAAAAGTTAACTCGCGCATATTGAAAATCGCCTTTGTTAACTACCTTTAAGCGATCGTAAAAACCGTCGTACGACATTACAAACTCTCTCGCATTGGCGTTAAATACCGTCGTACTAAGCAACAACAACGAGATAACACTCACGCAATTTAGAATACGTTTATTCATCAAAGTAAGCTCTATTTTGGTTGATCATGGTGTTCAATTCTTCAATGTACGCTTCACCACGTTCAGAATATGACATTAAACCCTGCGTTAGTTTTGTCGCCTTGATCTGCTTTTGTTCAAGGCGTAAATTTTCGCGAATCGCGCGTAAATCTTTATAAGCAGGATGCGTGTTGATATTTTTAAAGTAAGAATTTATAGCCGCTCTTACCGACTTAAACGCAGCCACTTCATGCACAGCTCCTGTATTACGGCGTCTTGGCACCATGCCACAACCTTTTGAATAACACCACTGACCAAAAAAGTTAAGGCCAATACGTGCAAAACGCGATGTGCCCCACGCAGATTCATTCGCTGCTTGCATAAGCGCTAATTCTTTAGGAATTATATCAACACGACGTAGTGCTTGTGTAAGTATTAGCGTATCAATCGTGGTTGGTAAGCCGTACGACTTTAAAATTTTAACAATATCTTTGCTTTGCTTTTTTTCTAAAGGTAATTCGTTTTGTAGCATCATGCGTGCTATTTCAAGCTTAGCGCGTTGCTGTAATATTTTTTTGTTTTCGGCTTCAACGTGCGGACGAATAAAGCTAAAAAATGCATGTTTTTTTTCTTTAACATCACTAAATTCTGAAAACTTTGGCAGTTTTACATTATGTAATGGTTTTTCTTTTTTCTTCACTTTTTTTGGTTGTTCTGACGTTTGTTCTTCCGATTCAACATCGTCACTTTGTATAAACGGATATGCAAGCGCCCATACAAAAAATACGGTTAACAAAAACTGAAAAATAATTCTTAGCATGTATTCTCTCTTTCAAACAACTAATTATGCATGGTTAATACACAAGCATACGAAGGCGCATTATACCTAAGCCACTTTATAAACGCGAATAACTGGGGTTTGATGACCTTTTACGGTTGAATTTTCAGCAGTGTATTTGGGTTTTAGATAAAACAGAGCCTATGTAGTGCATTTGTTCATTCGCAATTTATAAGTGCATGGGTATACTGAGCAAAGTTTAATAATATTAACTATGTGTGAGTAAGCAGTATGGATAAACAATGGCAAAGCCGAATAATAGAGCAATATAAACATCGCCCTAACGATAACCGCTCGCCGTGGCAGGTCGACCGTTCGCGTATTATTCATGCAGCTGCATTTAGGCGTTTGCAAGCTAAAACCCAAATTATGGGCATTGGCCTAAACGACTTTTACCGCACTCGTCTTACCCACTCTTTAGAAGTATCGCAAATTGGTACCGGCATATTGCGCCATTTAAAAGCGCAGCATAGCGACTTTACGCACTTTCCATCAACTGGACTGCTAGAAACACTGTGCTTGGCGCACGATATTGGCCACCCGCCTTTTGGCCATGGTGGTGAAATAGCGCTAAATTACATGATGCGCGATCATGGTGGTTTTGAAGGTAACGCACAAACACTGCGCATAGTTGCAAAACTTGAGCCTTACAGTAATGGCCACGGTATGAACCTAACTCGTCGTACTTTATTAGGATTTATAAAATACCCCGCGTTTATTAATACGCTTTGGCATACCATTCCCGATGCAACAACAGGCCGTGCATTTATTAAAGCGGATGATTGGCGACCTGCCAAAGGGTTATACAACGACGATGCAGCCATATTCAATTGGATAGTAGAACCACTGAGTCAAAACGATAAAACATTGTTAGGTAACCATGCCGCTATTGATAAGTACCGCGCTAAAACAATGTATAAATCGCTCGATAGCGCCATAATGGAACATGCCGACGATATAGCATATGCGGTACACGACTTAGAAGATGCCATTGCAACCCACGTACTCACATTAGACGATTGGCAAACCCATGCTCTGCCCCATTTAAAAGCACTAAACTTTGACTGGCTAAACGACATGCTTGAATCGCTGACCCAGCGCTTGTTTTCAAAAAATGATTATGAGCGAAAAGATGCCATAGGTGAGCTGGTTAATACCTTTATTATTCATATACATTTGGATATTCAAAACGATAACTTTGAATGCCCTATTTTAAAGTACACCGCTAAATTAGATGCCCAATACGACAGCGTATTGCAAATACTGAAGCATTTTGTGTTTCAACGCTTAATACGTGACCCCGAAATGCAGCAAATAGAGTTCAAAGGTCAAAACTTACTAATAGAGTTATTTACCGCGTTTGCTAGTGATCCGCTGCGCTTATTGCCAGAAACAACACAAGCACAATACATAGAAGCGCAAAAACAAAACCAAGGGATGCGTATAATTTGCGATTATTTGAGCGGAATGACCGACGAGTACGCTTATAAAACCTATCAACGATTGTTTTCACCTATGCAATAAAAATGTAATACGAAGTAAAGTTCAACTAATTTTAAACCACTTACCTGTTAAATTAAAAAACAAAGTAAAAAATGAGATACAAGATAAATTAATTATTGAATTTTTGTTAAACAAAAGCTATGGTTCACTGATTAAAATTTATTTATAAGGAAATTCCATGAAAATACTATGCTCAGTTGTTTTACTCTCCGTACTAAGCTTTTCTAATGTGGTCAACGCAAATGACTTAACAAAATACATGAACTCCATAAAACCCAAGGAACCTACAATTTACCCTCTAGACGATAATGGGCATTTGAATATTACCTGTAAGTTTGGTTGTGATATACATAAAGAACTGAAATATCTATTCAGTTTTTATGATACGTTTTTGAGTGAATCACAGGTTTTTAATTTTTTTAGTGATGATCAATTCATTGAAAGCATTACTCTAAAAGATTACTTGGATGAATTTTATTCTGGCGTTACTACATCCTCGACTTTATTAGCGGGTAATAATATAGAAAAAGATAATGCTATTGGGTTATTAGATATGCCTTTAGAATGTAAATACGACCCAGATTATAGCTGTGAGCAATGGGTGAAAAATGATTTTATAAATTACATATCCAGCCAAAAAATAGAACTTACGATAAATCAGCCATTTATCGATGGTAATAATGATGCGAGAAGAATTGCAATTTCCTTAATAACTTCACATCGGGTGGGGAAGCTAGCAACACAGGTTGCAAAAGCGTTAAAAGTTTTTATTAGTGCGAACCTCACTGCTACTGCTACTGCTGTAGCCACAAACGAGGTTTTGACTAGTACTAATTGGTATCAAACTGATTTAAAAGCAGGTGATACGCTAGTCATTAAGGGCGGTAAATTGATTAATATACGCTCAAGCCAATCATCAGGAAGTGGCTCAGAGGGTGGGAGTAACTGGGATGGAGTCGAAACCCTTGAAAGAGGCTTTGTATGTATGAACGTCTGGACTAATTCTGGTGGGGGAGACATAATACAGCAAGTCT
Source organism: Pseudoalteromonas sp. 20-92 (assembly GCF_030847595.1). NCBI lineage: Bacteria > Pseudomonadati > Pseudomonadota > Gammaproteobacteria > Alteromonadales > Pseudoalteromonadaceae > Pseudoalteromonas > Pseudoalteromonas sp. 20-92. The sequence goes on from NZ_JANJGQ010000006.1 coordinate 212,074, forward strand.
GTTATTAATCATATAATCTAAAAATTTCACCCTCCTATTTTGGATGTTATTATGGATATACTTTTTATATTTTTATTACCGCTTATATCACCTTTTATTTGTATTAAAATTTTTGAATTTTCTGGTAAAGAAACATTTGAAAGCTTTATAAATTACTATCTTTTATGGTTGTATTTTTTTGCTTTTGGTTCAATAAGCTCTTACATTATTACCTTAATATATTTAATTTTTAGTATTTTATTGCTAACTATACTTTCATATGAAAATTGTAAGATAAGAGTTATTAATTTAAAAGATTACAAATTATATCTTGGGCTATTTGGTAGCTTATTTTTGATATCAATAATATTTAACTATGATGGATTACAGTGGGTGAGTGCTAGTATGCTGCTATTACAGTGTATGTGTTTTGTGATCGAGCGAATATTAAATTGTAAGAGCTCGTATCATGATAATAAGGAAAGTTAACTTTCATTTTTATAATCTGGTTTTTATTATTAACCCAAATAAAAATACTTAAAAAACAACCTATATCCATTAGCTTACACAAAAAAAAAGAAAAGGCCGAGTAAATTAACTTTACTCGGCTTTTTTTGTTTTGACTATTTTGTTAAAGCGCTTTTATAACGACTCTACGCCCATGTTATATAGCGTAAAACCAAATATATCAGCGTACTGCTCAATTGTTTTACTCGTTGGAGTACCTGCACCATGCCCCGCATTGGTTTCTATGCGAATAAGCGCTGGATTATTACCTGTTTGCTTTGCTTGAAGCTCAGCTGCAAACTTAAACGAATGCGAAGGGACAACACGGTCATCATGATCGCCAGTTGTGATCATAGTGGCTGGATACTCAACACCTGCTTTTACATTATGAAGTGGTGAGTAACCTTTAATGTATTCAAACATTTCTTTGCTTTGCTCACTGGTGCCGTAGTCGTATGCCCAACCAGCGCCCGCAGTAAATGTATGGTAGCGCAGCATATCAAGTACACCTACAGCAGGTAGAGCCACTTGAAATAAGTCTGGGCGCTGCGTCATCACTGCGCCAACTAACAAACCACCGTTAGATCCACCACGAAGTGCTAAGCGTTTTTTAGAGGTGTACTTTTTATCTTTTAAGTACTCAGCTGCGGCAATAAAGTCGTCAAACACATTTTGCTTTTGCAATTTAGTGCCTGCATTATGCCAGTCTTTACCGTACTCACCACCACCGCGAATATTAGCAACGGCGTATACACCACCTTGCTCAAGCCATACTGCATTAACGGGGCTAAAGCTTGGCGTTAAACTAATATTAAAACCACCGTAACCGTATAAAATTGTAGGGTTAGATCCATCAAGCTTAATGCCTGTTTTATAGGTAATTACCATCGGTATTTTAGTACCGTCTTTTGATGTGTAAAACACCTGCTCAGACGTGTAAACATCGCTATTAAAATCAATAGCCGACTTACGATAAACACCCGATTCACCCGTAGCTACATCAAACGTATAAGTAGTACCTGGTGTTTTGTAGTTAGTGAACGAATAATAAAGTGTTGTTTGATCATTTTTACCGCCAAAACCACGTGCAGTACCCACGCCTGGCAATGTAATTTCGCGAATTAGCTCGCCTTTTTTGTTGTACTGTTTTACCTGCGAAATAGCATCAACCATGTAGTTGGCAAAAAAGGTATCGCCGCCTTTTGTAAGGTTTAGTACGTTTTTGGTTTCAGGAATTAAATCAACCCAATTTTCTGGGCTTGGGTTGCTTGCATCAACTGTCACTACTTTTTTGTTTGGTGCATTAAGGTTGGTAACTAAAAACAGCTTACTGCCTTCGTTATCAATCACTGATGTATCTGAATCAGTATTTCCAACAACCGTTACAAACTCACTGTTTTGCTTTATTAAGTCTTTTATAAACAGCTTATTGCCTGAGGTAGACGTACTAGCTGAAATAAGTAAGTAGCGGCCGTCATGAGTTACATCAGCGCCTACATAGCGATGTTTTTGCTCATCAGTTCCACCAAATACAACACTATCAGCAGGTTGATCTGTACCTAGCTTATGGTAATACGCTTTATGCTGATCTGTTTTAGCCGAAAGCTCACTGCCTTTAGGTTTTTCGTAACTTGAATAGTAAAAACCTTCGTTGCCAAGCCACTCTATGCCACTAAATTTAACGTCAACAAGCGCTTCTTCAACTTGTTCTTTAGTATGTGCATCAATCACTATAATTTTACGCCAGTCGCTACCACCTTCAGATATTTGATATGCGAGCAACGAGCCATCTTTCGAAAACGATAAACCCGACATAGACGTCGTACCATCTTCACTAAACTTGTTTGGATCTAAAAATACTTCAACGTTGCCGCCATCTTTACTGCGGTACAAAACATATTGATTTTGCAGACCATCGTTTTTATAAAAATAAGTGTAATCGCCTTCAGTAAAAGGAGGGCCTATTTTTTCGTAGTTCATTAGTTTTTCAAGGCGCTGCTTTAACTTATCGCGATAAGGGATTTGTTCTAAATAAGAAAACGTTAAATTGTTTTGCGTTTTAACCCAATCGGCAGTCTCATCGCTCATATCATCTTCAAGCCAACGATATGGGTCGCTAACCGCTTCTTCAAAGTAGGTATCTACGACATCGCCTTTTTTTGTTTCTGGGTATATAACTGCGTTAACTTGCTTCATAGGTGCTTTTACTTCTTCTTGAGTTACCGTATTAGTTGGCTCTGAACAGCCGCTAAGTGCCATAAGTACAGCACATGTTAAAGTTTGCTTAAACATAGTGAGTTCGGTTCTTATTTATTATTAATAGCATAAGAAGTTATTAACTTTTAATCCTTTTGTCTATTAAGATGCGTTCAATCCCATTTGTCGTTGTAAACAAATGTAAAGGTGCGCTTTAATAGCACAACCCTCATAAAATAAAAAACAATAAAAGAGCACGCAATGCAAAGTACAACCCCCACATTTAAAAGTTTTAAAGCCTTCTACCCTTATTATTTAAAAGAGCACCGCAACGTTACTTGCCGCCGCTTACATTTTATAGGAAGTACACTGGTTCTTGCTGTAAGCGCAATAGCATTAATAAAACAACAATACAGTTTATTATGGCTATTACCTGTTATTGGATATGGGTTTGCGTGGGTCGGGCATTTCTTTTTTGAAAAAAACCGCCCTGCTACTTTTAAACACCCTTTTTACAGTTTGTGGGGAGATTGGGTAATGTTTAAAGACATACTTATTGGAAAAATTAAATTTTAACACTATTTTTAGCACTCTTTTTTATACCAATTACTTATAAAAACAAAATTACTTCATGCTTTAGAGTATAGGTTCTAATAAGTAGTACATAATTTATAAACCACCCATTAAATGTTAATTTAGTTAACATTTAATGGGTGGTTTTGTATTTTACATTTTTTAAAAATATTTATAGCTCAACAGCTGTTTATTGCCAGCCCAATAAAAACGGCTTCCTACTCTCAATTAATTAAACCCACCAACCTCATCTTACCAGTTAACTAAACGTTAAATTTAACTTTTAAATATAATTCACTATTCATCAATTACTTAGCAATCACCTTAGCTATATAACTAAAACAATGGTCATTATAAAAAACAACCAAATGTAATTATAAAAACCCCTAGATTAATTGAATGTTATTCAATTGACTGACTTTGTTAATTAAGTATATGTTCAAAGTAACAAAGAGGTTTACCCACTTTTTGTACAAAAATAAAATAATTCAATGGGTATGGGGAAATACAGCATGAATAGAAAACCGTTATTTAAATTACAGCAATCAGTACCACAAATATTACTCGCAATGAGCGCATCAGCTGCACTACTTGGTTCGCTCTCAGTAAATGCTGCAGAGCAAGACACTAAAGCAGAAGAAAACATCGAACAAATAAGCGTAATTGGCTCTCGCCGATTAGGCCGTACAGTAGAAGACAGTGCAGTACCCATCGATATAATTGGTGCAGATGCACTTAAAAATTCAGGCTTTACTGAAACCAATGCTCTACTTAGCAGTTTATTACCTAGCTTTAACTTTCCGCAAGCATCACTTACTGATGGTAGTGACCATGTACGCCCCGCTCAACTTCGTGGTTTAGCACCTGATCACACTTTAGTGCTTGTTAATGGTAAACGTCGCCATAGCAACGCATTACTTAACTTAAATGGCTCAACGGGTCGTGGTTCATCATCGGTTGATTTAAATGCAATTCCAGCAAATGCTATCGACCGCATTGAAGTATTACGTGATGGTGCAGCAGCACAATATGGCTCTGATGCTATAGCCGGTGTTATTAATATTGTGCTTAAAAGTGCTAGCAGCGGTGGCTCAGTGGCAGCTATATATGGCGCTAACGTAACCGAAATGGACGGTGTACCACAGCTAAAATCAGTTTCTGAAGGCAGTGATGGTAATTTAGCCTTTACCGAGGGGGGCGAGCGCTCTTTAACCGATGGTCAAACATTAACGCTGCAAGGTAATATGGGTTTTGAACTTGGCGATAATGGCTTTTTAAACATCTCAACAGAATACCGCGACCGCCATTCAACTAACCGCTCTGATTACGACCAACGCGAAAACTACGCACGATTAGATGATGGCTCCCTCGACCCACGTGAACTTACCGTAAATCGATATAACCATAACTTTGGTAATGGCGATGTAGAAGACTTTTCAGTGTTTTATAACGCGGGGTATCAATTAACAAACGAAGTAGATTTATATTCGTTTGGCTCTTACAGCAAACGCGAAGGCGAAGGCGGCGGTTTTTATCGTCGTGCAAGCGATAGCCGTAATATAGAAGAAGTTTATCCTGATGGCTTTTTACCTGTTATTACCTCAGATATAGATGATTTTTCACTGGCACTTGGCGCTAAAGGTTTTGTAAGTGAATGGAATTACGATGTGTCGGCCGTATATGGTCAAGATGCATTCGAGTTTGGTGTTATAAATAGCTTAAATACCTCTTATGGCCCTACTAGCCAAACAAGCTTTGATGCCGGCACCCTTACTTACGATCAACTTACCTTAAACGTTGATTTTAGCCGCGAAGTAGACGTCAGTTTTTTAGAAAGTTCAGTAAGTGTCGCTGTAGGCGCTGAATATCGCCGCGAAGGATACCAAATAGATGCAGGCGAAGAAGCATCATATGCACAAGGGTCATTTGGCCCAGGCGGCGCAGTAACCGACCCTGTTGATGGCCCATTTGGCGCAGCGGGCGCACAAGTATTTCCGGGATTTACACCCGAATCAGAGGGCGACAATAGCCGCCACAACGTGAGCTTGTATATAGACCTTGAAACCTACCTAACCGACGATTGGAATTTAGCGGTTGCCGCCCGTTATGAAGATTACTCAGACTTTGGCGATACACTTAACGGTAAAGTTGCGACTCGTTATTCATTAACTGAAGACCTAGCGCTACGCGCTTCTGTATCTACTGGTTTTAGAGCCCCTTCTTTGCAGCAACAATACTTTACCTCAGTGGCCACTGTATTTGTTGATGGCGAACCAACCGAAACAGGTACGTTTGCACCAAGCAGCGATGTAGCGAAAGCACTGGGCTCACCTGGTCTTGATGCTGAAGAAGCAACAAACTACGGTGTTGGTTTTACATGGTCTACCGACTTTAATTTCAGCTTATCGGTTGATTACTACCAAATATTAATTGATGACCGCATTGTGCTATCAAACAACTTATCGGGCGCTGCTATTGAGCAGCTTCTTGAAGGTACAGGCGCTAACCAAGGTCGTTTCTTCTTAAACGCAATTGACAGTAAAACGCGCGGTGTTGATGTTGTAGCTTCTTATAATGTAGCAACCGATGGTTACGGCGATGTTGCCTTTAACTTAGGTTATAACTACGGTAAAAATGAAGTTACCGATATAATTGACCCACCAGCAGAGCTACAAGGTGCAGGGTTTGATCAAGACAACTTATTCTCTGGGAACGAACTACGTCGTTTTGAAGTAAGTACACCGCGTAATAAATACAATTTAAGTGCAACATGGACTAACGATGATATTCGTACCACGCTTAGAACAACACGTTACGGAGAAACTCAAGACCCTTCAGATAATCCAGAACGTAACGAAGTGTTAAAGCCTAAATGGATAACCGACTTAGATGTTGCCTATTCGCTTACTAGCAACGTATCGCTGAGCGTAGGTGCTAATAACATTTTTGATGTTTACCCAGACGCAACCCGTGAAAATGTTGACGATTTAACAACCTTCTCGCGTTTATTTGCTTACTCTAGCTTCTCAGCGTATGGATTTAACGGACGCTACGTGTACGGCAAAATAGAAATGAAGTTTTAATAAGCACAGCTTAAAGTAACCAAACAAAAAAGCCACCGATTAGGTGGCTTTTTAATGCGAATTGCTGCTAAATCTATAATTAGATTTTAGTTAACCAACCGTGCTTGTCTTCACTTTTACCCCATTGAATATCGTTCAATGCTTGGCGAAGGCGCGCAGTCGTTGGGCCTGGCTCACCAGTACCTACTTTATATTCTTTATCATTATGAATAAACGTACCTACCGCAGTAAGTACCGCAGCAGTGCCCGAAAGCGCCGCTTCAGTACCTGGTTTTGCTGCACGCTCTAGTAGCTCAGTAACGCTAAAGTTACGCTCGCTTACCGTCATACCTAAGTCTTTGGCTATGGTTAAAATACTATTACGCGTTACACCATGTAAAAACGTGCTATCAAGCGCTTTAGTAATAATTTCGTTGCCATCAATAAGTATAAAGTTAGCAGCACCGGTTTCTTGAACGTCGCCACCTGGGCAAAATAAAATTTGATCTGCTTGATACTTAGTTCGTGCAGCACTAATAGGTGCTAAAGCACTGGCGTAGTTACCACCACTTTTTACCATACCCATATGTGGCGCGCAGCGCATGCCATCTTCTTCAAGCAGTACGCGCAGTGCAGTTGCACCACCCGCAAAGTAATCACCTACTGGCGATAGTAACGTATATAAAAGCGAGCTCATTGATGGCGCTGCCGCTTTACCAATTGCCGCCTCAGTACCAATATGAGTTGGGCGAATATACATAGAGCCCGGTGGTAATGGCGTTTCATCTGCGTATTCACGCATAATATCGATAATCATCGTTTTTAGCATATCGCCATCAAAACTCGGTAAGCTTAATAGCGCTGAGCTTTGTTGCATGCGTGCAATGTTTGCATCCATTCTAAAAAGATAAACAGAACCATCTTCATGGCGAAAGGCCTTTAAGCCTTCAAAACATGTACTTGAATAATGAAGAACGTGCGCACCAGCATGAAGTTCAAGTTTATCGGAAGGGACAATTGAGCTTTCGCTCCATTTATTATCAGAAAAACGAGCTTGAATCATCTGCGGCATAAACACGGTACCAAATGCGGCCATTTTAATCTCTCTTGTGTGGTCTATTTTCCTCCATTGTATGACAATCACACGCTATTTAACCATAGCTAAAGTAAGGCTTTTTTAATTAACTATGAGAAATTTTTGCAAGTGCTGTTTACTAATCAACCGCATTGGGTGCTATAAACAAAAAAATCGGCTAATGCAGTTGCACTAGCCGATTCTTAAAGGTAAATAATTTACTTGAACGAATACCTAATAATACGTTTTAACACGGAGGTATACTGTTTAAAAAAGCTACCTGTATGGTAATCAATACCGTGTTTTTTCAAAACGGCTTGTACTTGAGGCGCTACTTCTTGATAGCGCGAAGACGGCATATCAGGAAATAAGTGATGCTCTATTTGGCAGCTCAAATGCCCCGTTAAAACATGAAACCAATGCGACCCTTTAATATTAGACGAGCCCAGTACTTGGCGATAATACCATTGCCCTTGCGTTTCGTTTACGCAGTCTTCTTGTTTAAATGTTTGCGTTTCTTCAGTAAAGTGACCACAAAATATTATGGTCGACGTCCATAAATTACGGATTAAGTTTGCTACTAAATTACCCGCCAATACCCATAAAAATAATGGCCCTGCAAGTAACGGAAATATCGCATAATCTTTAATTAACTGGCGAGCGCCTTTACTAAAAAAGCGTTGCTTTAATGTAGAGTGTGAAACAAGCCCTTCGCGGTTTTCTTTCTTTTTACCAATAAAAACACGCTCTGCAGCTAGCTCGTGATACGACACGCCCCACTGAAATAACACACTTAAATTAATATACGTAAAAAACTGCCATACATTTTTAAAGCGCCATTTAAAATCATCGCTTAAACGCAACAAGCCATAACCAAAGTCTCTGTCTTTACCAATAATATTAGTATATGTATGGTGTTCAAAGTTATGAACGCGGTGCCAACTTTGCCCGTCGCACGCTATGTCCCATTCATAATGCTGTGAGTTAAGTTGCTTGTCGTTCATCCAATCGTATTGACCATGCATTACATTGTGGCCAATTTCCATATTGTCTAAAATTTTAGCAAGCGCTAATAGCAACACACCTGCAACCCACAATAATGGTTGAATAAAACCAAGCATTAGCAAAATTCGCCCGCTCCATTCACACACTCGCTGTTTGCGCACAACAGAGCGAATATAGTCGGCATCTTGTTGGCCAACTTTGCCAAGGGTATCCATTTTAATGGCATCTAGCTCGCTTGCGAGCATGTCATAGTTAATGTTTTTCATAATTGTAACTCCAAATCACTAACAGGTTGGCTTACGCAAAGTTGGATTAATTGCTCGCCGTTATCACTCAATTCACCTGTTTTTAAATTACGTACCACGCCTGACTTTTTAATACATTGGCATTGATGGCAAATACCAATACCGCAACCGCGTTTAACGGGTAGCTTTTTTTCTTCAAACTGAGTCAGTAAAACATCGTTGCCCGACACAACATGGGCACTGGCGTTAATTTTTACATTAAATTGGCTGTCGTCGTTTAAGCTAGGCAACGCTAAACCAAAGGCTTCTTGGTAGTAATTTAGCTTATGCGTTTTAGCGAAATCGCTCACCGTTTGCATAAATGCTGCAGGACCACAGCAGTAAATGTCTGGGTTTTCCCACGGCTTAATATTGCTGGTTATATCGCTTGATTGCTCACGCGTTAATAATAAAAACGAAAAATGCTCAAACTGCGCTGCCAACTCACTTAGCTCATCAACACATTGATGCTCAGTGGCTTTTGCGTAATACACCAACGAGACTTTTTGCGTTGTTTGGCTTAAGTAATCATCAAGCATAGCTAGCATAGGTGTTATACCCGAGCCGCCTGCAATAAAAGTGGCTGGCGTATGTGTGTTTTTAAATACAAAATCGCCGCTTGGCGCAGAAATATTGCACCACAACCCCGCTTTTAATGCACTGCTTAGTAAGCCAGTAAAGCGCCCTTGCGCATTTGTTTTGATTAGTAAGCGCACCAAACCTGTATTTTTAAATTGCTGAGCGCTTGAGGCCACGGTAAAAACGCGTGTTAATAATCGCCCATTAATTTCAACCGTTAAACTTATATGCTGCCCTGACGTATGCGCCTGCCATTGTTTGCTTGGCTTAAGTTGCACACTTAAAAAACCGCCACCAAGTACAGTTGTACTAACTACTTGCGCTCTAAACTGCCCTGCACGCCACGCAGGTTTAAACACCTGCATTACGGGCTCTATGTAGCCTGCAAAACTTTGATGGTGTAAAAACCATTTTGAAAATTGGTTTAATACTTGAGTCATCATGGTTAAATCTCTATCAAATCTTAATTATTTTGAACTTACACGTGTACGCCCAAACTTCAGCGCACAAGTGTACGCTCAAATTTTAAGTTTTCAACCCCAATAGAGTAATTATTCAATTTTTATTAGCGCAATTTGCTTAAACAATTTCCTGTGAAGAGGTAATTTTAAAATATGTAAGTGTGCATTTTTCATTCAACTCAACGCTTAACAAATTTATTTATGCCATGTTAAGGTTATGTAAGATTGGATTAATTTTGGAAGCCATAATGATAAATTTAATGTCACATAACACACTCCCTAAACTAATAAGTACAGGCTTAGCCGTTGCTATATTTGCTATTAACGCACCCGTGCATGCAAAAAGCGATTACGTAAAAAACTATAAACAGCTCGATACTTTAGCGCTTAGCGTTAACGCAATAACAGCGGCAGAAGGTGTGGTTATACCTTGGGCTATTGAGCCTCTAGCTAATGGTGACTTGTTAATATCTGAGCGCAGTGGAACGTTATTTTTATTACCTAAAAATACCACTAAATTAACTAAAGTCTCTGGGCTGCCCAACATTGACGCTAATGGCCAAGGTGGATTACTTGATTTATCACTACACACCGATAGTAAGCAAAACCAATGGCTATACTTTAGTTACTCAAGTAGTGAGGGCAAAGGAAGCGGAAGTAACACCGCCTTAATGCGCGCCAAGCTAAATAGCGATCATACGCAGTTGTCTGATCAGCAATTGCTATACAAAGGCGAGCATAATAGTACCAAAGGCCAGCACTACGGCAGCCGTATTGTATTTGATGATGAAGGTTATGTTTATTTTTCAATTGGCGATCGCGGCTCGCGCGACATAAACCCACAAGATCTCACGCGGGACGGCGGTAAAATTTATCGCTTACACGATGATGGCCGTATCCCAAGCGACAATCCGTTTGTTAAACAAAAAGATACAAAACATGCGGCATGGTCTTATGGGCACCGTAATCCACAAGGCATGTGGTTTGATAATCAAAATAATATTTTATGGTCTCACGAACACGGGCCACGCGGCGGCGATGAACTTAATATAATAAAAAAAGGCGCTAACTACGGATGGCCTTTGGTAAGTTATGGCGTTAACTACAGCGGTACCAAGTTTACCGACCTTAAAGAAAAAGACGGCATGCAATCGCCCGCATTACACTGGACACCTTCTATTGCCCCCTCCGATATGTTGTATGTAACGAGTGATAAATACCCAAAGCTTAAAGGTAAACTATTACTAGCATCAATGAAATTTGCATTCATTAGCGCACTAGAGCTCTCAAAAGGTAAGGTTGTTAAGCAATATAAAATACTCGATGGAATTGGCAGAGTACGCAGCTTAGCCCAAGGCAGTGATGGTTTTATTTATTTAGGTATTGATGGCCAAGGTATTAAACGCCTGGAGCCAGAAACGTAAGCACTAAAACTAGCACACAGTACGTTAATAATTACACCCTGTTTACTTTGCGCTTTTAAAGCGAAAAGTAAACATTTTCACCAAACAAAGAACTATTAAGCCCATTAATGCGTACACTAACTACATATAATTTAATAAATTAAGAGAATACTAATGTTTTCATTTTTAAAGCCTGATCCCGTAAAAAAACTGCGTAAAGAATACGACGTAAAGCTAGAGCAAGGCATGCAGGCACAAAGAAAAGGCGACATTAAAAGCTTCGCTATGTTAAGTGCAGAAGCCGAAAAAATCTGGAGTGAAATAGAAACTCTAGAGACTAAAAAAGCCAAATAATACCAATCGTGTTAAGTTATTAGACATTTATAGCGACGGATAAATAGAGTGATAACAAGGCATAAATTTCGACATATAGTTGTTCTACATGAGAAATTTATAACGCCGTTAACGCTTTATTTAGCACGCTAGAAAGGCTAAATATTTAAGTCGATTGGTATAAACATCGCGTCTGCCCTGTTTTAAAAGTAGGAAGACGCATTTAGTAAATAATTCATGACCTCGTTTTACTGCTTCCACCATCCGTAAACCATCTTCTATAATATGCTTACACAAACAAGTGTACTTAAAGCGGTTACTTACATTATCGCTGACTTTTTTTAGTGAATATTAAATGATTTAAAATCGGGTTTGGTTTTCATCTTAAATATTTAATTGCTGCATATACGTACCCCGCTGGCGTTTTTCCTCCTAAGTCAAAAAATGAGGACGTTTTCCTCTTTTCTGCATATTATTAAAAGAACAGCCCGACTTAAAGTTTAATACTCGCAATGTGTTACAGGATTTGTTATTAATATTAAAAATAATTAAGAGGACATACTTTGCTCATAAAAAGAGGAAAGTGTCCTCGATAAAGCTGTGATAGCGCCATGATCAATCTCAAGGAAGTATTGTGAATTCAACAAAATATCAAGTCTTCATTAGTTCAACATATTCAGACCTAAAAGAAGAACGAGAAAGCATTATTAAAGCCATCCTTGAGATGTACCATATTCCAATTGGAATGGAAATGTTCAGTGCTGAAGACGAGGACCAATGGGAAATCATAAGAAGAACTATTGAGGTTAGTGATTATTATATTCTTGTTTTGGGTTTACGATACGGATCCAAAACCTCTGACGATATTAGCTTTACACAAAAAGAATATGAATATGCTTTGGAAAAGAAAATTCCAGTACTTGCTTTTGTCATGGATGAAATGGTTTCTTTGTCCAAAGATAAAAGAGATGATGATCTTACTGAAATGAATAACTTTCGAGATCTCGTTTTAAAAAACTCAAAAATGGCGCAATTCTGGAAATCAAAAGAAGAGTTAATAAAAAATGTTTCTATATCATTAATGAAACAAATAATGCAAAAACCTGCTGTAGGTTGGATTAGAGGCGACAAACTGGGTTCTGAAGAGGCACTTACTAAAGAGCTAACCTCTCTTAGTAAAGAGAATCGACAGCTAAGAGAGAAGATTTCTGACTTAGAATCAAGAGTTTCACCAAAAATACCCATGATTGAATTAGCCATAGACGCGCCTAAAATTGATGAAAAGTTTAATGAGTTTGAAAGATTATTAGTACCTAATAAGATTGATATAAACCAGATAGAAGAGCATTTGCGAGAGTTTGTATCAAGCGATGACATTGAAAAATATAACAACGAATTTCCAACTCAATTGGAGATTGAGCATTATAACTCTGAACAAGAGAAAAAACACAAGCTAGATAATTATTCAATCCCTCTTCTAATTAATGTTAGCAATACAGGTTCCACAAAAGCCAATAATTTGTTTATAGATATTACTTTTCCCGAGGGAATTTTAGTTTATAGCAAAGGTAAGGAGTTTAGTGAACCAAAAAATCCTTTACCGTTCAACCCTATTAAAAGAGCACAATCTAAATACCAAGAAAAACAAGAAGAAGCTCTGAAAAAATTGAATCCACTTTCCTCATTCTATGATGTGTTAGGGATGAATGATAGAACGCTATCCGCTGTGAATATGGTATCGCACCACCAAAGACTTATGGATAATATTCGCCCAATAAATGAGAATTGGTGGACAAAGTTGGATGGTAATAAACTGACTATAAAATTAAATAATTTGCTTCATACAAGGCAAAGAACATTTGATGACGAATATATGATCGTTCCTCTGGCATCGGGATGTCATCAAATTGAAGTACAAACTATTTGTGAAGAATATGAGGGAATCAATATTCAAACAATTGAAATAGCAGTGTAAAGGCGCTATAACAACACGCCCTGAGGTGGACAGCAAGCGCTAAAACTCACTTTCCACCGCAAATTTTAACAGCGGTGAACCCTTACTTTTCAATGCGGTTAAGTAAGTTGATTCATCGTAGGGCGTATGTGTTTTCCAGCACCTAAATAGAATTCGTATCCACTTAAATGCCAA
>NZ_JANJGQ010000071.1:0-564 GCF_030847595.1 Pseudoalteromonas sp. 20-92
TGTGCATCGTAGCAGCTATAAATACTGGGCCATACGGGATACAACGCCGACACCTGAGCAAGTAAGGTTAGAGGCTGAAGTAAAAGCAATACATGCGATGAGTGGTGGTTCAGCAGGGGCACGGACAATCGCAGCGATAGCAACGAACAATGATTTTGAATTGAGCCGTTATCGTGCAGCTAAGCTAATGGTTAAATTAAAGCTCGAAAGCTGCCAAGTACCTCAACATTCATATAAACGTGGTAATGAACACCTTGAAATCCCAAATCTGCTTGATAGACCGTTTGATGTTGTCGAGCCGGATACCGTGTGGTGCGGTGATGTGACGTATATTTGGACAGGCAATCGCTGGGCTTATTTAGCCGTGGTTATTGATTTATTTGCACGCAAAGTGGTTGGCTGGGCAATGTCGTTGTCACCAGATACTAATTTAACGCTAAAAGCGCTTGAACTCGCGTATGAAAGCAGAGGAAAACCGACAGGACTGATGTTCCATTCAGACCAAGGTAGCCATTATACAAGTTTAAAATATCGCCAACGTTTATGGCGCTATAAAATCACACA
>NZ_JANJGQ010000072.1:0-561 GCF_030847595.1 Pseudoalteromonas sp. 20-92
TAAATTTCTTTAGCGCCTGTTCATGGATCTGCACTTGACCGTAACGGAAGGTAAACCCGAGAAATTTCGAGCCTGATACGGGACCGACCCGACTTTTCGATTCATTCACTTTGAGCTTTAATCGCTGAGTGATAAACGCAGTAATGTCCCGTTGCATTATTAGCCCTTCGCTTTTCGTTTTTACTAAAATGATTATGTCATCAGCGTAACGTGCAAACTTAAGGCGTTTGTAGGTTAACTTCTTATCTAATTCATCGAGTAAAATGTTGGAAAGCAAAGGGGATAATGGCCCACCTTGAGGGACACCTTTGGTTGACTCAAACCACAGACCGGTTTCACGCTCTGCTATTCCCGCTCGTAAGTATTTACCGAGTAGGCGCATGAGTGCTTTGTCTTTGATTTTACGGCCAACACGATTCATCAGCATGTCATGGTCTACTTCATCAAAGAACTTAGACAAGTCGATATCAACCGCTGTTTTATAGCCTTGTTTAACACAAGATTGAACATGGTTCACTGCTTGACTGGCTCTTTTATGAGCTCGATAACCATAACTATGCG
>NZ_JANJGQ010000073.1:0-548 GCF_030847595.1 Pseudoalteromonas sp. 20-92
GGGCTATCAAAACGTTTAATCGTGCCAGTTTCTAACATAATAGTCAGTGCTAAAGTATTCCCAATTCCATCAATACTGGATAGGTTTATAAATTCAGGGGAGAGTGATGTTTGTTTTAAAATAGCGCCCTCTATCGCATTAATTTGCTGTTGAGCACAGCGTATTAATGAGAGGTTAGAAATGACTGACAGTGCTGTATTCATTGAGCTAAAATCTGCATGTACCTGCTCAGTATCAACGCCTTTTCTGATAGCAGCCATTTGCTTTATTTTGTTGCTACCGAGTTTATAACCAAGATGACGCATGTAACAACTTTGCACCGATAATAAGTTTTTAGTGGACTGTTGAACAATGTCCATTCGTTTGCGCATTAAATCTCGAACAGCCCTGAGTTCACGTGGATAAATATAGCCTTCAGGGAGTATATCTAGACGTAGCATTTCAGCTAACCAGCGTGCATCACTATGGTCATCAGCATGTTTTAAGCCTGAATATTGTTGAATTGCAGCGGGGTTCGCTAAGTGAAGCTTAAATCCTGCATCCATTAA
>NZ_JANJGQ010000074.1:0-538 GCF_030847595.1 Pseudoalteromonas sp. 20-92
TAACCTTTCCTCCTGACTGAAAGTGCTTTACAACCCGAAGGCCTTCTTCACACACGCGGCATGGCTGCATCAGGCTTGCGCCCATTGTGCAATATTCCCCACTGCTGCCTCCCGTAGGAGTCTGGGCCGTGTCTCAGTCCCAGTGTGGCTGATCATCCTCTCAAACCAGCTAGGGATCGTCGCCTTGGTGAGCCATTACCTCACCAACTAGCTAATCCCACTTGGGCCAATCTAAAGGCGAGAGCCGAAGCCCCCTTTGGTCCGTAGACATTATGCGGTATTAGCAGTCGTTTCCAACTGTTGTCCCCCACCTCAAGGCATGTTCCCAAGCATTACTCACCCGTCCGCCGCTCGTCAGCAAAGTAGCAAGCTACTCTCTGTTACCGCTCGACTTGCATGTGTTAGGCCTGCCGCCAGCGTTCAATCTGAGCCATGATCAAACTCTTCAATTAAAAAGTTTTATGTCTTTCGACAGCTCAATGAATTCTGAATTTTTTAATATCTTTCGATATTGAATTGACTGTGCCGAATAATTACC
>NZ_JANJGQ010000075.1:0-518 GCF_030847595.1 Pseudoalteromonas sp. 20-92
TTAACTGTTGGGTTATAACGAATTGCAAAATTAGCGGCCTCAGTAAAAGCCCACGCTAAATAACGATTACCATTCTTCTGATTCGTAGCGCCTTTTTTCTTTCCATTACTGTACCTTGCCCCTTTAACACAGCGACAATACGATGAGAAATTTCCTGGGCTATCAAAACGTTTAATCGTGCCGGTTTCTAACATAATAGTCAGTGCTAAAGTATTTCCAATTCCATCAATACTGGATAGGTTTATAAATTCAGGGGAGAGTGATGTTTGTTTTAAAATAGCGCCCTCTATCACATTAATTTGCTGTTGAGCACAACGTATTAATGAGAGGTTAGAAATGACTGACAGTGCTGTATTCATTGAGCTAAAGTCTGCGTGTACTTGCTCAGTATCAACGCCTTTTCTGATAGCAGCCATTTGCTTTATTTTGTTGCTACTGAGCTTATAACCAAGATGACGCATGTAACAACTTTGCACCGATAATAAGTTTTTAGTGGACTGTTGAACAATGTCCATTCG
>NZ_JANJGQ010000076.1:0-499 GCF_030847595.1 Pseudoalteromonas sp. 20-92
CTGAGGGATCCCCACGAATATTTATTCATGTAATCCCTCCATATTGACTGTTAAATTTGAGAGTTCGGACAATACATAAATGTACTCTTCTAATGGTATGAAATACCTATCGTCATCAATGATTTCACGCGCAATCATTATTATTGATAATACCATTCGCGCTTTTTGTGTATTCGCTTGCAATGAATAGTGGAGCTTTTTCATGACTGCGGCACACCCTATGCACCATAATAAATATAAAATAAGCGCCGCTATAAGCAGTAAATTATCAAATCGGTTAACACTTCGGGAGTTAGCGCACTCCAAACCAATCCCTAATTTATTATTTTTTGTATCTCTAAAATTTTCTTCTATTTGCATACTTTGGCTATAAAGGTTTACTGATTTTTTTGTACTCTTCATAAATTTACAGGCAAGTTGAACACCAGTAACCACGGCTCTTTCGCATCTTTTTGATGAATTTTATCTGTTGTTCTTTGTGACGTCCCGCCTCGTTTTT
>NZ_JANJGQ010000077.1:0-494 GCF_030847595.1 Pseudoalteromonas sp. 20-92
GTGGGTGTGATTACTCATAACAGCATAAGCACAGACATCAATACAAAATACCTTCGCTAATTCAAGCAGCTTATCTTTAACCCACCCTCGTCGATGCTCGTAAGATTGACCAGTAAAACGGTCTTCGCCACATAAAAATGCACGGCGCACGCAACGCGAAATACAGTGGTAGTATTTTGTATCAACCAAACTTACTTGTCGTTTTCTTGCAATTGCCATAAGACACCCTGCTTGTTTTTTGTACTAATTAAAGGCTAGCCTTTAATTTTGAAAAGTGCAAAATTTAGGATGGGTGTCTAGTTTGTTGTTGATTAATGTATTTACCTATCTCATTAATACATGGAATATGCTTCTGTTGATCACGAATATTTGAGCGGAAACAATCAATGTTTGTAACAAGACTTTCGGATCAACAGGAGTTATTTGTTTCAATACGCATACTCAGGGATTGTCGTAATGCCGACTATCTATAAGACCTGCGAGAAACACTATTA
>NZ_JANJGQ010000078.1:0-411 GCF_030847595.1 Pseudoalteromonas sp. 20-92
GGCGCGATCTTAGTAGTTGCTGCGACAGATGGCCCTATGCCACAAACACGTGAGCACATCCTTCTTTCTCGTCAAGTTGGCGTTCCTTACATCATCGTGTTCATGAACAAATGTGACATGGTAGATGACGAAGAGCTACTTGAACTAGTAGAAATGGAAGTTCGTGAACTTCTTTCAGAATACGATTTCCCAGGTGATGACTTACCTCTAATCGCTGGTTCTGCGCTTAAAGCGTTAGAAGGCGAGAAAGAGTGGGAAGATAAGATTGTTGAGCTTGCAAACGCACTTGATTCTTACATCCCAGAGCCAGAGCGTGACATCGATAAGCCTTTCATCATGCCTATCGAAGACGTTTTCTCAATCCAGGGTCGTGGTACTGTTGTAACTGGTCGTGTTGAAGCTGGTATCATC
>NZ_JANJGQ010000079.1:0-399 GCF_030847595.1 Pseudoalteromonas sp. 20-92
TCATTGCCTAACGCAATGTTAATTCCTTTTGTTTTTGAGCTTCTACAAGGGCCTTTACTGGTGATACCACAGGCTATGGCGAGTCGTTCGCTAACACCCAATTTCATTAAACTGCGTACTTTGGTGCGAGGTTTACGCCATTGCCGCCAGTAGCACATTCTTATCCTACGGCGGATCCAGTGATCTAAATCCACCGTTAGCTGATAAGCGTTGGCTATTAGGTAGTAGTGTCCCCAGCCGCGTAAATACTGCGTGAGTTTATGAATTTGTAGGGTCATTGAGATCCCCCAGTTGCGATTAGTGAGTTCTTTTACATTTGCTTTAAATTTCTTTAGCGCCTGTTCATGGATCTGCACTTGACCGTAACGGAAGGTAAACCCGAGAAATTTCGAGCCTGAT
>NZ_JANJGQ010000007.1:0-163222 GCF_030847595.1 Pseudoalteromonas sp. 20-92
AGCCATTAAGCTAACTTGTACTAATTACCCGTGAGGCTTAACCATACAACGCCAAACGCGTTTTATGTGATAGTGAAGCAAGCGAAGAAGTTAATATGACTAAAGTAGATATTACTTAGAAAGACTTAAAAAATATTATCAGATATTTTCCAAATTCAGTTAATGCGCAGAAATACGTATTAACGCCCAAATTTGCTTGGTGACAATAGCGTTTTGGACCCACCTGACTCCATGTCGAACTCAGTAGTGAAACGAAACAGCGCCGATGATAGTGTAGCATTTGCTATGTGAAAGTAGGACATTACCAGGCTTCAAATTAAAGAAACCCGTTACAGCAATGTGACGGGTTTTTTGCTATCTGGGATTTAGTAAAGAGCCCATGCCGAACTCAGTAGTGAAGTCAAAGCTTCGACCGATGATAGTGTAGCATTTGTTATGTGACTTTCTACCGCTGTGGGCACTAAGAATTACCAGGCTTCAAATTGTAGAGAGCCCGACTAGAAATAGTCGGGCTTTTTTACGTCTGCAGAAAAGTGAAATGTGCGTAATTAACACACTCACATCAACACATGTCACGTAGGTCGGGCAAGCGCAGCGACTCCCGACGTTAAAATCACAACAAAAACCCTTAATACCCCATTCGGCCAATAAATTAGCATTTGCTACGTGACTTTCTACTGCTGTGGGCACTATGACATTCTACTGCGTAGCGCACCGACTTCACATTGTAGCGAGCCCGGATCTAACGATTCGGGCTTTTTTACGTTTGCAGAAAAGTGAAATATGAGTAACTAACATTACGCACTCGATTTCTCTCCAATTTATCTAAATGTACAAGTCGAGTAGAATAGCTCCTTACTTCAGTACTAAAGTTAATAACCAAATTTAAAGGTTATTTAAAATAGTCCGTAAGCTTGGGTTTCTTCACTTTCGGATTCTTCTATTTGGGTTGGTTTAAATATCACGCTTGGATCAATTAACACACTGTGCTTTTGTGAAAGCTTGATTAATCCTCGCATCATATTTTTAGTTTGTGGGTCTAGATCAAATCCAACCTCAGTGAGCTTATCCAGTGGCCTTATGTCTTCTTTTTTATAGTCGATATTGTCTTCGACTTTATCTACTAATAAACCAACATGTGGATTTAATCCGTCTTTGGTGGTGAAAACAATAATAGGTTTATAGTCTAAGGTTATTTGCTCTTTAGCTGATTCAAATAAACGCTCAAGCTGAATTAGACTATTACGCTTAATTTTGTCGAGCAGAGCTGATGTGTGTTTATGATCACTTTGATTATGGGCTGCTATGGCTGCCTTTGCTGTCTCTAGTAATGATTGGAAAGGCTCGTCAAGCCGAGAGATTGTTAATTTTAAATCTTCATTGTCGGTGTTGAATTCTTTATAAAACAAAACAAAATCTTGTAGTTCTGCGTCATTATTTGAAATAGAAGCCGAGCTATTTAATACGTTACTTTGAAGGGTATTAAACCAGTTTAATAGTTTGTCTTGCCATGTTCTTAGTTGCTTTAGTACATGCGTATTACTTTGTTCAGTTGAGATATTATTTAAAATAATACCTAAATCAAAAACAGGTGTTGGTATATCCATATAATCTTTAACACCAATAAAGCTTTTATTATTGTTTGGTAAAGTTGTTAGATTATTGTCAAAGCGCTCAGTTAATAAAATGTCGAGTATCTTTAGTGAAATTGTTTTGCAGCCCACTTTAAAGTTTATTAATTCCATGCCTTTATCTTAATTTACCTATTAATGCTTTAAGGATAGAACAAATTAAATAAATAGCTTAAAGATGGATAAAATTTAACAGAGATAGGGCAACTAAAGGTTATTAGATGGTACTAGTGAGGTTTTTTATGGCACGTTTAAATTGATTCTCAAGCTGTTTTTTTCCTAATAAACCTAAGTGTTTAATCATTTTTTCATTACTTTCATTTTGAAGCACTAACTTTATTAACAGTTTTTTATCAGACTCTGTTAATTGAGATATACAAGAAGGTGACTGGCTCAGTAACTGCCAAAGAGTCGCAGAGATACTAAATTGAGTGAAGTTACTTTTAGTGAGCAGCGCTAATCGCTCGTGAGTCTCTCGGCTTATTAACTCGTCGCTAAATCCTTCAATTAAAATACTTACGAGTTGCCAATCTAGTGTTTTAAAGTGTGTTAAAAGAGCATAAAAAAAATCGTTTTTAAACTGCTTTTTCAAAGGTTGAATAATTGTACTTTTGTCACTTAAGCATTTAACCACAAGCGCCGAATGTTCAGCGGTGCTTTTATCGCGTTGATATCCCAGTTTTACAGTATCAAACCCTCGGTTTTGCCAAAAATTAAGTAACTGCGCTGTTGCCCCAAAGCTTGCACCAAGCCAACTACATTGGCTTTTTACCTGCGACTCGCAATAACTAAGTAGCTTTTTACCAAGTCCTATATTGTGGGAACTCGGATCAATCGCTATTCGTACAACGCGAGCGCTCAGTTGTGTTAAACAGTCATTATTAAAGCTAAGTTGTGAGAGTGCTTGCGCCATTAAATGCCCCTGTGGGCGACGCTCTCCACTTATAACTTGTAGGGCAAGTTCTTCACTCAAACCACCTTCTATGGCGATTAAGCATACGCCAACTAATTGATTATTAATTTTGCTAATAAATAGCCGTTGCGATGGTGCGTCTAGTAGCTGGCGTAAGTCGTTGACACTACTTTGATAGTGAGCCAGTGCAAGTAGGGCAATAACTTGTTGCAGTAAAGACTCATTGTTACCAAGGGACTGCTGTGTTATTTCACTATGAACTGGCTGTTCTAATTGATTACTACTTAACTCTATATATTGTGCATCGAGTGCTAGTAGTGTGCGAATGTGTTGCTCAAGAGGATCGTGTTTAGCAAAGCGCAGTGGCTCATCAAGTGTTACAACTTTAGAGGCTTTATAGTGTGCTTTAATATAGTTACTAAAGCGAATGGTATAACCCCTACCATTGCCCTCATACCCAACCAGAGTGCTTGCAAATACTATACGAGGGTAATGAGCTAGCATTTGTAGTAATAACGGAACAGGGATTGCTGCAGCTTCATCAACGAGTAGTAAATCGCACTCAGGTAGTGTGTTTAATAACGCGTCAGGTGCAACGTAGTGCAAGTTGGCGAGCTGTTTATGTTCAGCGTTGTATTGAAGGCTTAACTCTTGGGCTAAATGTTTAAAGCTGCTATGGGTCGCTTTAAATTGAGTGCTGCTAATAATTACTTTTTTATCAGCTAATTTTGCGGCTGCTAAGCCAAGTGCTGCCGACTTACCTCTGCCTCTATCAGCATTAATGAGTAAAGGCCTATTGGCACGGCCATTAGCTACTTTTACTATTTGTTCAACGCAGTTTTGCTGTGGTAGATAATCAATTTTATTATCCGTAACAGAGCTGACGAGATTACTAATACAGCCATTTTGTTCACTAAAATGAAAAGCGGGTAATCGCTTAATAATAGTCGCGAAACGTTGATTAAATAAACTGTAGTCAATACTCTGACCGTGTGATTGCACTGTACTTAATGAGGGGTCTTGCCAAGAGGTTAAATCATTTAATTCGGGCAGTAATAAAAACAGCATACCGCCTGCTTTAACGGTGCCGGTAAGTGCTGCAAGTTTATCAGGGTGTAAACCACTAAAACCATCGTAAACAGCATGAGCAAATTCTTGCCCTAAAATTTGGTGAGTGCGAGTAGGCCAGTACGAATTTTTGATCGCGCACTGCTTTGATACAACAAGTGTATTGTTTTCATCTATTAATGAGTTAAGTAATTCATAACACCAAACTGAGCTGCCAGTAATTAATACTAGCTGGCGATGATACGCGCCAGCTAATTGTTGCTCTAACTCATTTAGGTGTGCTTTATACCGCTTGTAATCGTGCATAGGCTGTTACTAACCATTTACTACCAAGGTCGTCAAAGTTAACTTGTACGCGAGATTGTGCGCCACTGCCTTCGTAATTAAGTACGGTACCAATACCAAACTTAGCATGCAGTACGCGTTGTCCTAAGTTAAAGCCACTGTCTTCAAATGCGGCATGGCTAACTGATGCGCTAAAACGCCCAGCGGCAGGCGGGCGAGAAACCTGTGTTTTAATACGGATTTCTTCTACGCAGTCTTCAGGGATTTCGCGTAAAAAGCGAGATGGGCTATGGTATTTTTCTTGCCCGTATAAGCGGCGACTCTCAGCATGGCTAATGTATAACTTATCCATTGCTCGTGTCATGCCTACATAACAAAGGCGGCGCTCTTCTTCTAAGCGACCCGACTCTTCGTTGCTTTGCTGAGAAGGGAACATGCCTTCTTCTACGCCTACCATAAACACTAGCGGAAACTCTAAGCCTTTAGCTGAGTGAAGCGTCATCATTTGTACGGCGTCTTCGTGTTCTTCTGCTTGTCCTTCACCTGACTCAAGTGACGTATGGGCTAAAAAGCCTTGTAAAGGTGAGCTGTACTCTTCGTCTTCAGGCAGCTCATACTGATCACAAGCGCTAATTAGCTCTTCTAAGTTTTCTACGCGAGCACGGCCTTTTTCACCTTTTTCGGCTTGGTACATTGCCATCAAGCCTGAGGTTTGAATTGTGTACTTAGCTTGCTCATGCAAAGTTAAATCGCTAATTTTATCTTCTATTTGTTCAACGAGTTCTACAAACTTACTTACTGCACCAGAAGCACGACCAGATAAATGCTGTTGTTCTACAATTGCTTTTGCGGCATACCAAAGCGGTAACGATTCTGCTCGTGCACAATCGCGTATATGGCTCAATGTTTTATCGCCAATACCGCGTGCTGGCGTATTAATTACACGCTCAAACGCGGCATCGTCTTGACGATTACCTACTAGGCGTAAGTACGACAACGCATCTTTAATTTCTTGTCGTTCGAAGAATCGCATACCACCATAAATACGGTATTTTAAGCCTTCTTGTAGCATGGCTTCCTCGAGTACACGAGATTGCGCGTTACTACGGTATAAAATTGCGGCATCTTGTAGTGCATTACCTGCATTTAACCAGCTTCGTAGTTTGCTACTTACAAAGCGTGCTTCGTCTAACTCATTAAATGCCGCATAAATAGAAATTGGCTCGCCATCGTTACCGTCGGTCCATAAGCTTTTACCCATACGCTCTGAGTTATTTTGAATTAATGCATTAGACGCTTTCAAAATAGTTGCTGTTGAACGGTAGTTTTGTTCAAGACGAATGGTTTCTGCGCTAAAGTCAGTTAAAAATCGTTTAATATTTTCGATTTTAGCACCGCGCCAACCGTAAATACTTTGGTCATCATCGCCTACAATCATGATACTGCTTGTATCGCCTGCAAGTAACTTTAACCAAGCATATTGAATGGTATTTGTATCTTGGAACTCGTCTACGAGCATATGTGCAAAGCGTTGCTGGTAATGACGTAGTAACGTAGGGTTATTTTTTAACACTTCGTAGCTGCGTAGTAATATTTCGGCAAAATCAACTAAACCAGCTCTATCACAGGCTTCTTGATAGGCGGCGTAAACACGCAGCATCATTTGCTCGTTAATATCGTATGCTTGAATATCTTTAGGGCGAAGTGCTTCATCTTTTTTGGCGCTAATGTACCAGCCAAATTGTTTAGCAGGCCATTTTTTATCATCGATATTCATCGATTTTAATAAGCGCTTGATCATCCGAAGTTGATCGTCAGAGTCTAAAATTTGAAAGGCTTCAGGTAAGTTAGCTTCACGGTGATGAGCACGTAAAATACGATGCGATAAACCATGGAAAGTACCAATCCACATGCCACCTACAGGCGCTTTTAGTGTTTCTTCAACGCGGCCACGCATTTCTTTAGCGGCTTTATTAGTAAATGTAACTGCAAAAATACTGTAAGCGGAGGCTTGCTCAACTTGCATAAGCCACGCAATACGATGAACTAACACTCGTGTTTTACCAGACCCAGCACCTGCTAATACCAGCATGTTTTGTAGTGGGGCTGCAACGGCATCGCGTTGTTTGTCATTTAAGCCATCGAGTAATTGTGAAACGTCCATCGTTACGCCTTTTTAATCAATATTGTGGCCAGTATAACAGGTGTTTTTGTTAGGCTAAATAAAATACTGTTTTTATAAACAGCTATTTATAAAATAGTGTTCAAAACGAGTAACTTGCTAATTAATTGAGCGAATAGAAAAGTGCAAACACATAACAAAAATTGCTAATTTGACCTAAAGTTAGCAAAATTTACTAACTCTCTAAATCTAGACTAATTTAACTATTTGATTTGTAAGCTTTAATAAATTGGCATAGAGTGTGTAAGTAAATAATTATAAAATCAAATAAATACAGAGGTTAGTATGGCAGATCAAGGTTCTGGCGGTAACGTAATCGCAGCATTATGTAATATATTTTTTCCTGGTTTAGGGCAGTTAGTGCAAGGGCGTATTTTAGCGGCTATATTTTTTGCACTCGCTATTATAATAAGTTACGCACTAATTTATGTGCTTGTAGGCTTTGTACTTGTGCCTATTATTTACTTATGGTCGATTATTGACGCAGCGCGTTATAGATCGCGAAGTTAACGGTTTTCAAGTTGAGTAAAATAGCGCCCATGTGGCGCTATTTTACTTTATATGTCCTGTGGTTTACGGGCGTTTACGTATATAATTACGCAATTAAAGATTTACAGGCAAACCCTATGGAATATCAATTTATTCGCGACCCTATTAGTGGGCTACGTATTAAAATAAGCAGTGAACACGCTATTATTGGTCGCTGGCTAAACGAAGAAATAGGCAAAGACAAAGTAGCCATGGTGCAAGCGCTTATTGCATCGGTGAGTTCAAGCTATGAGCCGCTAACGCTAAAAGGCCAAGAAATAGATTTAATATTAACCAAAGACGAAGCATTATTTGAAGCCCATGCGCTTCATCAAGACAGCGAAGACCTAATAGCGTATCAAGATGACGATTTAGCGCTTGAAGAAAATGGCTTAAGTAGTGGTTGTGGCTTTGAAGATTTCATTGATTTAATTGATTCATGGCATGAGTTTACGACGTCACGATAAACATAACTAGCACACTAATAAAAATATACAGCAATGCACAATCAGCATTTTATCTGTATTATTACACCAACGAACATTACGCCAATCAAAACGACAGGAACTGATATGTCTGCCAATTTAAACAAGCTAGTAGTGATGCTAGAAATGCAAAACGCCATGAATACTAAAGTACATGAGCAATGGTTTACTCAAGGGTTTGAATGGTACCGCGCTATTTGGGTTGAGTGTGCTGAAATGTTGGATCATCATGGTTGGAAATGGTGGAAAAAACAAACACCAGATACTGAACAAGTTATTTTAGAGTTGGTTGATATTTTTCATTTTGGTCTATCGCTTAGAATTGACGGCGAAACTAGCTACGAAGACTTAGCAAAGCAACTTGAAACTGAGCTTAGTAATGCTCAACAAGCTGATGATTTTAAACAAACACTAGAGATATTGGCGGCGTCTGCTGTTGCAGATAAAACGTTTAATGCAGGTGCCTTTGCCGGCTGTATGGCGCAAATGGGTATGGATATTGATGATTTATATCGCGGCTACGTAGGTAAAAACACGTTAAACTTTTTCCGCCAAGATCACGGTTACAAAGATGGTAGCTATATTAAAGAATGGAATGGGCAAGAAGATAACGAGCATTTAGTTGAAGTAGTTAAAAGCCTTGATACAGAACATGCAGATTTTGCAAAGTTAGTATATCAAGGGCTAGAAGCGCGTTACCCAAAAATTTAAGTCACGTAAGTTGAGTTAGATAATCTTACGATAGTCGGTAACACTTAGGTAATCGGCTATTTCGTTATGTGGTTGTTGGCTATCTGGGTTAGCAACTGCAAGTAAGTGCTCAATGCCGTATTCTCGTGCGGCATTCAAAACCGGCACACTGTCATCTACAAACAAAGTGCGCTGCTTATTAAACCCTAAGTCTTTTTGTACTTGGTGCCACAAACTTTGTTGCTCTTTACTTACTCCATATTCATGAGTAGACACTACGCCATCTAGGTAGTTATCAATCGCTGTATGCTCAAATTTAAGCATGACACTCTCAGGGTGGGCGTTGGTAAGTAAAATTAACTCTTTGCCTGCTTTTTTAAGCTCAGTTAAAAAATGAGGTACGTCTTCGCGCATTTTAATTAAATGCTGAGACTCTCGTTTAAGCTCCATTATAGGCAAGCTTAATTGCTGCTCCCAATAATCTAAACAATACCACTGTATTTGACCGCTCACAGCTTGATAGCGTTTTAAAATATCTGCTTTAGCTGCATCTAGGCTAATGCCTCTCGCTAATGCGTGTTGCGCAGGGATAACGTTAAGCCAAAAATGACTGTCGTAATGTAAATCGAGTAATGTTCCATCCATGTCGAGCAAAACGGTATCGATTTTTGACCAATTTAACATAGGAATTTCAACTTATAAGGTTTATTATTGAACTAACTGCCATGATAGCAAATTAACGCCAATGACACAGAAAAAGCACCCAACACCACCACAAATCCTCAGTAACAATGTTGTCGCTAAAAGCCGCCTGTTTACTGTGGAGTCTTTAGAGCTAAAGTTTTCTAATAACGAAGAGCGCCAGTATGAGCGAATTCGCGGCGGTGGCCGGGGAGCAGTGATGATTGTTCCGTTAAGTGCAGATAATGAGTTACTACTTGTACGTGAATACTGTGCGGGCACAAACAATTACCAGTTAGGTTTTCCTAAAGGCTTAATTGATCCGGGCGAAACCCCAGAGCAAGCTGCTAACAGAGAGCTTAAAGAAGAAATTGGCTTTGGTGCTGAGTATTTTAAACCATTAAGAACAGTAACAATGGCGCCGAGTTACTTTAATGCCACAATGCATATTTTATTTGCTAAGCAATTATACCCTCAAACCCTTATTGGTGACGAACCTGAGCCGCTTGTTGTTGTTAAGTGGCCATTAACTCAGTGGCAGTCATTATTAGAGCAAGAAGATTTTACCGAAGCACGCAGTGTTGCAGCTTTGCTATTATTAGATAAGTATTTAGCGTCTGGAGCTGCCGATGAATAAATTAATCGAACCGTGCATTGAATTAGCTGAGCGTGCTGGCGATGCAATTATGGCTATTTATAAAAAAGGCGATATTGGCCAGCAAGAAAAATCAGATAACACGCCTGTTACCAAAGCTGATTTAGCAGCAAATGACGTACTGGTTGCTGGATTAAAAGTATTAGCGCCCGATATTCCAATTATGTCGGAAGAAACACCTATACCAGCACTCGCTGACAGACAAGACTGGCAGCGTTATTGGTTGCTCGATCCGATGGATGGTACAGGCGAATTTATTTTAGAAAGTGGCGATTTTGCAGTAAATATTGCATTGATTGAAAATAACCAGCCAGTGCTAGGGGTTATTCATTGGCCTGCCAAAAGTGTGACTTATTTTGCTACAGCTAAAAATGGTGCTTTTAAACGTGAAAACTCAATTGATAAGCAAATATCTGTAGCGCCACCAGAGAACTTAACGCTTGCAGTGAGCCGCCGCCAAAAAATAGAAGCGGTGAGCCAGTATTTAAATAGTCAGTTTACAACGATTGCTGTTGGCTCCTGTTCTTTAAAAGCTTGTATCGTTGCAGAAGGCAAAGCAGATTGCTTTTTAAGAATTGGCCCAACGGGTGAGTGGGATACAGGTGCTTCGCAAGTTATTATTGAGGAAGCCGGTGGCTGTATTACCGATGCAGAATTTAACCCGTTAACGTACAACCAGCGCGAGAGCACTGAAAACCCTGACTTTATAGTAATGGGACATCCTGATTGGGAATGGCAAAAAATGATAAATCCACACCAAAGATTGAGCGCAGAATAGCGCTTTGGTTGCTTTTTGTTCACTTGAACAACATTAAGTAGTTTAAGCCTTGCATTATATGTTTATTCCTATATAGTAGCGCTCTCTTCAAGGCAGGCTCGTAAATATTACGAAAATGTTTTAAAGAAATTACAGGCGCGGGATGGAGCAGTCTGGTAGCTCGTCGGGCTCATAACCCGAAGGTCGTCGGTTCAAATCCGGCTCCCGCAACCAATATTTTTATTGAAATTTGGTGCAATAGGTAGTTTTAAAAGGTCGTCGGTTCATTCTTCACCTTCACAACTCCCGCAACCAATTTCCTTAGGGATTGAGGTTACTGTAAACTCTAACTTAAGAGATAAAATAAAGTAGTCGATAGACTTAAAATATACAGGCGCGGGATGGAGCAGTCTGGTAGCTCGTCGGGCTCATAACCCGAAGGTCGTCGGTTCAAATCCGGCTCCCGCAACCAATTTTTTATAAAGATTTAGTGCAGTAGGTAGCTTAAAAAGGTCGTCGGTTCACTTTCCACCTTCCCAGCTCTCGCAATAAATTTTTAATTGGAAGCCAAGTTGTAATGTAAGCAACTTAAAACAAGTCTACAAATTTCAGGCGCGGGATGGAGCAGTCTGGTAGCTCGTCGGGCTCATAACCCGAAGGTCGTCGGTTCAAATCCGGCTCCCGCAACCACTGAAATTAAATATCTAAAAAATTAAAACAAAATCGCACTCTTTATTGAGTGATTTTTTGCGTTTGGAGTTTAATAAATTATTATAAATTTAAATCCACTGTTACTGCGTAAAACACTTTGCACAAGTAAGCGAAGGTCGTCGGTTCGCTTTTTACAAACTCAAGCTCCCGCAGCCACTGAAATTAAATATCTAAAAAGTTAAAAAAAATCGCACTCTTTATTGAGTGATTTTTTGCGTCTGAAGTTTGGTAAAATTCTTTATATTCTGCTTTATTTAATGACTTTCCTCTAATACCTGTAGCCTTTAACAAATAAATTTTTTAAAAGAGAATTTTATGTTAAAACGGTTAAAATATTTTAAGTAACAATACACATGACAGAACTTTATCACTGGTTTGATTTAATAGGCATTGCGGTGTTTGCTGTATCGGGCACTTTATTAGCGTACGAGAAAAAAATGGATGGCTTTGGAGTCGTAGTTTTAGCTACGGTAACCGCAATTGGTGGTGGTACAGTACGAGACCTAATTTTAGACGCTCCTGTGTTTTGGTTACACGATCAAAGTTACTTTTTAGCCATACTCGCTTCAGTATTTGTTACAACACGCCTTATAAATAAGCAAAAGCCGATACCTCATTATATTTTACAAACAGCGGATGCGTTTGGCTTAGCTTTTTTTGCCGTAATGGGGGCGCAAAAAGCGCAACTTGCTGGTATGCCTGATATGACAGCGGTAATAATGGGTGTAATTACAGGCTGCTTTGGTGGATTAATTCGAGATGTACTTGCCCGTGAAATCCCTATGTTATTAAAAGGTGAGCTTTACGCTATTACCTGCATAGCGGGAGGCACTGTTTATACACTTAGTATTGGTATTTCGTTAGCAACCGAGGTGGCAATGATATTAGGTATGTTAATGACCTTATTACTTCGTTTAGCTGCAATAAAGTGGCAAATCACATTACACGTTTTTAAATATCCTGACTAAACTGGTGTAATCACACCATTTACTAGGATAAGGAATGTCTTTAGCTCGTATATTTTCTCGTGCCCAAGTGGGTATAAGCGCCCCTGAAGTTATTGTAGAAGTTCACCTAGGAAATGGTTTACCCGCTTTTCATATTGTAGGCCTGCCCGAAGCGTCAGTTAAAGAGTCGAAAGATAGAGTGCGTAGTGCGCTCGAAAACTCTCAATTTGGCTTCCCCGATCAACGAATAACCGTAAATTTAGCCCCTGCTGATTTGCCAAAAGATGGCGGGCGGTTTGATCTTGCAATTGCTGTGGGTATTTTAGTCGCCTCTGGGCAAATAGTGTGTCCTGATATTCATAAGTACGAGTTTTATGGTGAGCTTGCTCTTAATGGCGAGATACGTGGTGTGAATGCTATTTTACCTTCGGTACTTGCTGCAAAAGAGCAAGATCGCTGCTGCTTTTTACCCTTTGCAAATGACAGTCTAGCAAGCCTAGTTAATGGCGTTAAACGCAAAGCCGTCAGTTCTATTCAAGAAGTGTGGGGGGACTTACTTAATCAACAACCTTTGCCATTGAATATAGAGTACCCCGACTGCACGCAAGCCCCTGACTTTTTGCTCGATTTAAGCGATGTGAAAGGTCAGCCTGGCGCAAAGCGAGTATTAGAAATCGCCGCAGCTGGCGGGCATAATTTACTTTTTTTAGGCCCCCCAGGCACTGGTAAATCAATGTTGGCCCAGCGAATGGCAACTATAATGCCTACTATGTCGGACGATGAAGCTATTTCGACTGCTGCGCTTTACTCTATTATTGGGCAATCTATAGATTTAACTAATTGGCGACAGCGGCCATTTCGTAACCCGCATCATACGTGCTCAGCGGTTGCTTTGGTTGGTGGCTCATCAAACCCTAAACCGGGTGAAATTTCATTGGCACATAATGGAGTGCTTTTCTTAGACGAATTACCAGAGTTTGAGCGTAAGGTGCTTGATTCACTGCGTGAGCCGATGGAGACTGGTACGGTTACTATTTCACGTGCAGCTAGGCAAATGGAGTTCCCAGCGCAGTTTCAGCTTATAACCGCATTAAACCCAAGTCCAACAGGGAGCCATACTGATAAGCGAGCAACTCCCGATCAAGTTATGCGTTATTTATCGCGCGTGTCGGGGCCTTTTATTGACCGTATTGATTTACAAATAGAGCTTCCTCGGTTAACGAGTGTTGAATTACAAAGCACTCAGCCGGAGGAAAGTAGCGCTGAGGTTAGAGTAAGAGTTGAAGCGGCTTATTACCTACAGTTAAAACGCCAAGGTAAGGTTAATGCGAGGCTTAATAATAAAGAAATGAGTGTGCACTGCGTATTAGCGCCTGCAGAGTTGCAGTTCTTAGCCAGAGCAAGCGAGAAGCTGTCTTTATCGCCACGCTCTTATCATCGAGTGATAAAAGTGGCGCGTACTATTAGTGATTTAAAAGGCGCTGAAAATATTACTTTAAATGAGCTTAAAGAGGCACTCAATTACCGTGCTTTTGAGCGCCTTATTGCGCAATTAACTAAGTATTAAATAGAAAGCATATAACCTTTACCGCGAACGGTAACAATGCGCTTCTGATCTTTTTCGTCATTTAACTTTTTACGTAAACGACCAATAAGTACATCAACAGTGCGATCATTTGGGCTCCAATCTGGCTGGCCTATTTCTTCTGATATTTTTTCGCGGGAAGTTGCTTTACCTGCATTACTAATTAAACAAATCAGCACTTTATGCTCGGCTTCAGTTAAGCGTGATTCAAGGCCCGCAGCAGTAATTAATGTGCGGTTATCGGGATGAAGCTTAAAGTCAGCATACTCTATAAACTCTTCGCTTTCGTCGTCTTCTAGGTTAACGGCAACACGCTTATAGAGCGCGCGCATGCGTAGCTCCAACTCAAGTAAATCGACGGGCTTACAAATATAGTCGTCAGCACCTTGAGCAAGACCAGCAATACGATCGGCTTGGGAGTCACGACTCGATAATACAATAACGCCAATATCGGTCAGTGTGTTTAATTCTTTTGCGAGCTGAAGACCATCGCGCTTAGGTAAAACAATGTCAATTATGGCTAATGATATAGCACCGCGCAGGTTTACTCGCTGCTTTACAATGCTAAGTGCATCAGCGCCAGTGGGGTCTACCTCTATTGTAAATTCGGTATCTGCAAAGTGATTTTGGATGCGTTTAACGAGTAGTTCATCGTCTTCAACCAATAAAACATTAATAGCCATAGTACTTTATTTTGAATGCTTATAGCCTTATATGGTAGCACCATTAGGTAAATGCTGAGAAGGGTGTTTAGTCGTTTTAGGTAACTTAATATTTCAAAAGAGAGAAAGGCGTTATGAGAGGATGAGATTAGCACCTTTAAACTAATTCAAAGGTGCTAAATAATTAATACTGCTATTAATAAATCTGTATTAAGTCGTTATTTTTAAGGTCCAGGCTCAGTCATTTTTATACATGGAGTCCCACCATTGAGGCTCGTCTTTTAGTTTTTTATCAAAATATGCGAGCATGGTGTTCCACCAATTAAATCGTTTATCGCGTGCAAAAATTTGGTGGTCGGCGCCTTTGTATTCTATTAACTCTACATCTTTATTAAGCAGTTTAAGCGCAGTGTACATTGTTAAGCTCTCGCCAACAGGTACATTGGTATCGCTATCACCATGAAGAAGTAGCATAGGTGTTGTTACTTTGTCGGCATGAAATACAGGACTATGTTGGCTGTACAGCTCAGAGTTATTCCACGGGAAGCTATTTTTTGATGCTTCGCCAGAATATAAGTAACCCCACCAACCTTCACCCCAATACGAGGTAATATTAGAAATACCCGCATGAGCTATTGAAGCACTAAATATATCGGTTTTAGTTGCTAATAACATGGTCATGAAGCCACCGTACGATGCCCCTAAGTTACCTACTTTTTTACTATCAACATAGTTGTATTTCTTTAAAAAGGCTTGCGTGCCTTCGATAATATCGTCTGCAGTGTAGTCGCCCCAGGCATTAACATGCTGCGCTGAAAACTTTTGTCCAAACCCTGTTGCGCCAGTAGGTTGCACAACATAAACAACGTAGCCATTTTCTGCCCATAAGTTAAACGGGTAACGACCTGTAAAACCACGCGTAACTGGTGAAGTACCGCCGTAATAATACACGAGCGCCGGGTGCTTTTTGGTTTTATCTAAATTGCTCGGAATGTAAACACGGCCAGTTATTTCAACACCATGTTTATTTTTAAAATTAAACTCTTCTAATGTAGGGAGTCGTGTATTTGCATAGCTACTTGGTTTTGAATCCCATATTAAATCTGTTTTATTTTTACTTACGTTCAGGCGCTTTAGTTGTTGTGGCGCTAAAGCGTTAGTGCCACTTAGTAAAATTTCGGTATTACGGTCGTGCGAGTAACTAAATTTTTCAACAATATCCAATCCCGTATTTAATTTTTTAAAGCGCTGTTTACTTAAATCAAATAGATAAAGTGGTTGAGTGTCTTGCTCTGTTACTTTAATAAGTGCGTCGCCATTTTCTAAAACGTGCAGTTGGCCAATCGCGGGGTCGAACTGTTTACTGAGTGCTTTTACGTTTTTACCGTCTTCAGTAAGTAGGTAAAGTTGCCCGTCGTAGTTATTAGCGAGCATAGCTTTTGGTAATGCTCTGCCTGCGCCATTTTTAAAGTCGGGGCCTGCAATTACATAAATATCTTTATTTGTGTATTTGGCTAAATTAAACGTTTTGAATTTACCAAGCGATGAAAGCTTGCTCGATTTTAAATCGAGTTCAACTAACTCTGTTTCTGGGTGGGTTGATGCCTGCATTGCCATTACTGGGCGGCTCATTAATATTTTGCCACGGTTACTATTTGAATCTTCAAGGCTGTAAGAAAGAGGACCTTGGCTAAGTGCTTTTGTTAAACCACTTTTAGTATCAAGCATATAAATTTGGCTGATGGAACGTGCATACGACCAGCGATCTTGCAGACCTTTATAATGCTTAGTTAAGCTATCAGTACTCTCAGGTGATTTAGACCAGCTAAATAAAAGGCTACTGTCGTTATAAAAGGTAAAGCCATTGGCTCCTTCTAAATCGTTTGCTAATATTTTTATTGATAAATTTTTACGATTTAGTTGTTTTAATTCACCGTTGAGCAAATACACCAAAAACTGATTATCAGGGCTCCAGATTATGTTACTTGGTTGACCTGCTTCAAATCGATATAGCGTGTGGTCGTCTGCATCTTTAAGTACAGTAACGGTATTTGCTTGGTTTTGTGTTTTATCGCTATAAGTGCGCGTGGTAGTAACGTACTGCTTGGCATTAGGTGCGAGTGATAATTGGCTAATTGTAGGGGCGTCAAACAGTTGTTTTGCAGATAAACGTTTTGTTTGTGAAGTGCTAAGCGTAATTTTATCAACCTCGCTTTTAGGTGCAAAATCAAGCGTTACGTCGCGCCAATTAGCTACTTGCTGAGCTACTATTAAAACAGTGTGAGTACTGTTATTCAAAGCTAGCTTATAGCTATTTTTATCGCCAGTTTGTAGTTCACCATTAATAAATAACTGACCTTGCTCGAGCCCTTTTAAGGTAAGCGTACCTTGTGTGAAGCGGGTTGTTTCAATATTAAATTTTAGTGC
The DNA here is from genome assembly GCF_030847595.1 of Pseudoalteromonas sp. 20-92. Classification (NCBI taxonomy): domain Bacteria; kingdom Pseudomonadati; phylum Pseudomonadota; class Gammaproteobacteria; order Alteromonadales; family Pseudoalteromonadaceae; genus Pseudoalteromonas; species Pseudoalteromonas sp. 20-92. Next base: position 16,208 of record NZ_JANJGQ010000007.1, read on the forward strand.
TTGTAACCCACCTAGAGTAAGTGCATTAATTTTATTAAATGGTTGCCAATTTTGTTTTTTCCCAAATACAGAAAAGCTCTCTGAGTCTGCTTGTAATTGCGGTAATAGGTTGTTAATAATGGTCTCACCGTGAGGTGTTTGAAAAGGCTTTAACTGCATGTCTTCGGCAAGTGGGCCGATAAATTGAATTTTTGATTTATCCAATGGTGCTGCTATTGCTGCAAAGCTTAAGCTACTAAGCGTTAAAAGAGTTGCTGCGCGTTTGACTAGCTTATTTTGATGACACCAAGGTGCGCTAAATTTCATTATTGTGCCTATTATTATTGGAAGTTTGGTCAAATATAGCATGTATTGTTACTATGCTTACATACCCAATATAGAGGAGAGAAAGTGACTTTACTGATAGTTTATATGGTAGTGGCGATTGTGATATCGTTTTTATGTTCTGTGATGGAGGCTGTGCTATTAAGTATTTCGCCCAGTTATGTTGCATCACTTAGAAAAGAGCATCCTGAGCTTGCTAAACGGCTCGAAAAGCTTAAAAACAATATAGATCAGCCTTTAGCTGCTATTTTAACTTTAAATACAGTTGCTCACACTGCCGGTGCTGCTGGAGTGGGGGCACAAGCTGCCGTCGTATTTTCCGACGCAGCTGTGGGTATTGCATCAGCTATTATGACGTTACTTGTATTAATTCTTTCTGAAATTATCCCTAAAACATTAGGTGCTAATTACTGGCGAGCTTTAACGCCAAGTGTGACCTATTCATTACGCTTTTTAGTTATATCCTTAAAGCCTTTTGTTTGGTTTGCACAAAAGCTCACTAACCTGATGAGGCCAGAGCACAACGAAGCGTATTACATCCGTCAAGAAATAGAGGCTATGGCTGATATAGGCACTGAATCAGGGGCGCTTCATCAAGATGAGTCTGAAATAATTCGTAACCTATTGCACTTTAGACATGCAAAGTTATGCGATTTAATGACACCTCGTACGGTCATTTTTAAAGTTCATAAAGATTTGACGGTTAATCAGTATTTAAACGATCACGGCTCGTCATCATTTTCTCGTATATTGGTATTTGATAAAGACAGCGACGATATTGTTGGGTTTGTGCATAAAAACGATATTATGCTGGCATTTCACCGTTTAGGTACTGATTACAAAATTAGCAAATTGATTAAGCCCATTTATACGGTGCCAACCTCTCAGAATGTATCGTCGTTACTGCAAACTCTTTTAACAAAGCGCACACATATATGCTTAGTTGTTGATGAGTACGGTGACGTACAAGGAATTGTAACGCTAGAGGATATGATTGAAGCTTTAATGGGATTAGAAATCGTAGATGAGCGTGACCAATCAACTAATATGCGAGCAGTAGCTAAGCAACGTTGGCACAAACGCTTAGCAAGTAGTGCGCATATAGTCAGTGAAGAAGATAAGCACACTCGGGGTGATAATTAGCTAACAGGCCCCGAGTAAATATTAGTACCGCTTTAAGCGGGGCTGCCATCAGTTCTTAGCCAATTTTTAGCCCAATCTATAAATTCATTTTTGGGTTTAGGAGAGCTATATAGAAAGCCTTGTATGGTTAAGTCTTTTTTATAGTGTTTTAGATAGGCAAGCTCTTCTGGTCGTTCAACACCCTCGGCTACTAAATCTAAATGCTCTTTGTTCGTGATATTAACCAATGAACTAACAATAACCTGAGAAAATAAGTCAGTTTCTATATTACTAATGAGGGAGCGATCTATTTTAATTTCAGTAAAGGGTAGGTTTCTGAGTTGGTTTATATTAGTAAAACCAACACCAAAGTCGTCAAGCGACACTCCAAAACCATGCATTCTTAATCTGTTTAATGTTTCAAGCTGTGCGAGGCTTGAGAGTGCATGCTGTTCTGTTATTTCAATAATAATGTTACTAGGAGTGAGTTGATTAAGCTCTAAAATTAGCAGTAATTTATTTGGACAATTTAGATCATCAAGTTGGATAGGTGATAAGTTAAATGCCATTTTAAAATCGTGACCGAGCTGTGCTTTTATATTTGAAAATTCGCTGGTGGCCTTTTCAAAAAGAGAGAATGTAATTTGATTAATTAAATTGTACTGCTCAGCAAGGCTAATAAAGCGATTTGGTAAAATAATGCTACCATCCTTACTTGATACAATCCGCGCCAGTATTTCAACACTCTCTATTTTATTATTAATCGCATTAACTTTAGGTTGATAAAAGGGTGTTACCTCATCATTTTTTAATGCCTTAATAAGTTCACTTTTTGAGATCAGGCTCTCTCTTAATAAAGTGTGGCTATTTAATTTTGCTACTTTGGTAAGTAATTTTCTCATTTGGGATAGTTGAACAGGTTTTGGTATATTACCAATCAGGTGTGCGTTGTGTTGTTTTGCCAGATCAGCTGCTAGGCTAATTACTTTATGGTCCATTTCAGACACAATAATAATTCCGCCTTGATAATTTAATGCTCCAAGATGTCGTATTAATTCCATTCCATCCATTTCAGGCATATTGAGATCGGTGAAAACAGCGTCAAAGCGGTTTATGTCATTGGCTACTTTTTCGAGTGCCTCGGCAGCACTTAAGCAGGTAACAACCTTTTCAGACATATCTAATTCACTGAGTATGGCTTCCATAATTATCAAAATTGCCTTTGAATCATCAACGACTAAAATATTTGGTACCATTTTTTTCATTGTTATCCCTTTCAAAATAAGGCGTATTATTACTATAAAAGTAGTAGTATTTTTTGCGTTTGTCAGTTTTAAATAATTTTATTTAAAAAGTTACTAACTACCGTTACTCGTGTTTTTTAGCCGATTCGGTATACTAACGCCATTGTTTTAAACGGTTTTAATTATGATAAGAATAGATCTTACTTTAGCTGAACAGCCTTTTTCATTTATGGTTTCAGGGCAAAAGATTGTACAAGTTTTTCATGCTCAACAAGCCATTACCTTTGATAATCCTCGTGAAAACTATTATCAATTTACTTACGACAACAAAGTAATAGGTATTGATACAGAGGCAGTGGAAGAGCAAAGCATTTCGCTATTTGTAGATGAGCAATTTGCAACACAACTTGCGTTACCTGCCCCGGTAAATGCAGCACCTAAAAAAGGCTTTTTAGGATTAGCAGCATTAGGTTTTAAGCTTTTTAAAAGTGCCAAGGTAATTAAAGTAGTGCTTGCAGGGGCTTCTGTTGCAGGCTATGCGTGGTTATTTAGTATCGAATTTGCACTAATGCTAATTGGTTGTTTGGTCGTACATGAGTACGGACATGTGCGCGCAATGAAATACTTTGGCATAAAAACCAAGGGCATTTACCTAATCCCATTTGTGGGTGGACTCGCTGTTAGTGACGATAAAATAACAACGCGTTGGCAAGATGTAGTTATATCACTAATGGGGCCTGCATTTGGTTTAATTACTTCTGTATTGGGCGTGGTTTTATATTATGCCACAGAGATGGAAATATTTGCCGGTGTGGCGGTGCTTAGTGCGTTATTAAATTTATTTAACTTGTTACCTATTTTACCGCTTGATGGTGGGCATGTATTAAAAAGTATCAGTTTTTCAATGCGTTCATGGATTGGTTTGAGCGTATGTTTACTCGGGGTACTATTTGGCTTATGGCTGAGTTACACATTTGGTTTGATGTTACTGGTATTCTTTTTGTTTGTCGGTGCGCTGGAGATTGTATTTGAATGGCGAGGCCGTCACTATTCACATTTGATGCCGCTAGATAAATATGGCCAAGGCTTTTCAGCTGTTATGTATGCAGTTGTAGTGGCTGGGCATGTAGCTGTAATGATGCATTTTGCCGACTCGGAGAATCCAATATTAAGCCTACCGATGACTATTTTATCGAGTTGATAATTTACGATTAAAGAAATATCTCAGTAAGCTGTATACGTAGGCAATACAAAAGGGTACCTATTGTCTACGTATAATTAAGCACTATCTTTAAACGGCTTTGTACTTCTTCAACGAGTAAGTCTGGCTGAAACTTAGATAAGAATGCATTACACCCTACTTTTTCTACCATAGCTTCGTTAAAACTACCGCTTAAAGATGTGTTAAGAACAACATAAAGATTTTTAAGCCTGCTATCATTACGTATTTCATGGGTTAAGCGATAGCCATCCATTGAAGGCATTTCAGCATCTGTAATTACCATTAATAGCTCTTTTTCAACATCTTGCCCCTCATCAGCCCAGCTTCTAAGCATGTTCAGGGCTTCTAGACCATTACTGGCAGGGATGATTTCAATTCCTAGCTGCGAAAGTGTATCGCTTACTTGTTTACGTGCAGTGGGTGAGTCATCGGCGTGAAGTATTTTACGTCCTGCAAACTCATTGACGATACCTTGATCAAGTACTCCCTCTGAAATATCTACTTCATATTCAACTATTTCGGCAAGCACTTTTTCTACATCAATAATTTCAACGAGCTGTTCTTGGCCATCGCGCTTTATTTTAGTAAGGGCTGTTAAGTAATGATTTTTACCAACAGAGCTAGGCGGAGGCATAATATCTGACCATGTCATATTGACGATTTGATCAACTTTGCCAATTAAAAAGCCTTGTACGCTTCTATTGTATTCAGTAATAACTAAGTTACAGTCTTCGGCGTATTTTACTGCGGACATAGAAATAGCCTGCCGTAAATCGATTACAGGTATAGATTCACCTCTAATATTCGCAACTCCGGTTATTTTGGAATGAGAATGGGGAATTTTGCTTAAATGTGGCAATTTTACCACTTCCTTTATTTTAAACACATTGAGTGCAAATAAATGCCGGCTATGTAAATAAAACAGTAACAACTCTAAGCGGTTTTCACCAACCAACTGAGTACGTTGATCAACCGAAGCTAAAACACCAACCATAATGAACTTATCTAATCTAATTATTTTATAACTATAGTCTACTATTTTTTAACTTCATAGCTCAGTTATTATTTTTCGATTACAGCTAGTTGTTGCTATGGTGGTATAATTTGCAGTACCGTACTACAGAGTAATTTTAATAATCTATTAGCAATAACTATGCATCATATTTTTAAACGTTTTATCGTGTTATTACGCAGTCATATAGAGCAAGTGAGTTGGCAATCTGTTGCGATTGTTACCTTTATGCATATTATTATTACGTGGTGCTTATTAGTGATCGCAAATGAAAAAGCCTTGATACCCCCAAGTACTTTTTTTTACTATTACGTAATAACAACATCAACGGTAGGTTATGGTGATTTTAGCCCAACGACAGAACTTGGCCGTTGGGTGGTAGCATTAGTACAGATCCCATTTGGTTTAGCTTTATTTGGTGTCCTGCTTGGAAAAACAGGGCAAACAGTTACTTATTTAATTAGGCGCGCTATGACTGGTGATAAAAGTTTTGCACACAGTATTAACCATATTATTATTTTTGGTTGGCACGACACTCGTACAAAAAAGATGATTGATTACATTTTGGCTGACAGGAAGCGAACTGACCGCCGTATTTTACTCGCGGTAACAGAGCAAATGGATCACCCTTTTTTAACTAACGAACATGTTGATTTTGCACATCTAACCAGTTTTACAAATTTATCCGAACTTGAGCGTGTTGCAATAAGTCGTGCCGATAAAGTCATTATTGATGGGCAAGATGACGATCAAACATTTACTACTGCACTGCGTATAAGCCGTTTAGTTAAGGATGATTGCCATATCAGTGCTCATTTCTTAGATGAGACAAAAATAGATATGCTGTTAGAGCATTGTCAAAATGTAGAGTGTAGCAGTGCTAAATCGGCAGAAATACTTGTACGTTCAATGCAAGATCCAGGTTCTAGCCGTGTACAAGAGGAGCTGCTTTCTACACTCCATGGTGATACGCAATTTAGTTTGGCAATACCTAAAGACTGTAAAGATATGGAATTTGGCACTTTGTTTCATCATTTTAAGCTTGAACATGATGCAATATTATTAGGCGTTGCACACAATTTGAGTGCGCAAAATATGGATTTAAACCCACCGCTTGATTACAAAGTAAGTGAAGGTGATATTTTGCACTACATATCTGTAGAGCGAGTATTAAGTAGTGAAGTTGATTGGACAAGTTTGGAACGATAGTTAGCGTACCCAAGGCGATGAAAAAGGCTCTTTTATCAGTGTCGTGACTTTTTGTGACACAGGTTACTTCTTTGCTTTGGATTGCGCCTAAAGACCGAAAGAATAAAGCTAAGTGCTAACCATCTTCACTATTTGCAGCCAGTCATGTTCTGTGACTGGCATAACAGATAATCGCCCTGCTTTTTTTAGTGCTAACTCAGTAATTGAATCATTCGCTTTTATATCTTTAAGACTCACCAATTTTTTTAGATGGCTTTGATAGGTTACTTCAACGACAACCCAACGAGGATTTTCGCTGGTGGCTTTAGCATCGTAATAATCACTACTTAAATCAAATTGAGTGGGATCTGGGTAGGCTTCTTTTGTAACTATAGCAATACCCGCTACACCCACTTGTTTACAGCTTGAATGATAAATCATCACCAAGTCGCCAATTTTAACGCCATCACGCATAAAGTTCCGCGCTTGGTAATTACGTACGCCTTCCCAAAGCGTGGTTTGTTTTGGAGCGTTTTTTAAATCATCTAATGAAAACGCATCGGGTTCAGTTTTAAAAAGCCAGTAAGCCATAACAGTATTCCTAACATATATTTACTTCCCACTATTGTATAGTATCATTTGAATATCAGGGTAATGAGGAAGAAATGATGAGCCAAGTATTAGATGATTTATTGTCGTTGTTAACACTTGAAGAAATTGAGCAAGGTTTATATCGAGGACAAAGCCAAGATTTAGGCTTTGGTGCTGTGTTTGGCGGTCAAGTTATGGGGCAGGCGCTTTCTGCCGCTAAAGAAACTCTACCTGAGGGGCGAATAGTTCATTCATTACATTCTTACTTTTTACGCCCAGGCGATCCGGCTAAACCCATTGTTTATGATGTTGAAACTATTCGAGATGGGAAGAGTTTTAGTACACGCCGAGTAAAAGCGATTCAGTACGGTAAGCCTATTTTTTATATGACTGCGTCGTTTCAGGGGGAAGAAAATGGTTTGTCGCATCAAGCGACGATGCCTGATGTTCCCGCACCTGAAGAACTACGTTCATCGCTTGAGTTTTACCAAGATAACGCTTTACACATTCCTGAAGTCATCCGTAATAAGTTTACCCGTGAAATGCCAATTGAAATGCGACCTGTGACATTTCATAACCCGTTTAAGCCAGAAGTTATGGAGCCAGTAAAACATATTTGGTTTAAAGCCAATGGTGAAATGCCGGACGATCAGCGTATCCATAATTACTTATTAGCGTATGCGTCTGATTTTGAGTTTTTACCAACTGCATTACAACCTCATGGTGTATCGTTTATGCAGCCAAATATGCAAGTAGCTACTATTGATCATGCAATGTGGTTTCATCGCCCATTTAGAATGGATGATTGGATTTTGTATTCAATTGATAGCCCAAGTGCGAGCAATGGTTGTGGTTTAGTACGTGGGCAGTTTTTTGATCGCCAAGGCAATTTGGTTGCCTCAACAATGCAAGAAGGGGTTATGCGCCAGCGCTAACCCCTTCTGTAAATGCATTGCTAGTTACACTGGTCTTGTACTATATCGCTGATTGACTGCCAGACGCGTGCTGGCAGTAATGTTTTAAGGTGTGCGTAGGTTTCACATAGCTGTGTGCTACCTACTAAGCCCTCATCACCTTCTGTTATTAATGACTCTCCACGTAAGTTATCGATAAAGCTAACAAGTACTTTTTTGTCAAAAAACTCAGGTGTTTTAATGCCATGCAGTGTGCCTAAACGTTGCGCGAGCACTTGGCTTTCTCTTTCAAGTTCTGCTTTTTCAATGCCATCACTTGTTTGAATAAAACCAATTACAATAGCGTATCGTTGCAGAGTGAAGCTAAGTGCTCGTCCAAGCATTTCAAGCTTAGCTAGGCAGTCATTACTGTTCGTTATATGAATGTTATCGCCATCAAACTCAATTAAATTTTGATCAGCAAAGTTAGCTAAAATTCGTGTTATATAGTTTTCATCAAGAGGCTGTAAGTACCATTCTTTAGCAAATAGCGGATAAAATGTTTTTACAAGTTGCTGGCATTGAGTAATCGTAGTGCTGTGTTGTTTAAATAGGTGCAGTGCAATTAAACTTGGTACTGCGAATAAGTGCAAAATATTGTTTCTATAGTAATTAAATAAAACTTTCTCTTTATCACTAATTGTGATTATTTCACCAAATTCATCACTAATAACTTCAAACTTATTAAGCTTTAATGCATGTGTTAGTAATTGCTCTGGTGTTTCGTCAGGCGCTGTTACTTTATCGCTATAACTGGCATCGCGTTGTAAGCGCAGGTAAAAATCAAGTTGTGCTAAAAGTTTTGGCTTACTCAATGCTTGTTTATCGTTAACGAGTAAAATCATCGCCAATAAGTTAACAGCATTAAGTGCTGCTGCATTATTAATTTTAATCATTACTTGATCAGCAAGTTGAGTTACTTGTGTGCCTAACCATTGTGGCTTTTGTACATCGGTAGGATGTATTGAATCACGCCAATCGGGTTGGTTGTCGTTTAAATATTGATTAATTGAAATTGGATCACCAAAGTTTAGATAACCACGACCATAGTTTTTAAGGTTTTTAATCGCCTTAAAAATACCGAAAATAGATTCGCCTTTTTTATCTTTACCATCCAGCTCTTTAAGGTAAGTGTTTATTTCCATTACGTGCTCGTAGCCAATGTACACAGGAACAATAGATATTGGTCTGTCTATTCCGCGAAGCATCGCTTGTAAGGTCATTGAAAGCATACCTGTTTTAGGCGGAAGTAAGCGCCCAGTTCGGCTTCGACCGCCCTCCGTGTAAAACTTAACAGAGTAACCTTTAATAAACAGTTGGCTTAAATACTCTTTGAAGATGGCAGAATAAAGCTTATTACCTGCAAATGAGCGACGAATAAAAAATGCCCCCGAGCGTCTAAATATCCCGCCGGCAGGGAAAAAGTTAAGATTAATACCTGCAGCTATATGTGGCGGTACTAAACCTAAATGATATATTGAGTAAGTAAGGAGCAAGTAGTCCATATGACTGCGATGACAAGGCATGTAGATTATTTCATGGCCTTTATTAGTCAATTCATGAAGTTGTTCTGTGTGTTTAATATTAATACCGTTATAAAGCTTATTCCACAACCACGTTAAAAATCGCTCAGCTACACGTATCATTGCTTCAGAATAATTAGCGGCTATTTCGTCAAGTAACTTGAGTGCATTTTGACGAGCTTCAGTTTGGCTAATATTTTTAGCTTTAGCTTCATCTAGGATTGCTTTTTTAATTGTAGGGGACGCTAATAAAGAATTAAATAATTGTTCACGAGATGGCATTTTTGGGCCAGTAGCTGCGAGCTTTTGACGTTTAAAGTGAACGCGAGCGACACGCAGTAATTTGTGTGGTAACTCACTTACATCGGCTTTCTCGTTTACCAAAAGCGATAAGTCGAGAGGTTGACTAAAGCGAATAAAGTTATCACGTCCTGAAAACAACACGACAAAAAACTTTCTAAACCAACTAGGTGTTACCGAGTGTGTAATTAATGTGCGTAAACCTGGTTTTTCTTTACCCGGATCGCGGCCCCATAAAATTGTAACAGGTACAACTTGTACGTTCTGTTGACCACTATTAATTAAGTGTTCAATAATTTGCTTACCTTGAGCTAAAGCATTTGTTGGTTTAGCTTTGTCGCCAAATAATGGTGGTGGATTTTTGATTCCAATAAAACGATCTAAATGCTGAGAGCCTAATACTTGCTCTTCAATTGGGCTTGGCAAACCATGTTTTTTACATACATGTGTGAGTGCCGCTAAATCAAATCGTGAATTTAAACGCACTATATAAAATGTAGGGTATTCTGGATTTAGATCATACTGCTCAATGGGGTTCTCTGGCAGCACTTTACTTCGTACTAGTAAGCGGCTAAATCCAGCAGACAAAACATTTAAACAATAATTAAAAATACGCATCGACTCACCATATTGAGAGTATTAAAGGCAAAATTAGCGCAATAGGATACCATAATATCTAAAAATCCTTTAGTTTGCGCTATTGAGTAGTTAACTTATTAATTGACTAATAGAAGAGGTATTAGTTCAAGTATAGCCAGTGAGTATGTACGGGCGCTTATTTAATCAAATTAGTGGTCATTGTATTGTTTCTAAATAGTTGTTGCATTTATCACCAATACCTCTATAATACGCAGGCTTTCAAAATTCCCTAGGGAACTAGAAAGGATAAATTAAGCTTGGATTTCAAGCTAATAAACAGGAGTTCCGATTTGGAACTCAACGTAGATATAATCAAACAGCCGACATCTTAAGTTTTAAGATTGTTTCGGTCGTTTTTTTATGCTCTTTTAAATGCTCTTTATATTGAGGTTAAGAATGTCAAATCAACGCATTCGTATTCGCCTAAAAGCTTTTGACCACCGTTTGATTGACCAATCAACGGCAGAAATCGTGGAAACTGCGAAACGCACTGGCGCACAAGTACGTGGTCCAATCCCACTACCTACACGCTTTGAACGTTTTACTGTACTAACTTCACCGCACGTTAATAAAGATGCGCGTGATCAGTACGAGATCCGCACCCATAAACGTCTGATAGACATCGTAGAACCAACTGACAAGACTGTAGACGCGCTTATGCGTTTAGATCTTGCTGCTGGTGTTGATGTTCAAATCAGCCTGGGTTAATCGAAAGATTAGAGAGGTTTTAGGAAAATGGCATTAGGTCTAGTCGGTCGTAAAGTGGGTATGACACGAATCTTCACTGAAGATGGTGTATCTATCCCTGTGACAGTTATTGAAGCGACACCTAACCGCATTGCTCAGATCAAATCTGACGCAACAGACGGTTATAACGCGCTTCAAGTAACCGCAGGCACTAAAAAAGCAAGTCGTGTAAACAAAGCTAAAGCGGGTCATTTCGCTAAAGCTGGTGTTGAAGCGGGTCGCGGTCTGTGGGAATTCCGCCTTAACGGTGGTGAAGGCGATTTTGAAGTAGGCGCAGAGCTTACTGTTGAATTATTCAACGAAATCAACAAGGTTGACGTAACCGGTACTTCTAAAGGTAAAGGTTTCCAAGGTGGTGTTAAGCGCTGGAATTTCAGCATGCAAGACGCTACACATGGTAACTCTCTATCTCACCGTGCTCCTGGTTCAATCGGTCAAAACCAATCACCTGGTAAGGTGTTTAAAGGTAAGAAAATGGCCGGTCATATGGGTGCTGAGCGTGTAACGACTCAAAACTTAGAACTAGTTCGCGTTGACGCTGAGCGTAATTTGCTTTTAGTTAAGGGTGCAGTACCTGGAGCTATTGGCGGTGACGTTATCGTTAAACCAGCTGTTAAAGCATAAGTCCTGGAGATTTAGTGATGGAATTAGCAATTAAAGACGCTTCTGGCGGTCTTGAAGTTTCTGAAGCTACTTTTGGACGTGAGTTTAACGAAGCATTAGTACACCAAGTAGTTGTTGCATACGCAGCAGGTGCTCGTCAAGGTACTCGTGCTCAGAAGACACGTTCTGAAGTAAGCGGTGGTGGTAAAAAACCATGGGCTCAAAAAGGTACTGGCCGTGCACGTGCCGGTACAATCCGTAGCCCAATTTGGCGTTCAGGTGGCGTTAGCTTTGCAGCTAAACCACAAGACCACAGCCAAAAAGTAAACCGTAAAATGTACCGTGGTGCGATTAAAAGCATCTTATCTGAATTAGTTCGTCAAGAGCGTTTAATCGTTGTTGAAAGTTTTGCTCTAGCAGCACCAAAAACTAAAGAACTAGTTGCTAAGCTTAAAGAACTTGAGCTTAAAGATGTTCTTATCGTGACTGAAGAAGTAGATGAAAATCTTTTCTTATCGGCACGTAACCTTTATAAGGTTGACACGCGTGATGTAGCTGGTATCGATCCTGTAAGCTTAATTGCTTTCGATAAGGTACTTATTACAGCCGCTGCTGTTAAGCAACTTGAGGAGGCGCTAGCATGATTCGCGAAGAACGTCTTTTAAAAGTGATCCTTGCTCCACATATCTCTGAAAAAAGCACTATTGCTGCTGAAGAAAACAACACTATTGTTTTCAAAGTAGTAAATGACGCAACTAAAGCTGAAATTAAAGTAGCAGTTGAGAAGCTTTTTGAAGTAGAAGTAACTGGTGTTCGCACACTTAACGTTAAGGGTAAAACAAAACGTACTGGCGCACGTTTCGGTCGTCGTAGCGACTGGAAGAAAGCTTACGTTACTCTTAAAGAAGGCAGCGAGCTAGACTTTGTCGGCGGCGCCGAGTAATAAGGGGATAGAATTATGGCACTTCAAAAGTGTAAGCCTACTTCTGCGGGCCGTCGTCACCTAGTTAAAGTGGTTAACCCAGATCTACATAAGGGTAAGCCATACGCACCACTTTTAGAGAAAAACTCTAAATCAGGTGGTCGTAATAACAATGGTCGTATTACGGTTCGTCATATCGGTGGTGGTCATAAACAACATTACCGTTTAATCGATTTTAAACGTACTAAAGATGGCATTCCAGCCACTGTTGAGCGTTTAGAATACGATCCAAATCGTAGCGCAAACATCGCTCTTGTATTATATGCAGACGGTGAGCGTCGTTACATTATCGCACCAAAAGGCTTAAAAGCTGGCGATGCAATCCAGTCTGGTGTTGATGCACCAATCAAACCTGGTAATGCATTACCAATGCGTAATATGCCTGTAGGTTCGACTGTTCACAACGTAGAATTAAAACCAGGTAAAGGTGCTCAAATCGCACGTTCTGCTGGTGCATACGTTCAAATCCTTGCTCGTGATGGTCAGTATGTAACATTACGTCTTCGTTCAGGCGAAGTTCGTAAAGTTGAATCTGATTGTCGTGCGACTCTAGGTGAAGTAGGCAATGCTGAGCATATGCTTCGTTCACTTGGTAAAGCAGGTGCAAATCGCTGGCGTGGTATTCGTCCGACAGTTCGTGGTGTTGCCATGAACCCGGTAGATCACCCACACGGTGGTGGTGAAGGTCGTACATCTGGTGGTCGTCATCCTGTGTCTCCATGGGGTAAGCCGACTAAAGGTGCGAAGACGCGTAAGAACAAGCGTACGGATAAATTTATAGTACGTCGTCGTACTAAGTAATATTGAGGAATAGCCATGCCACGCTCTCTCAAGAAGGGTCCTTTTATAGACCTACACTTGCTGAAGAAGGTAGAGAAAGCTTTGGAAAGCGGTGAGAAAAAGCCAATTAAAACTTGGAGCCGTCGTTCAATGATCATACCTAACATGATCGGATTGACCATTGCTGTCCATAATGGTCGCCAGCACGTACCAGTTTTCGTTTCTGACGAAATGATCGGTCACAAACTAGGTGAATTTGCACCAACTCGCACTTACCGTGGCCATGCTGCGGATAAGAAAGCGAAGAAACGATAAGAGGGGAAGATAAATGCAAGCATTAGCTAAACATAAATTCGCCTCTGGTTCGGCGCAAAAAGCACGTCTAGTTGCAGATCAGATCCGCGGGTTACCTGTCGATCGCGCACTAGAAATCCTGGCGTACAGCCCTAAGAAAGCCGCTGTATTAGTTAAGAAAGTACTTGAGTCTGCTATTGCTAACGCAGAGCATAACGAAGGTGCTGACATTGATGAGCTTCGCATAACAACGATCTTTGTGGACGATGGTCCTACAATGAAGCGTATTATGCCTCGTGCTAAAGGACGCGCAGACCGCATCCTTAAGCGTACAAGCCATATCACTGTTATGGTTTCAGATAGCTAGGAGTATAAGTAATGGGACAAAAAGTTCATCCTACTGGTATTCGCCTAGGTATATCTAAACCTTGGGTTTCTACCTGGTACGCGAGTTCAAAAGATTTCTCTGCACAGCTTTTTGGCGATCACAAAGTTCGTACATTCCTTACTAAGGAATTGAAAACGGCTTCTGTGTCTAAAATCGTTATTGAGCGTCCAGCAAAATCAATCCGTGTAACAATCCATACGGCTCGTCCGGGTGTTGTTATCGGTAAAAAAGGCGAAGACGTAGAAAAATTACGTCAAGCGGTAACTAAAATCGCTGGTGTACCTGCTCAGATTAATATCTCTGAAGTACGTAAACCAGAACTAGATGCACAACTAGTAGCAGACGGCATTGCCTCTCAACTAGAACGTCGTGTTATGTTCCGTCGCGCTATGAAGCGTTCGGTACAAAATGCAATGCGCATCGGTTCTAAAGGGATTAAAGTTGAAGTTAGCGGTCGTCTTGGCGGCGCTGAAATCGCACGTTCAGAATGGTATCGTGAAGGTCGTGTACCTCTACATACTCTTCGTGCTGATATCGATTACGCAACTTCTGAAGCCTTAACCACTTATGGTATCATTGGTGTTAAAGTTTGGATCTTCAAAGGCGAAGTTATTGGTGGTTTACCACTAGTACAAGAGCAAGAGAAGCCAGCTAAACGCGCACCAAAGAAAGCCAAGAAAAGTGCTAAGTAGAGGTAGCGAGTAATGTTACAGCCAAAACGTACAAAATTCCGTAAAATGCACAAAGGCCGCAACCGCGGTTTAGCGCAAAACGGTAACAAAGTAAGCTTCGGTACTTTCGGATTGAAAGCAACTGGCCGTGGCCGTATGACTGCTCGTCAAATCGAAGCAGCTCGTCGTGCTATGACGCGTCACGTGAAACGTCAAGGTAAAATCTGGATTCGTGTCTTCCCTGACAAACCGATTACAGAAAAACCTCTTGAAGTTCGTATGGGTAAAGGTAAAGGTTCTGTTGAATATTGGGTTGCTGAAATTCAGCCTGGTAAAGTACTTTACGAAATGGAAGGTGTTTCAGAAGAGCTTGCTCGTGAAGCGTTTGACCTTGCTGCTCGTAAACTGCCATTCAAAACAACTTTCGTAACTCGGACGGTAATGTGATGAAAGCTAGCGAACTAAAAGACAAAAGCGTAGAAGAGCTTAATGCTGAACTTCTAGGACTACTTCGTGAGCAATTTAATATGCGCATGCAAGCTAGTACTGGTCAGTTGGCTCAGACACACACGCTAAGAACAGTACGCCGCGATATCGCGCGTGTAAAAACAGTTATTAACCAGAAGGCAGGTCAATAATGAGCGATAAAATTCGTACTCTTCAAGGCCGTGTAATCAGCGACAAGATGGAAAAATCTTTCACTATCGCTATCGCACGTTACGTGAAGCACCCAATCTATGGGAAATTCATTAAACGTACGACTAAGTTACACGTACATGACGAAAATAACACAGCAAAAGCGGGTGACGTAGTTACTATCCGTGAATGCGCACCAATTTCTAAGAATAAATCTTGGACTTTAGTAGACGTTATTTCTAGTCCAAAGCTAGCTTAATTTTTTAATTAAATTAGTTTTGTAAAAAAGCCCCGGCATTAGCTGGGGCTTTTTACGTTTAGAGCTATAAGTTTTAAGTGGTAAGTTTTCAGCGGTTAGCTGCTCGGAGTGGAGTTGAACGCCGTAGCTTGGGTTAAGTCTAGGATACCCGAGGAGAAAAGAACGCCAAGAATATACTGACATTACATTTATACCACCATAAAAGAATATTACCAATATATGCTAATGGTATTTTAATTTTCAAGGCATTGATTTTTATATTAATTTAAATTTGACTTTAAATGCTTAATTGTGTTATTTTACAGGGTCTTCTTTTCGATCTATAATGGCTCTATCAAGTAGTTAATAAGGCTAGATAAGTAATCAATTGAGTTATAGATACCATATCAAACTAATCAATAAAGGAGATGCGAACTAAAATAGAACTCTGTACATATCAAATGTACCCCACCCTACGATAACCATAAGTACAACTTTTCTTCAAACTAAAATAAACAATACACATCAAGGTAACCTTAATGTGGGTTTAGTTGTGCCTGTAATAAACAAGGAAATATAATGCAAGAAAATAACAATGTTCATATTTATAATAACTGCAAAATCATCACATTTAATATTCACAAAGAAAAGCCACAGATAAAAGAAGAAGACTCTCATCAAAATTATTTTCTTAGAAGATTGGTGGGGGGCTTGGTTTTATTATGTTTGCTTTTTATTGAGTTATTGTTTAGCTCATGGTTCGGCTCAACTGTGTATCCCCATATAGTAAGTTTTCTTATAAGTAAATTTCCTGTAGAGAATCTATCAATTATAAACTATCTACTCATTTAATAGGGAGGTAGGTTTTGTTAAATAATAAGTCTCTAATCTATTATTATAAAAAGAATGTTCCGATTGAGATAATACAAAGCCTTTGCAAATGCAAAGGCTGATGTTTTTCTACGAAGCCCGAAGCTTTCCTACCAAATCATCTCAACAAATTCTGGATGATCGATATATGGATTGCGATTGCCTTGATGCTCATAAGCGGCTTGGTTTCTATCTAGTTCAAGCTCACTGACAGGATCGTCGTTATGCCAATTAACTAGCATAGTCACTACCCAATTCTCAAACACTTGATTTGAGGTGCCATTGAGTACAGCGTTACTAGCCGTGGTATTGTTTTGCCAAGTACCAATGACGTTTTCGTAGCGGGTTGCCATATAGAAGTAGGCGCGAGCAAAGTCACCTTTAAATTCATCAATTGGTTCAAATACAGTACCTGAGTAATTTAATGAGCTTGTAGCTGAACCTAATTTGCTGCCGTTAGTCGACGTAAATGAAGCACTTGATACTTTACCAAATGGATAGTTACTACGCTTTGAGTTTACATAACCATCGGTTGCGTAAATATGGTGAACATCTGAGTTCATAGGTTCAATAGTGCCGCCAAACCAACTTTTCGGAAATGAATGCTCACGGTTGTAACAGCCGCCTTCTCCACTATAGTTACCGCACTGATCGCTCACGGCTGTATAGTTATAGCTGTCTGAACCGTTTGGCTTTTCGCTATACATATCTAAAATACTATTATCGTTTTCAAAGTATTTATCACGTGCTGATGAATCATAAAAATTCCAAATCGCCGAATAACCCTGTGCATTATGATCTTTAGTAATATTATAAAGCTCAGTTTTCAACGCATAGCCAGTTAAGCCCTGTGTCGTTACATAATAACCAGTGGGTGTTGGATTAGTTCCGCCAGAGCCATTACCAGGTTCTGTACCAGAATTTCCTAACTCAAAAGCTGAGCTGTCTGTATTGCTAAAGCTCGCACCGCTGGCAAGAGTGATAGAGCCTTGCTTAAGTGTATAGCTACCATTACCAGTAGAGCAACACATGCCATCACCATAACTATCACTAATTACAAGCGTGTATGCCCCATCAGTTAAGCATATTTGTTCATCATACTGAGTGTTTGACTCATAACCACCACCGTTAGCAATTGAACTACCTTGACTATTATTAATAGACCAACTTGTTTCGCTGCCATAATTATCGGTATTAAGCGTTAGGGTAAGGCTATTGTCAGAACAGCTTGTTGATGAGCCACCATCGCTATTTGGTAAAAAATTATCTACGTAGACAATTTCGCTGCCATCAAATCCACTAACATCATAAAAACGCAGACCCACGTTAATTGTTTTGCTGCTACTTGCTGTGTAGCTATGGCTGATTTTTTGCCATTGATTCGTTTGCGCCTCATTTGAATAGCCTTGGTAACCATCGACATACAAACGGGCTTTAATTTTACCTTCCGTATGGTAAATATCAGCAGAAAAATCGTAAGTTTGACCTGCTTCAACAGCAATTTGCTGTAGTAAATCCGTGTTACTTTGCGAACCAGTTGTTACATTTACAGCAGCAGAACTACTACCGCTTTTCACTGTGCTAGTTGAGCGTGATAAGTTAATACCGCTATCTATAGTAGTCCATGATGCAGGTGTATTTCCTGACCACTGTTCAAAGCTACCATTAGCTACATTGGCCATTACTGGCAGTGAGCCGAGTAATAAAGCCGTACTAAGTAGTTTGTTTTTATATGTCCCGTATGACATGAGTATTCCTATTTTTTATTTTGAATGAAGAATATACCTTATATTAGTTTGGTTACAAAATTGTTAATTTAAAATTCGATAAAAAGCAATAATAAGTCTTTAATCTGTTTTTGAAGGTAATTTTATAAATTAATAACTAAATGGAATATCAAAGCAGATTCTATTCTTTTTTTATCTATGCAGACCCCGTTATCCTACATACTTAGAAAACCTCAACAGATACACTCTGGATGAGGTAAAACTCATTTTTTAACAATACATAAAGTGTATTGTGTTTAATTTTCAGGGTTATGGGGAATCGATTCATGTTGTTAGGTCAACTAAATGCTGCGGCAAGTCCGCTATCGCAAGAGCAAGTACAGAAGCTGCAAGGTTTAGTGGCTGAACTTAATCCAATTCAACAAGCGTGGGTAAGTGGTTACTTAGCTGCTAATGCTAATTCAGCTGCGCTAGGAGCTCCTATTTCAGGCGCACAGGCTAATGGCGATTCTGCAGCACTAACTATTTTATATGGTTCGCAAACGGGTAATGCAAAAGGTGTTGCTACCAAAATGAAAGAGCAGGCCGAATCACGAGGCCTAGCAGTTAAATTGGTTAGCATGTCTGATTACAAACCAACAGCCCTGAAAAAAGAAAAGTTTTTAACTGTCGTTGTGTCTACTTATGGTGAGGGTGAGCCTCCTGAAGACGGTGAAACACTACATGAATTTTTAGCCACTAAAAAAGCGCCAAAACTAGACGATGTAAAAATAGCCGTTATTGGTTTGGGTGATTCTAGCTATGAGTTTTTCTGTCAAACAGCAAAAGACTTTGAAGAGCGCTTAAATAAACTTGGTGCACAAACTATATATCAACGTGCTGATTTAGATGTAGATTACGAAGATGAAGCTGCAACATGGATCGCCGGTGCACTTGATGCATTTGAACCTGATTTAAAAGCGCAACAAGATGCCGCCGGCGGTCAAGCTTTAGCTATGCCTTTTGGTTCACCAACTACCGCTTCAAGCCAATATACAAAACAAAATCCATTTGAAGCAGAGCTTTTAACAGTTCAAAAAATTACCGGTCGCGACTCAACTAAAGATGTACGCCACGTTGAAATTTCACTTGAAGGTTCAGACATTACTTATACACCAGGTGATTCATTAGGTGTGTACTTTTTAAATGACGATGTATTAGTTGATGAAGTACTTACACTCACTCAAATAGATGCAGCAAGCATTGTAAAAGTAGGTGATGAAGAGCTAAGCGTACGCGGCGCACTTATTGAAAAACTAGAGCTGACTCAGTCATACCCAGGTTTTGTAGAAAAATACGCAACAGCAACAGGTACGCCTGAATTATTAAAGCTTGTGGAAGATAAAGCTGCAATGCGTGCGTATATTGAACCTCGCCAGATATTTGATGTAATTCGCCAAAATCCAGCAAAAATTGATGCGCAAACATTAGTCGATTGCCTACGTAAGCTGCAAGCTCGCTTGTACTCAATTGCATCTAGTCAAGCAGAGGTTGAAGACGAAGTGCATTTAACTCTAGGCTTAGTTGAGTTTGATGCGTTTGATAGTGAGCACTTAGGTGGTTGTTCGGGTTACTTAACTCGCCGAGCTGAAGAAGGCTGTAAAGTTAAAGTATTTAGCGAACATAACGATAACTTCCGCCTACCAACTAACGATGATACACCGGTGATCATGGTTGGCCCAGGTACGGGCATTGCGCCGTTCCGTGCATTTTTACAAGAGCGTGATGCGCGTGAAGCACAAGGTAAAAATTGGTTGTTTTTTGGTAACCCACATTTCACTCAAGACTTTTTATACCAAGTAGAAATACAGGGTTATTTAAAATCGGGCCTACTTAATAAAGTAGATGTTGCATTTAGCCGCGACCAAGCCGAAAAAGTATACGTGCAAGACAAGTTGCGCAGTAGCAGTAAAGACGTGTTTGAATGGTTGGAAGCTGGCGCTCATTTTTACATTTGTGGTGATGCAAATCGCATGGCAAAAGATGTACACAGCGCCTTGGTCGATATCATCAAAGAAAACACAGGCAAGAGCGATGAAGACGCAGAGCAATACTTAAAAGATTTGCGTAGCGCAAACCGCTATCAGAAAGACGTGTATTAATCACGTTTCTTATTTTATTTAACAGCTAACAGCCGTCACTGTAACAAATTTAGGATTTAAAATGAGCGAACAAGATAAAAACGTAAAGCTTTCTGATAACGAGCGTTTGAAAAGAGAAAGTAACTTTTTACGTGGCACCATAGAACAAGATTTAAAAGACGAAATTACCGGTGGCTTTACCGCTGATAACTTTCAGCTAATACGTTTTCACGGTATGTACCAACAAGATGACCGTGATATACGTGGTGAGCGTGCTAAGCAAAAGCTAGAGCCCCTACATAATGTAATGTTACGTGCACGTATGCCTGGCGGTATTATCAAGCCAGAGCAGTGGTTAGCAATTGATAAGTTTGCTGATGAAAAAACAAGCTACGGCAGCATCCGTTTAACAACGCGTCAAACGTTTCAGTTTCATGGTGTGCTAAAGCCAAACATCAAAGGCATGCACCAAATGCTTGATAGCGTGGGCATAGACTCTATTGCTACCGCAGGTGATGTTAACCGTAATGTGCTTTGTACTACTAACCCAGTTGAGTCTGAGCTACATCAAGAGGCTTACGATTGGGCTACAAAGATTTCTGAACATTTATTACCAAAAACAAAAGCGTATGCCGAAATTTGGTTAAATGGAGAAAAAGCGCAAACCACAGAAGAGCCAATTTTAGGATCTAACTATTTACCGCGTAAGTTTAAAACAACGGTAACAATTCCGCCTAATAACGAAGTTGATATACACGCTAACGATTTAAACTTTGTGGCTATTGCTGATAACGGCAAGCTTGTTGGTTTTAACGTATTAGTGGGCGGTGGCCTTGCCATGACGCACGGCGATACAGCAACTTATCCGCGTAAAGCCGATGACTTTGGTTTTATACCGCTAGAAGATACCTTAAAAATTGCAGAGCATGTTGTATCTGTGCAGCGCGATTGGGGTAATCGTTCAAATCGTAAAAATGCAAAAACTAAATACACATTAGACCGTGTAGGCGTTGATGTATTTAAAGCTGAAGTAGAAGCGCGTTCAGGCGTTACGTTTGCGCCAAGTCGCCCGTTTGAGTTTACTCATCGTGGCGATCGTATTGGTTGGGTTGAGGGCATTGATGGTAAGCACCACTTAACATTATTTATTCAAAGCGGTCGTATTTTAGACTACCCAGACAAACCGCTTAAAACCGGTTGTCGTAAAATCGCTGAAATTCACCAAGGTGATATGCGCATGACGGCTAATCAAAACTTAATTATTGCCGGTGTGCCTGCAGATCAAAAAGCGGTAATTGAAGAAATCGCCCGTAGTCATGGCTTAATTGATGACACCGATTCGCAGCAGCGTAAAAATTCAATGGCGTGTGTTTCACTGCCAACGTGCCCACTTGCAATGGCCGAAGCAGAGCGTTACTTACCAAGCCTAGTAGAAAAAACTGAAGCATTACTTGCAAAGCACGGTATACCAGATGACAGCATTATTATGCGCGTTGTAGGTTGCCCGAACGGCTGTGGCCGCGCAATGCTTGCTGAAGCTGGTTTAGTAGGTAAAGGTCCTGGTAAGTACAACGTTTACTTAGGTGGTAATTTAGAAGGCACACGTATTCCTAAATTGTACCTTGAGAACGTAGGCGAAGATGTTTACCTAGACGCATTCGATAAGCTAATTGGCCAGTGGGCTAAAGAGCGCAACGACGGTGAGTGTTTTGGTGACTTTGTTATTCGCAAAGGCATTGTTGCTGAAGTAAAAGTATCAGTAACCGATTTTCACGCTTAATTAAATACCAGCGCTAAGCGCTGGTGAGGTTTGGAATTTACCATGAGTGAATTTAAAAACATTTTACAGCTAGATAAACAAAGCCAAGCGGCTATGTTAGCTGATGCTAATGGTTTACTAGCAAATATGAGCGTAGAGCAGCGCGTTGCGTGGGCGCTTGATAACTTGCCTAATACGGCCTTTTTATCATCTAGCTTTGGTATTCAAGCGGCAGTAATGCTGCATTTAATGACCTCACAGCGTCCTGATATTCCTGTTGTATTAACCGATACAGGTTATTTGTTTCCTGAAACGTATCAGTTTATTGAGCAAATGAGCGAGCGCTTATCACTTAATTTAAAGGTGTATAGAGCACAGCTTAGTCCTGCATGGCAGGAGGCTAAATTTGGTAAATTATGGGAGCAAGGCGAAGGTGGAATTAAGCAATATAATCAGCTTAATAAAGTAGAGCCAATGACCCGTGCGTTAAAAGAAATAGAAGCGGGTACTTGGTTTAGTGGCCTAAGACGCGATCAATCATCTACACGTGCAGATAAACAGTTTGTAGAAATTAGTCGTGGCACAGTTAAAGTGTACCCGATCATTGAATGGTCGAATCGCGATGTGTATCAGTATCTTACTAAGCATGACTTACCTTATCACCCATTATGGGAGCAAGGTTATGTGTCGATGGGAGATGTACACACTACGCGTAAATTAGAGCCGGGTATGACAGAAGAAGAAACTCGTTTCTTTGGTTTAAATCGTGAGTGTGGGTTACACATTGATGGCGATGGTATTTAACGCGGCACACGTATAGCTAAATCGAAAATAAAAATGCAGCTTCGGCTGCTTTTTTATTGTGAAAAAATTGCCGGATTAAGTATTTTTAATTAGACTCAAAGGATAAAGGATTAATTTAAAGCAGGAACGCTATGAAATACTTTGCCTATTTAGCAATATCAATCATGACTATTGCGCTCATATCTTTATTTTATTTAAAAAAGCCCGATGGTAAAACATGGCTTTCAGTGTCATCAATGAGTGACAAGTCGCACCATATTAAAGAAAAAATAGCGACACTCACCGGTAATATATTTGATAATGCTGTACATAACGCAAAGCAAGCAAGCGAAAAAATAGTGAGCTCTACAGCCTCAAATAGTAAAATTTTTAAATGGCAAGATGACACAGGTCAATGGCATTTTTCAGACACGCCAAATCCGCATGCAAAAAGCATTGAGGTTAAACTCAATCCAAAAGATATTACAGTTATTGCCGCAGAAGATACGTCTATTTTAAATAACACTCCAAAAGTATCAAGTATGTCAGCAGCATCAGAAACAATAAGTATTTTAGATCCTGATTCTGTTCAAAAGTTATTTGAAGATGCAGGGAGCGTACAAGATAAACTTGAAAAACGTAACAAAGAAATTAATAGCTTAAGCGGTCTATAATAAAGCTAAGGTTTTTATAGACACGTCGCGATAACGTTTCTCGGCTTCCATGAATAATATGGCTAAATATATCTTTGTCGAAGTGGCAATAGTACCCCTATAGCAATATATGCAGCCGCGACCATTATCCCCTTAATATTATGCTCGACAGTAAAGTAGCTCGATATAATCAACGTATGGCCAGTCACAAAAAGGCCTCCCTTTATTAAAAGGGAGGCCGTTGCTATTTTTAAAACATACTTTGCTTAATCGAGCATATTACGCAGTACATATTGTAAAATGCCGCCGTGTTTGTAGTAATCCCACTCTTTAGGGGTATCAATACGTACATCGGCACTTAAGCTAACTTTTTTACCTTCAGCATTGGTTGCAATAACGGTGACTTCATCGGTTTTATCATACAAGCCATCAATATCAAATTGCTCTTGCCCTGTTAGCCCATGTGACTCGTAGCTTTCACCTTCTTTAAATTGCAGCGGTAATACACCCATACCAATTAAGTTAGAGCGATGAATTCGCTCGTAGCTTTGCGCTACAACCGCTTTAACGCCTAATAAAAGAGAACCTTTAGCTGCCCAGTCGCGAGATGATCCCGTACCGTACTCTTTACCGGCCAAAATAATTAACGGAGTTCCGTTTTTTTGATACTCCATAGCTGCATCATAAATACTTGCTAAGTCATTTTCTGGCTGGGTACGTGTTACACCGCCTTCAGTTCCCGGTGCTAATAAGTTTTTAAGGCGAACGTTGGCGAAAGTACCGCGCATCATTACTTCGTGATTACCACGGCGTGAACCGTACGAGTTAAACTGGCCTTTATCTACGCCGTTTTCTTGCAGGTATAAACCTGCTGGTGCATCTGCTTTAATAGCGCCCGCCGGGGAAATATGGTCAGTGGTTACTGAATCCCCAAGCTTAGCTAAACAACGTGCACCTCCAATAGTAGGAATGCCCGGTGGTTCTACTTTCATGCCATCAAAAAAGGGTGCTTTTTTAATGTAGGTTGATGCATCGTCCCAATCATAAAGTTTACCATCAGGTATTTGAATTTTCTGCCAGCGGCTGTCACCTTCATAAACGTTAGCGTAGCTTCTTGCGAACATTTCTTTAGTCACTGTTTCTTTAACTAAGTCACTAACCTCTTTAACGCTTGGCCAAATGTTTTTAAGGTAAATATCGTTGCCGTTAGCATCCTGTGCGAGAGGTTCGTTGTATACGTCAATATCTGTTCTACCTGCAATAGCGTATGCAACAACAAGCGGAGGAGACGCTAAAAAGTTCATCTTAACGTCTTGGTGAATACGCCCTTCAAAGTTACGGTTACCTGATAAAATAGAGCTGACCACTAGTTTATGTTTTTGAATCGCGTCTGATATTTCAGTTGCAAGTGGCCCCGAATTACCAATACACGTCGTACAGCCATAGCCTACTAAATTAAAGCCTAGACTTTCTAGGTCGTCCATCAAGCCTGCTTTTTCTAAGTAGTCGGTAACTACTTTAGAGCCAGGTGCAAGGGATGTTTTAACCCAAGGTTTTACATTAATACCTAATTGCTTCGCTTTTTTAGCGACCAAACCTGCGGCTAAAATTACACTCGGGTTCGAGGTGTTAGTACAACTGGTTATAGCGGCAATAACACATGCGCCATCGTTTAGCTCAAACTCTTGCCCTTTAAATTTAACTTTAGCGGCGCCCATAAATTGCGCTTCATCAACAGGTTCATCGGGGTTTGTTGCCGGGCCTTCACTTTCGATACGCGCTTGTTCTTCATCGCTTTTATCACGACGAGCCATACGCTCATCTTGAAAGCCTTTTAAATGCTCGCTAATAACTTTGCCAGCCTCATTTAAGGCAATTCTGTCTTGAGGACGTTTAGGTCCTGCAAGGCTTGGTACAACATCATCTAATTTAAGCTCGAGTGTGTCGGTGTAATTAGCTTCGTCGCCATCGTTACGCCATAAGCCTTGGTGCTTAGCGTAATCTTCAATGAGTTTAAGTTGCTTCTCATCGCGGTTTGTTAAGCGGAGATAGTTAATGGTTTCATCATCAATCGGAAAAATACCACACGTAGCGCCGTACTCTGGTGCCATGTTAGCTATGGTTGCTCTATCAGCGAGTGGTAAATCGGCAAGACCGTCGCCATAAAACTCGACAAATTTACCCACTACACCATGATTACGTAATATCTCTGTTACTGTTAATACTAAATCAGTTGCGGTGGTCCCTTCAGGTAGGCGGCCGCTTAGCTTCATACCCACTACTTGTGGGATGAGTAAGCTAATTGGCTGCCCAAGCATTGCTGCTTCGGCTTCAATACCGCCTACACCCCAACCAAGCACACCTAAGCCATTAATCATGGTGGTGTGAGAGTCAGTCCCTACAAGCGTATCTGGGTAAGCGAATTTTTTGCCATCGCGCTCTTCATTAAAAACAACGCGCGCTAAATATTCTAAATTCACTTGGTGAACAATACCGGTTGCGGGTGGCACTACTTTTAAATTATCAAAAGCGGTTTGCCCCCAACGCAAAAATTCGTAACGTTCTTTATTTCGGTCGTATTCAAGCTTTGCATTTAAATCAAAAGCACCCTCGTTACCATAGCCATCTACCTGTACCGAATGGTCAATAACCAGTTCAGCAGGTGATAACGGATTTATTTTTGCAGGGTCCCCACCTAATTTTTCCATTGCGTCACGCATTGCGGCTAAATCAACAATAGCGGGTACGCCGGTAAAGTCTTGCATAACAACACGAGCTGGGGTAAAGGCAACTTCAGATGCTGGTTTTGCTTGAGGATCCCAATTAAGCAGAGCTTGAATGTCTTGTTCTTTAATGTTTGCGCCATCTTCGTTACGAAGGAGGTTTTCGAGTAATACTTTTAAGGAAAAGGGCAATCGTTTTGCTTTGTCACCAAGTCCTTTTAGAGAATGAATATGGTATTGCTCACCATTAATTGTGAGCTGATGTTGGGTGTCGAAACTATTATTCATTATTTGCCCCTTTATGAATTATAAAAATATTTTGAAGAGTGACCTCTGTAGTGCTTGAGTTGCAAAGTACATACCAGCGTAAAAAACCATACTTAGAGAACGAAATTTATACAGTTACCAAGATAGAGATGATGCTGAAAACTTTATTTTCAAGGATGATTTAAAAGAGGGAGGGGGCCAAACGTTATTCGGCCCATACTTATACCTACTTGATTAAAAAAATGATCATTTTATCGCATTAAATAGCGCACTCACTGCGTTAAAAATTATTTTTATAGAACAACTATATATCGTAATTTCGCCTCGTGATTACGCTATTTTCTTAGCGTTATAATAGCCCACTAATTTAATGCAATTGGTATAATTACTGTAACCAGCCTTGTTGCGTAACTTTAACACTCACACAAAGCAAAGCCGGCCAAAAGTGCCTCTTAATACGGCAATAGTAAATGTAATGGTTAACTAAATAGGAATGTTAGAATGCGCAGCTTGTTGATTTATAGTTGGTTTAATTATCATCTTGGGAGTCATCATCTGCATAAAAATACAATAACGCCAAGTAAGTTCCATACGAGTTGACGCCTATACAGCAGGTTTTAAACCAATGTTGGGATGTATTGACAGGCATGTAACCACCTTATTTTTATTATTTACTAACACGCCCTAGGTTATTGAAGAGTAAAAAGGCCAACTATATAAGTTGGCCTTTTTATATAAAAAGAGGGGGTTTTAAATACTTAACCAAATGAAATAGGACGACGTCCTGTTTTGTCATCTACTTTTGGCTTTTTAGTTCGCTTACGCTTACTTTTAGCAGGCTGAACTGTTGGTTGAGAGACCGCCGGCTTTGGTTCAGTGTGAGTTTGTACAGCAGGTTTTTCTGCAGGGATTGCATCCGCACTTAGTGATAATTGAAAAAACTCACCATCAAACTCTAACACATCACCACTGTATAATTTTTTCCGTTTAATTGTACAAATTTCATGGTTAACACCCACATAGCCTTCAGTTATTAGGTTTTTAGCTTGGCCGCCACCTTCAACTAAGTTTAGTACTTTTAATAATTTACAGAGCTCAATCGGCTCTTCTTCTAATTCTATTTCTATGTATTCTTCGTTCATATTTGCTCTCGGTGGGGTAACGCACAAGCTTTAGTATAAAGGCTTGCAGCTACTTTTGCACCAAAGCAAGTGACTTTAGCTAATTGTAATAGGTAAATAGTTATGAAAGTTTTTATGTATTTTGTCTGTCTTTAAAAAAACTGAAGCAATTGAAGGTTAAGCTTTGCGGCAGTTAATTTTACGTATGGCCTGCTAATTGCTAAAACTTTGGCGGAATAAATATTTTTCATTAAATGGAGTAGGAAATGGGCGTAAGATTAGCAATGAAAAAAGAGCTAATGGGATTAGATAATTCAGGTATGTTAACTGCTGACGATGTTAGAGAGCACCTTGCTAATTCTGTAAAAAAGCAAGCTGATCAAGATGAGCGCGGTTTTTCTGTAATTTCAAAATTCAATGATACCCATAGCCGTTTAGTTAGTGGTGATGCCACGAGAAAAACAAAACTTGAATTTGAACGTCATCGTTTGTTTAAAGAAGTTTTATATACTCGCAAAAGTGTTGATGCTTGGTTAGATAGCCAAACAAATTAAATTGCCATAAATAGTTACCTTTAATAGACTACAATTGTAATCAAAAAGGGGTAACTATGAAAAATGGAATTTTAATATGTGTGTTGGCATTACTATTAGCTGCGTGCCAACAACCTACCGTGTATGTATTTAGTGAAAACTTGCAAGATGAACAGCGCAATCAGCTCGATGCTGCGCTAAAAGCACAATCGCTCCCTTATGAATATGTTGAGCTGGCAATTCCACCTGATTTTGGTGAAGCCACATTACTCTTATCAAGCGATAAAATTTACCTAAAAGAGACTGAGAAGTTAGCTACTATTATGCAGGGGCTAGGTTACGAGCCACAAGTTAACTATACAACGCGTTCAAATCATTTTTATGGTGATGGCAATATAGGCTTTTATCTAAAAAATGCAGTGGCGGGTACAACCTTTGTTATGCCTAAAAAGTTACGAACAACTCAATGCAGCGAAGACAAGTACAATGATTTAGCGGTCAAATTTGCAAATGAACATGTTGAATTTACACTACCAAGTGGCGCAATCGTTAGGCTGAGTTGGGAGTATTTATATGGTTATCTTGTTATTTATTACAAAAATCATTCGCAAACATACAGTCACTCACAACCACTTATAAATACGCCCTTTGGCGCAAAACCATCCGATACTTACAGGTTTACAGCTCACGTTAATAACCCCAGCTGGCTTGATTGCTCACTACAAATTGTTTATATGGACTGAGTGATAGAGTTAACCGTGGGTTTCTATATGCTCACTTAGTTTTGCAATTCGTTCGCTCATACCCTCGATAATACGGTCTTTAATTTTTTCACGTATAACATTAGGTAAACGAGTCAATGCTTCAGGAGTTATAGCGAGTACGATAGTGTCGCTTTTAGCTTGGGCATTGGTACTTCTTTGTCTGTTACCAATAAAGGCGCCTTCACCTATAAATTCACCGGGCTCAATGGTACCTAATTCTAATAAGTGATTATGCTTAAAGACTAAAAGGGCGCCACTTAGTACAATGTATAAATGTTTGTCGTTATCAAACTGCTTAAATAAAAATTGCTGTTGGTTAACTAAATACAACAGGCCAAACGATTCTAATAATATTTGACGTTCGTTGAGCGTAAACTCTTTAAAAAAGTGTAGCCTGTTTATAATTTCCATTTGTTTAAATAATGGAATATGTTCGATTAGCTTCATCAATAACCAAATTTGTTAGACACGTTTAATTAGTTAATATTGCGCTCTTTTAACTTACGGGTCAACGTGTTGCGCCCCCAGCCAATTTTTATAGCTGCATCTTGTTTATGGCCAGAACAATTGGCGAGAGCTGTTTTTATTAGCCGAGTTTCTAGTTGTGCTTGAATATCGGGCCAAATATTTTCTTTGCCTTGTTTAAGTTCGTGGTTAAGCCATTGTTGAAATGCATCAAGCCAATCACCTTCCTCTTGAATTGGCGACGCATCAAGGATCTCAGGTGGTAAATCTTGTTCTGTAACAAGTTCACCTGGCGCCATCACAGTAAGCCAACGACACGTATTTTCGAGCTGACGTACATTACCGGGCCAATTAAAGAGTTTAAGCTGCTCTGTTGCTTTAGGGCTGAGTACTTTGCTTTCTACTTGTAAGTCTTTAGCGCTTTTGTGCAAAAAATGTTGCGACAAGCGATCAATATCTTCAGTGCGCTCCCGAAGAGCTGGCAAGCGTAGGCGTACTACGTTTAAACGATGAAATAAATCATCCCTAAATTTACCTTGTTTAACTAAGTCTTCCAGATTTTGATGCGTAGCTGCAATAATGCGTACATCCACCTTTATGCTTTGATGCCCGCCCACACGATAAAATTCACCATCGGCAAGCACGCGCAATAAACGTGTTTGCACATCAAGAGGCATATCACCAATTTCATCTAAAAAAAGCGTGCCGCCATTGGCTTGTTCAAAACGCCCTTTACGCACACTATCAGCGCCCGTAAATGCGCCTTTTTCGTGGCCAAATAATTCTGACTCAACAAGTTCTTTTGGAATTGCGGCCATGTTAAGTGCAATAAATTGATTTTCTTTACGTGGACTATGATTATGCAAGGCGCTGGCGACCAGTTCTTTACCTGTGCCAGACTCACCATTTATTAATACACTCATGCTAGAGGCTGACAGTTTACCTATTGCTCTAAATACCTCTTGCATAGCGGGTGCTTCACCAATTATGTGTGCACTTTTAGGTGGGGCCTGCTTACGTTTAGTTTTTTTTGTAGAGTTTGCTCTAAATGCACTTTCAACAAGGGCAACCGCTTCGTTCAAATCAAACGGTTTAGCTAAATACTCAAAAGCACCTTTTTGAAAGGCATTAACGGCCGAATCTAAATCTGAGTGCGCGGTCATTATAATAACCGGTAGCCCAGGATTTTGCTCTGCAATAAGCTCAAGTAAAGCCATGCCATCCATGCCGGGCATTTTTACATCAGACACCAAAACAGCGGGTTGGCTAAATTTTAGTGCGCTTAATACATCTTGCGCATTTGAAAAGCTCTCAGCATTAAACCCAGCACGGGTTAGTGCCTTTTCGAGTACGAAACGAATTGATGCATCATCATCTACAAGCCAAACTGTTTTCATGCAAACTCCAAACATTAATCTGCAAAGGGCAGATAGATATTAAATTCAGTATGTCCAGGCCAGCTATCACATTCAATATAGCCGTCATGCTGATCAATAAGCGTTTGCGCAATAGAAAGTCCAAGTCCTGAACCACCTTCTTTATTGGTGATCATCGGGTAGAACAATGTTTCGCGTATGCTGTGGTCAATGCCTGGTCCGTTATCAGATATTTGGATCAACAAGGCTTTTTTAGGTGCTTTACCTGGGCGACGATGTTGATGGTTTATGCGGGTTTTTATTTTTATTTCACCGCCATCAACGAGCGCCTGTTGGGCATTACGAACAATGTTTAATACGACTTGTTGTATTTTGCCTTGGTCAATATATACATCAGGAATACTCGGGTCATAATCCTTCACTAAGCCAATATTAGAACAATTATCTAACGTACTTAGCCTGACAACCGACTCTAGGGTTTGATGAATATTGCCATAAGACTTTTGCGGTAGCTGATTTGGCCCTAAGAGCCTATCTACTAATTCGCGCAATCTATCTGCTTGCTCAATGATAAGCTCAGCGCATTGGTCTCTTTCTTGTTGATCAACTTCATACTGCAATAACTGCGCCGCTCCGCGAATTCCACCTAAAGGATTTTTAATTTCGTGCGCTAAGCCACGAATTAAGTTTCGTGCAGCTTGATATTGATGCATTTGGTTTGATGCTTGGTCGTGCTTTATTTCATCATCTGTTTGGCGCCATTCTAATAATATATATAAAGTGTCTTTAAATTTAAGCTGTCTTGAGCTGACTGCTACCTTGGCATGGCGAGAATCGCTAAAAACCACGTCAGCTCTATGTTGCTGGCAATCAACGCCATCAATTAATGAATACTGTTCAATACGTTTCAAGTCAATAGAATGGTAATTAAAAAGGCTATCGAAAGGTTGATCTAACAAGCGTTTAGTACCAAGGCCAAGTAACTCACTCGTACTGGTATTAGCATAAACAACAGTAAATTTTTTATCGAGCAACATGACCGCTGTTGTTTGGTTTTGCCAGATAGCGTCAAGCAGTTCTGGGCTGAAAATTTCATTATTAATCATAGTTGCACCATTTTAGTGCGCTAATATTTGCAGGCAATTAATATTAATAAAATGCACTGCTGCGCCTCAGTTTTAAACTTAAATTTAGTTCTTGAATGTTATACCAATCTGCTTAATTAAGTGAGCTATTTTGAGGTATGAAAACCGTGTCGATAACAGGGCAAAAAATTCGTTATTTAGTTGTTCTATATCAGAAATTTTTAACACAGTTAGCGTCAAGCTTAAGCCCTCAAATTGATCAAGTATTATTGCGGATTGGTATTAAGCCCTTTCTGCGCATAAAAAACACATAAGGTTGGCTCACGGCAATAATTTGGTTTTTATTATTCAACAGCTTTACTTGCAATGTATGTTCACCGCGTTCAACATCTTTTATAGCAAAGGTTGAATCATGACTAGCAGGGCCATGTGTTTGACCATCAACAAACAGCTGTATTGTTAACCCACTTTCGAACCGTGGTGTTATACGGCTGGTAACATATACCGTGCCTGTATTTTCATGAATTGTTTGATTATGCTCTGGTGACAAAATAGCAATGTTAAATGCTGTTTTTTGGGGTTGAGGTTGGTTATTTAAAATATCAGTATTGGTCGCAGGCATTGTAAGGTGCTGACTTGTAAGCTTTACCTCCGTCGCGCCTTTGTGCGGTGTATCTGAGAACACTAACACGCCATTTTTATCTTCCCAAGCGTATATTTTTTTTTCAGCAGCATAGCCATAATTACTTAATCCTAAAGTAATTGTTAGTAATAAAATGTAATTATTCACTCGGCGGTCCTGCGTTTTAGAGTAACTTTACTCTAGTGGAGATTGCTTTGATTTACCATTAAAAAAGCCCGCAGAGCAGCGGGCTTGAGAACACACATATTTTTTACAGCTTAATTAACAGCTGTAGTACATTTCAAACTCAACTGGGTGAGTTGTCATGTTAAGTTTTTCAACTTCTTTAGATTTAAGTGAGATATAAGCATCAATTAAATCATCAGTGAATACACCACCTTGAGTTAAGAATTCACGGTCTGCGCTAAGTGCAGATAGTGCTTCGTCAAGTGATGCTGCAACCGTTGGAATTTCTGCTGCTTCTTCAGCTGGTAAGTCGTATAAATCTTTATCCATAGCATCGCCAGGGTGGATCTTGTTTTTAATACCATCAAGGCCAGCCATAAGCATTGCTGAGAAAGCAAGGTATGGGTTAGCAGTTGGATCTGGGAAGCGTACTTCAATACGACGACCTTTTTCAGATGGAACCACTGGGATACGAATTGATGCAGAACGGTTACGTGCAGAGTATGCAAGCATAACTGGTGCTTCAAAACCTGGTACTAAACGCTTGTACGAGTTAGTAGAGGCATTTGCAAAAGCATTGATTGCTTTAGCATGCTTGATGATGCCGCCAATGTAGTAAAGTGCATCTTCAGAAAGGCCGCCGTACTTATCACCAGCAAAAAGGTTTACACCATCTTTAGCAAGTGACTGGTGACAATGCATACCAGAGCCGTTATCACCAACAACTGGCTTAGGCATAAACGTTGCTGTTTTACCGTATAAGTGAGCCATGTTATGGATAACATATTTCATTTCTTGAATTTCATCCGCCTTTAATACCATTGTATTAAAGCGAGTAGCGATTTCGTTTTGACCCGCTGTAGCTACTTCGTGGTGATGTGCTTCTACTACTTGGCCCATTTCTTCTAGCACTAGACACGTAGCTGAACGCCAGTCTTGGAAGTCATCAACTGGAGCAACTGGGAAGTAACCGCCTTTAACACCTGGACGGTGACCTGTGTTGCCATCTGCATATTCTTTATCTGAGTTCCAAGCAGCTTGCTTAGAATCAATTTTATACATAGAACCAGACATGTCTGATTTGTATTTAACATCATCAAATACGAAAAATTCTGGCTCTGGGCCAAATAACACAGTGTCTGCAATACCAGTTGAACGCATGTAATCTTCAGCACGCTTAGCAACTGAGCGTGGGTCACGTTCATAACCTTGAAGTGTTGAAGGTTCAACAACGTCACAACGAACAATTAGTGTTGTTTCTTCTGTGAAAGGGTCTAATTTGATAGAGTCTGCATCTGGTAATAAAACCATGTCTGACTCATTAATGCCTTTCCAACCAGCGATTGAAGAACCATCGAACATTTTACCGTCTTCGAAAAAATCTTCATCAACTTGATGATGAGGAATAGAAACATGTTGTTCTTTACCTTTAGTGTCAGTAAAGCGTAAATCAATGAACTTAACGTCATTTTCTTTAATAAAATCTAAAACCGATTGTGACATGTGTCCTCCAAGTGTGGGGTTTTGTTATTGCTGCATAATTGCTTTAGCATTTATTAAGCTGATTTTGTGCCATTATTATAACTGCATGTTTATAAATTAAAAAAAATAAGTTGTTATAAAATCCAGCATAGTGGCGCACTAGTTTGGTGCGTAAAATATCCCTTTTGGTGCAATATTTACACGGTGCAATTTGCTGATAATTTAATCGCTTAAAATTAGCATAAACTAAATGCAAAAGAGTACCAAAAAGATCGGAAAAATAGCCAAAATGGCTGTTTTTCGAAAAAATATCGAAATTTAATTCATATAATTGTCATATATAAAACAGATACTTAGTGAAAGTATTGAGAAAGTTTTAAAATTTGTATTGGATAAACTTTCATCCATGTCATTAATGAGGGATAATATGCGCCCTTTTAAATCCTATGCTTGGACATCTCGTGAAAACGCAGATGAGTGCGTAGATCTTGCAGGATCATTGAGAATTTAATTTCTCTGAGTAAATATATGAGCATCGAAAAGTTAAGAAATATAGCGATTATCGCGCACGTTGACCACGGTAAAACAACACTGGTTGACAAACTACTTGAGCAATCAGGTACATTAGAAACACGCGGCGGTAACGAAGAGCGCGTGATGGACTCAAACGACATTGAGAAAGAACGTGGTATTACCATTTTGGCTAAAAACACAGCCATTTCTTGGAACGACTACCATATCAATATCGTAGATACTCCGGGACACGCCGATTTCGGTGGTGAAGTTGAACGCGTACTTTCGATGGCTGACTCAGTATTATTACTTGTTGATGCTCAAGAAGGTCCAATGCCACAAACACGTTTCGTTACGCAAAAGGCATTCGCGCAAGGCTTAAAGCCAATCGTAGTTATCAATAAAATTGATAAGCCAGGTTCACGTCCTGATTGGGTTATGGATCAAATCTTTGATTTATTCGACAACCTTGGCGCAACTGACGAACAGTTAGACTTTAAAGTAATCTACGCTTCAGCAATCAACGGCTGGGCAACACTAGATTTAGACGAGCCATCAGAGAACATGGAACCTATGTTCAAGATGATCGTTGAAGAAGTATCACCACCGGATGCAGATCCTGAAGGTGACTTCCAAATGCAAATTTCTCAACTAGATTACAACTCTTATGTTGGTGTAGTTGGTATTGGTCGTATTAAACGTGGTTCTGTTGCTCCTAACCAACAAGTTACTATTATCAGTGCTGATGGCACTACACGTAATGGTAAAATTGGCGCAGTACAAAGCTACCTAGGTCTTGAACGTATCGAAACTGATAGAGCTTACGCTGGTAACATCGTAACTGTAACAGGTATTGGTGAGCTTAAGATTTCTGACACAGTTTGTTTCCCAGGAAACGTTGAAGCATTACCACCACTAAGTGTTGATGAGCCAACTGTAACAATGACATTCTCTGTAAATAACTCACCTTTCTGTGGTAAAGAAGGTAAGTTTGTAACGTCACGTAATATCCGTGAGCGTTTAGACAAAGAATTAGTACACAACGTAGCACTTCGCGTTGAAGATACTGCTAGCCCAGATAGCTTCCGTGTTTCTGGTCGTGGTGAATTACACCTAGGTATCTTAATCGAAAACATGCGTCGTGAAGGTTACGAGCTTTCAGTTTCTCGTCCAGAAGTTATCTTACGTACTGTAGATGGCGTTCTAGAAGAACCGTTTGAAACAGTGACTATTGACTGTCAAGACGAGCATCAAGGTTCTGTTATGGAACAAGTTGGCCTACGTAAAGGTGAACTTACTAACATGACTCCAGATGGCAAAGGCCGTATGCGTTTAGACTTCATGATCCCTAGCCGTGGTTTAATTGGTTTCCAAACTGATTTCATGACGCTTACTTCGGGTTCTGGTCTTATGTACCATACGTTCGATCATTACGGTCCTCACAAAGGTGGCGACATCGGTGTTCGTAAGAACGGCGTAATGATTGCAAACGCAACGGGTAAAGCACTTACTAACGCATTATTCAACTTACAAGAGCGCGGCCGTTTATTCATCGGTCACGGTGTTGAAGTATACGAAGGTATGGTTATCGGTATTCATAACCGTGATAACGACCTTACAGTTAACGCCCTTAAAGGTAAGCAGTTAACTAACGTGCGTGCATCTGGTACTGATGAAGCGCAAACGCTTTCTCCACACCTTAACTACTCACTTGAGCAAGCGCTTGAGTTCATCGATGATGACGAGCTAGTTGAAGTAACTCCACTAAACATTCGTATCCGTAAGAAACACCTTACAGAAAACGAACGTAAACGTGCGGGTCGTGCACCTAAAGCATAACCTATTAATTTAGAATTATGATTTTAAAAGCCGCTGTATTGCAAAATACAGCGGCTTTTTTGTGTTTGTGACAAAGAGAAGCTTTAAAGTCAAGGCAACTATTTACGGCAAGGCTAGAGTCGCTTTTAGAAACAAAGTATTATTTCTAAGAATACACTGCTAAATTGCTATGGGAGTTATTATGGAATTTGATGAAATAATTTTAGGTGATAGAACTATTGCAGGTTTTAAATCTGATTTTGAGATTGACGTAATTCAGATTTTGAAACATTTAAATACTTGTGAGACCGCTTTCAAAAATTTCATACTTACAAATGAGAACCCTAAATTTAAGTGGGTTCAAGAATATCTATTCTTGTCTTTAGAGACTTCGGTTACTTCATTGAGATTATTAGCCGAAGGTCATATTAATGCCGCTGGTAATACTATGAGAATATCTTATGAATCTCTCTGTATGTCTATCTTGCTTTCATCCCCAGTAAGGTTAAAAGTTGGTCGTGGTAAACAACAAAAAGAAATAGATTTTTATTCTGGCTATTTAAATAAAGATGCCTTCACTAAAGCGCACTTATCAATTGATTTAGTAGTAAGAAATGCAAGCGTGTTAGGCGTTACATCGGGAAAAGGTTGGCTCAAACAAGCTAAAGACTTTTATAATGGTTATAGTCATGCTTCTGAAATGGTATTTTCTTCTTTAGTACTTAAGTCCGGTAAATCGATTATAGGTGGTGGTTATAATGAAGAAAAACGAGAAATAATTTCAGCTCATTTAAAGCAAATTCATAAATTAGCCAAACAACTTCCAGAACTTATTAAGGAAATTTCTTTGCGTAATCAATTAAAATAATAAATAAAGTTATTCTTTGATAGGTAATTTTTTCGTTGGGTTTCGCTGCGCTCAACCCAACCTACGTGTTCAATTATTTTATTGGTAGTTACTTACTTTTTAGGGAGTAGGGTGATTTTGCCAAATACGTCTGCATCTATAAAACCACGATTTCTGTCGCCGTTTACTGGCTGTACTTCGTGTGAGCCCATAAAGTGCTCGCGCACGTCACTGCCATCGTTATCGCAATACGCTAACATAAAGCCAATGACTTGTTTTTCGCTAAGTGTAAGTGGGATGTTATTAGCTCCTTCTTTATAATCATTAGGATAGAGTTTTATTGCTACTTCCCACGTAATGTTAAAAGGTGCGGTGGTGTTGCGCTTCCAGTTACTCACTAGGTGGTCGGTATACAAATGGGCTTGTTTATCAGGTCCGTAATCGGCGGCTTGGTTATCAAGGCCAATATGGTACGCCAAAGCGGTGTGATTAAATTGGTGGTTTCCACCGGATGCATCGCTATCAATAAATACTTCAAGCGCATCGTCATCCCAATATTTATACGTTGGATCAGCGTGTGTATCTATTAAAACATCATCCACAATATCGGCTTGTAGGTATAAATAGTTTTGATCCCACAGTAAGCGATAACGCCCTTTAAAGTCGGCATCATTTGATGGTAGTGTGCCATCCATTAGATAAGGCATGTCGTGCCAAGTGGCTTTATTCCACGCATCTTCTGATACGCCATCAATAGTAATTGGAGTTGATGTATGTTCAACATCAATAGCCATTGCTGGCGTGCTTAATAAAAAGCTTAAGGCGAGTGCTAATTTTTTCATTAATTTCTCAATCTTATTATGTATTTTTATTGATGTAACACCATCTTAAAGTAGCTAAGTGATTAGTTACAGTGAAATACTTTCGCCTTCGTTTAAAATATACAGCGGTGTTTTAGCATCCATTTTTTTAACCATGTGCAATAAGCGCAGCAAGGCTGAATGACTGCTGTGGTCGCCCATTTTCCAACTTGAGTTACCGTACCCCCACGGTATCATTACTCTACAATTAAGCTCTTGTGCTGCGCTTAGTGCATCTTCAGGTGTGGTATGCACGTAACGGTACCAGTTAGGATCGTCTTTACTGTAGTAAGAAGCGATTGGCATTAAGCAAATATCGATATCGCCGTATTTTTGCTGTATGTCTTTAAAATGTTTTGAGTAGCCTGTATCGCCTGCAAAAAATAAAGTGCTACCGTTTTGTTCAAGTAACCAGCCATTCCATAGGTCTTTATCGTGATCTTCGTAAATAAAAGGCACTGAAATACGACTGCTAAAGTGATGTGCAGGTACGCCATGAATTGCTAAATCGTCAATACTCGTTTTTGCATACCAGGCCATTTCGCTAATGTTAAATCCACCTGTTGGGAAGTTATCAGCCATTCCCAGTGGCGTTAAGTAGCGTGGTTTGTTACCTATTTCTGCTATATCTGCTTTATTAAAATGATCATAATGAAGGTGAGAATATATAACGGCATCTAAATTAGTTAGTTCGCTGTTAGTTAGCCAGTCACCGGGCTTACGATAAAACCCTGAGGCAAGTTTAAAGGCTAAATCAACAGGGGAGTCGAACTGCTCTTTTACAGGATCAAACACCACTTGCTGCCCGTTTGGTGTGCTGATCATAAACCCTGCATGGCCAAGCCAGCGAACAGTGTATCCGGTATTTAATTTTGGAGTTACTTGCCCAGCAATATATTGGCAGTTTTCACTTCCTTCTTCACATTGCAAATGAGTGTTGCTTGGATAGCAGTCATTTTCACAAGTAATAGGGTACGTTTTTTTGCCTGGGTATAGATTATGGTAGCGCCCTTCGCGCTCACCATCTTTATGTAGTGGTACTACAGAATCAGGCCCTGCGATTCTTTCTATGTGATTAGCAGTTCCGCAAGCGGTTAGTAAGCTAGAGATAGCTAAAAGAGTTAAGGTACTTATTTTCATTGTAGCTTTTTATTTTAATTCTAATTTTATGAAAGTGTACCAAAAACGTTAGATTAATAAGTGGTTAAAAAGTAACAAAAAGTAACAATAAATAAGCCTGCGAAATTGCAGGCTTATTTTTGTTTGTTTGTAATATATTAGTTAGCCTGCGTTATTCATTTGTTCAATAAATTTGTTTGAATCGGCAATCGATTTGTTCATGTCATTCATTAACACTTGTATGTCGCGTTTAAGGTTAGTGAATTCGCCTTTAATAGCCGATACCGCTTGTGCGTTTAAGTTATGCTTTAAATATAAAACATTATCGTGAAGCGACGTTAATACTGGCTCCATTTTACTCTCTGCGCTGCGCATCGAGCGTAATAGCTGTTCAAATTGACGCTTAGTCGCGGTTAGCTTTTTGCTGCTTTCACGCTTAAGTGATGCACTTTTGTATTGCTCTAGCTCATCGCTCCACTCATCAAAAAGTGCTTCTGCTACGTCTTCTACTTTATTGATGTTAGTTGATACTTCGTTTGCGGCTTTTAAGCTAGACTCGTAATCGTCGTTTAATTGATTGTAAGTGTCTTGTAGTTCGCCACCATTAAAATCGATTAGAGTAGTTAAGCGCTCTAGTGCAGATTTAAATTCTTCTTGAGACTCTTGCTGCGAGTCTTTGGTTTCTTCTACGCGGTCGATAAGGATGTCGCGTTTGTGAATACCTACTTTTTCCATTGCAGAGTAATAAGCTGTTTGGCAACCTGACAAAGTAAGTGTTAGTACAAGCATTGAAACACTAAGTAATGTTTGTTTTTTCATCTGAATTCCTGTTTACGCGTGTTAGTGCTGTAAATTATGGCGCTGATTGTTATTATAATCAAAACCACATAAGCACAAGTCAATTGTATGAATGATAAGCTCTCCAATTACAAACAGCAAGTTAAGACCTTTATACGCCAGCAGCCAAGTTGGTGGATGCAGTATTTTAATCGCTGTATAGATGATCAAATAACGGTTAATGCCGGCTATTTGGCCTATGTTACGTTACTTTCTTTGATACCGCTTATTGCAGTGGGTGTTGCTATATTTTCGGCTTTTCCAGGTTTTGAATCCACTCGTATGGAGATTGAGAGCTTTTTGTTTACTAACTTTGTGCCTACTTCTACCGATGTTATTAGAGAGCACATTAGCTCTTTTGCCGGTAACGCAAACCAAATGACCGCAGTAGGTATTGGTTTTTTAGCTGCAATTGCATTGTTGCTAATACGTAATGTGGATGCCACGCTAAACCGCATTTGGCGAATAAAGAAAAAGCGTCCGATGATGATTTCCTTTGCAGTATATTGGATGGTTTTGAGCTTAGGGCCCATGTTACTTGGTGCCAGCATTGGTGTTACCTCTTATATTGTATCTTTGGTATCGTTTGCTGATCAGGGTATTCCTGGGTTTAGCGGGTTTTTGTTAAAGCTATTGCCGTATGGTATTTCGATGGTGGGCTTTATTATGCTCTACACCTTAGTGCCTAATACGCGCGTATCGTTTAAAGCGGCGATACCGGGAGCATTATTTGCGGCACTTTTATTTGAGCTAACTAAAAAAGGGTTTGCACTTTATATTAGCCATTTTCCTTCATACGAAGTGATTTACGGCGCAGTGGCGACGATTCCTATTTTGTTTGTTTGGGTGTATTTATCGTGGGTTGTTGTTTTGCTTGGCGCTGAATTTACAGCATGTATTAGCCCAGATGAAATACCAGAAACACCAGAAATTGAGTTTGAAGATGACAAGCCAACAGTAAAGGACACAGTTTAAATGCAAGGGTTAATACAGCGCGTAAAGCATGCCAAGGTAGAAATTAATAATCAAGTTGTAGGCGAAATTAGCCAAGGTATATTGTTGTTGCTGGGTGTTGAAAAACACGACGATACGCAAACGGCCGATAAGCTTTTACACAAAGTAAGTAACTATCGTATTTTTACTGACGAAAACGACAAAATGAACTTAAGCCTCAAAGATATTAAAGGTGAATTACTCGTGGTTTCGCAATTTACCTTAGCGGCTGATACTAAAAAGGGTATGCGCCCTAGTTTTTCATCTGCGGCAACGCCAAGCCAAGCTAATGAGCTTTACGAGTACTTTGTTGCTCAAGCTAAAGAGTTGGGGCTTACAATAGCCTCAGGTGAGTTTGGTGCCGATATGCAAGTAAGCTTGTGTAACGATGGACCCGTTACGTTTAACTTATCTGTTTAAGTTTTTTGGTTACCACGACAATATGATTCACGTAGCCCGTAATTTTTTGCGGGCTAACATTACAACCAAATACATCGAGTAATAGCTGCTGAAGTTGCTTTAATTGCGACTCATGCTGCGATAAAAAGTTAATAAATAGCACGCCGTTGTTATTTAAAGCCGAGTAGATTTTTTTATAAAATGCCTCTTCAAATAAAAATCGAGGTGCGTCTATTTGGCTAAATAAATCTAAGATAATCCAGTCAATATTTTGCACACTTTTTAAAATCTGTTGTGCATCGGCGCACAGCAGTTGCTCATTCTTATTTGACGAAAAAAACTGGGTATAGCAATCAATAATATCAGCGTTTTTTTCAACGGATGTTATGTGTGCTTTGGGGTATTTGTGTTGTAAATAATTACGAATTGCACCGCCGCCAAGGCCAAGTTCTAGCACCTTTTTTGGCGCGCTAAGAGCTTGCCAGTGCTTACCTAAGCACAATAAATGTGGAAAAAGTAATAAATCCGGGTTATTTAAATCAATAACAGATTGAAGAGTGTCGTTAATAAGTAACCAGCGTAACTGCTCGTGCTCACGTACTTGAATGTGATCGCCACTGCATTTATGCCAATAGATTAACTGACCAATGCTGTGGCTATTCTCAATAAATTGATCGCTCAGCAAACCCGTCAGTGAATTTATATAATTGATTTTTTCAGTCATATTCTCAGCATAAACTAGCAACGTTAAAGCGCAATGACCTTTGTCATTATTTTTTTACGTTATTTTACAGCCATCACCAAAGTCGTATTTGCAGTTTTTTAAAGATGGAGTATGGTATTTACAATAAAAATACCAAGCGATTTAATTATTTGAGCTTTCTAGCTTTCTAGCTTGTAGATAATCAATATGATTAGTATAGCGCCGTAGCCTTTTTGATTTTTATTTACGGCTTATATAACAACAGGAGTATGTATGTTTCAGGTAAGCACCCCACAAAGTAGCGAAGATTGGCAAGCGTATTACCAATTGCGCTGGCAGGTATTACGCGCGCCTTGGGGCGAGCCGCGTGGCTCTGAGCAAGATGATATGGAACAAGACTCTGAGCATCGCTTTATAAAAAATAAAGAAGGTGAAGTGCTAGGCGTAGCACGTTTGCACTTTAACAGTCATGAGCAAGCACAAGTGCGCTACATGGCAGTTGCAGAGGGGAACCGTAATCAGCATATTGGTAGTCGTTTGCTTCATGAGCTTGAAAAAATAGCATGGACACAAAATGCCGATGAATTGGTTTTGTTTGCACGCGAACGTGCGCTTGAGTTTTATAAACGCCACGGTTACGAATTAAAAGAAAAAGCGCACTTAGCGTATGGCGATGTACAACACTTTAAAATGGTAAAGCAAAAACCGTGTGAGCCAGGCTGGTTCCGTCATCCTAATTGGACGCAAGTGCTACAAAATACGTGGCGTGAGTCTATTCCAATTAGTGATGCGATGGGTATTAAGGTAGAAAGCTACACCGATTGGCAATTTACAACCAGCGCCGACCTAGACGCTAACTTAAACCTACATAACACCATGTTTGCAGGTTCTATTTATAGCTTGGCCACGCTAACAGGTTGGGGTGCTACGTACTTAGCACTCAAAGAAGCTGGGCTTGAAGGTAATATTGTATTAGCCGATGCTAACATTAAGTATTTAAAACCACTTAATACCGATCCACGTGGCTGTGTAGATTTGCAAGCCTGCAAAGGTAAGTTGAGCGATTTAGAAACCGAAGGTAAAGCAAGCTATGTTGTGCCTGTTACTATTTATGATGGTGATAATATAGTTGCGGAGTTTGAAGGGCAGTTTGTAGTAAAAAAATAACTGTTTAGTTGTTCAAAACACTAAAAAGCCAAGCAATACTTGGCTTTTTAATGCGTAAAACTTAGGGAAGTATTACAGCAGATCGGTTAATAATAT
This sequence comes from Pseudoalteromonas sp. 20-92, assembly GCF_030847595.1. NCBI lineage: Bacteria > Pseudomonadati > Pseudomonadota > Gammaproteobacteria > Alteromonadales > Pseudoalteromonadaceae > Pseudoalteromonas > Pseudoalteromonas sp. 20-92. The sequence goes on from NZ_JANJGQ010000007.1 coordinate 59,553, forward strand.
ACCTACACCAATACGTTCTATATCGGCATTATAGTCAATTAAGCTTTCGCCATAACCATTGAAGTATTGTGCATAACCACGAACTCGGCCCCATAATGGAAATGACCAGTCAAGCTGAATAGCACCACGATTGTCTGAATTTAAGTTATTACGCGACATAAAGCTAAATTCATGATCGTTAAGACGGTATGCACCGCTAAATTCAAAATAGCCCATGTATTTGTATATGTCTGGATTATCGTCGCCTTTAGCTTCTAAAACGTTGTCTTTTTCGTCCTCGGCTATGCGATACCAAGGTTTAAAACTAAAAACAAACCCTTCATTTTCCCAAATGAAATCAGCGTAAATACGGTTCCATGAGCGTGAGTTGGGCTGGCTACGACCATTTGATTGATGTGAAATACCTAAAACAATTGCCATTTCATCGCCCCAAAGTACATTTTCTGGGTCGAGGTAGTTTATCCAAAAAACTTCAGGTTCGTAGTTCGTTTCACGAAATGGTGAGGAGATTTCTGAATTATATATTTGCCAATATGATTGCAGCGTAAAACCAAAAAATAATGCTTGGTCTTCATCTGAAAAATCATCGTACAAAGGTACTTTAATAGAAAGCTGGTACTTTGCCTCTAAGTTGTCGAGCGGTTCGCCATCTTCTTCATCCGTTAATTCATCAAAGCCATCAAAAGGACGACTGTTAGGATGTGAGACGTACGAAAGAGGTAAAATATAATTACGTTTATGTGGCGTAATAACATTACGATTTTTTTTACCCACTTCTTCACGTGCTTGGCGTTTATCAAGCGCGGTAAGTTGTTTGTTTTCTTCAAGAGCTGAACATTTTTTACGAAGATCGTCTAGAGTTTGTTTACCGTCTCCACCAATAACTTCGTTTAAAATACACTGTTTTACAAGGTTTATTTCGTTGTCTTGCTCGTTTGTAGCAACCTCTTCTTGTGCTAAGGTAGCTGTACTTATTAAGGCAGAAAGTGTGATCCAGTGGCGCCAGCTCATTGTAGTTCCTTTGTGAGTTTAAGTTATTGTATGCGTTAATTTAATTATAACGTCTTTTTACATATGTAACGGTGAACTTTTACTGAATTTTTTCTTATACTTCGTATTATACGTATTTGAGATAAACACAGATCAAAAGAAAAGCGGCCTGGGCCGCTTTCTAATGCAAATTAACTACTTTAGTTAATTTATACCAATTTTATTAAAAACATGATCATTCTAGCGTATTAAATAACTCACTAACTACGTTAAAAATTATTTATATAGAACAACTATGTACCATAATTTTAGCCTTGTTATTAAGCTATTTCCTTATCGCTATAATAGATCACTAATTTAATGCAATTGGTATTACTCTCACGCAATGAGAAGGGTGAGCTAAAGCTCAAATATGTTAGTAAAAAACTTATAAAGTTCGGTACCTTGGTTAACACTCGCTGAGGCAAAGTGCAAAATAGCAATTGCATCGCAATCAAGAGTGAGTGTTTGCAGTGGCTGCTCGCTTAAGTAGCGCTCCATGCGTAAAATATGTGCAATAGGCTCACCGGCTTTAATGTGCCCGCCAAGAGGTGCTATGTATTCAACCATACCGCCAATAGGGGCGTAATAAGCAAAGTAGTCATCTAAATTACATGCATAGCGAGTGATGTTAGCTGGCGTATGCGGTGCGTTTTGTAATACGCCTTTGTGATTTAAGTAACTTAAAATGCTGTTTGAATCGTTTAGTGCTTCTTTTAAGTCTATTTTTTCTTGGCTGCCTAGCTCTACCGTAAATGCTTCTACAGGTATTGATAATTCACGACCTTGCTCGCTAAGTGCATCACTTAAATGCCACCATGGGCAAAAGTTAGCTTCATCCATAGCGCCGTCAAAATCACTGGGGATAAGCAGTACATGTTCAATATTAAAGTAACGTGCGCTGTCGGTTGCATAGGTTGGGCAGTACAAATGCTTGCTGGAAATAGGGCCTGTGTGTAAATCGAGTACTATATCAGCCTGATGAGCGAGTTTTTGTAAGTTAAGCGCAATGCGTTTACCCGTATTAAGTAAATAAGCAGGGCCGTTAAGTTTGCTGTCTACTTCGTCAATAAGCGCCTGTTTGAAGTTACTTTTTAATGTAGCGTTGTCATACTGAGTATGATTTTGCGCAAACTGTGTCACTAAATTTTTATTGTAATGATACATGCGATTCCAATTAGTGCCCGTAATCGGATCGAACCTGCCAAGGGTAAACTCGCCAGATTTTTGATTACAACCAATCGGATTTGCATAAGGTACAAGGGTAATATCGCCATTAAGATTAAGGTGTTTTAATTGCTCAAGCAGCTGAAAAATAACTGCGTTACCTTGCACTTCAGCGCCATGCATATTGGCCTGAATGTAAACACTAGGCCCTGTACCATCGCCTTTTAAACGATACACAGGAATTGTAAGCGGTAAGCCGTTTGCAACTTCCCCTACTACAATGTTCTCTTGGCTGATGTGTGTTGTATTACTCATGCTTATTACCTTAAATAGTGGCTGGCATTTTCGGCTTGGCGAACGCAGGTAAGTGTACCGTTTTGCAATGTGTACTCGCCAGCTAGCTCATGGCATAAAAAATACGGCATACTTTCGGTAAAGCCGTAAGCACCGCATTGGCTAAACACTAGCCAGTCGTGCTCATTTAAATCGCTTGGCAGGTTATGCTCACCTAGACAATCAAGCGCTGTACAAAGCGGGCCGTATAAAGTGACCGCTTGAGTTTTAGCACTGGATTCACGCAGTAACGCAGCAGGAAAATCTTGACTGGTAACAGCAGGGCGTAATAAGTGGTTTATACCGCCGCTTAAAATTACTTGTTCTTGATTATAGTTTTGTTTGCGCTCTACTACTGGGTTTGCGTAATGACCGCATTCGCCCACGGCATAGCGACCAAGTTCCATCCATAATTCTTCTACACCCGCATCATTTTTAATTTTAGCGAGCGCAGCAATTAAGTCATCCCAATCAAGCGTTGCTTCATTTTGTGTATAAGGAATTCCTAAGCCGCCGCCTAAATCGAGAATTTTAAGGCTAATATTTAAATCGCTGGCAAGTTGACTAAGTGGTGCAATCATTTGTGACCACAATTCGCTTAGCTTTTGCGTGCTAAGCATGTTGCCCCACTGAAAAATATGTAAGCCGTCAAACTTAAGTGCAGGGTAGTCGGTTACATTGAGTGCTTGCCACTCATCACAACCTAAACCAAACGGCGTAAGGCTGTCGCCGCCCAGTGGGTTTTTTTCACCCTCAGGCCAGCGTAATTGCACTCGCAGTAATACTTGTAACTGCGTATTTTGTAGTTGCGCTTGTTGGTTTAACCAACGTACTTGATTGAGGCTTTCGGCTACGAATATACGTACTCCGCGCTCAATAAAGTGTTTAATTTGTTTAGGGCTTTTTGCAGGCCCTGTGTTGAGCACGCGCTGTGAGCTAATACCTTGTGCTAGCACTTGCTCAAGCTCACCTTTACTTGCTACGTCAAAATTAAAGCCAGCGCTGTCTAAGCTTTGAATAATTTTAGACAGTGGATTTGCTTTTACCGCGTACCACAGTTTTACATCGGTTTGCGCAACTAAACGTGCAAGATGCGCGTTTAGTTGATCTAGGTCGTAAACAAAAAAAGGTGTATCAAGTTGTTGTGTAATTGTATTTACAGCGGTTTTGATAGGCGTGCTCAAAAAGCTCATTATCGTAAAACCTCTTCAAGTAATAATGATGCATCGCTTTTTTCGTCGCGGTATTTAACTATTAACGCACACGACATGCTTAGGCCTTGCTCGCGCGCCCACTCGTTTGACGCAGGGCGAGAGCCTGGTATTACAATCGCGTACTCTGGGATTGGCTCGCCTTTATCTAGTTGGCGCTCGTTTACGCAGTCGTATACCGGAATAGTCGCCGATAAACGCACGCCTGGGGCAAGTACTGCGCCTTTTTTAATGACTACGCCTTCAACAATAATGCAGCCCGCACCAATAAAGGCGTCGTCTTCTACAACTACTGGGCTTGCACCAATTGGCTCAAGTACACCACCAAGCTGTACTGCAGCACTTAAATGTACGTTTTTACCTACTTGTGCACACGAGCCAACTAATGCGTGGCTATCTACCATTGTGCCTTCGTCGATATATGCGCCAATGTTTACATACGCTGGTGGCATAATAATCGTGCCTTTAGCAACATAAGCACCACGGCGAACACTGGAGCCACCCGGCACCATACGTACGCCATCATCAGTACTAAATTCTTGTGGAGCTAAGTTATGTTTATCAACAAAACCACCTGCAAACTCAGTATTAGTGCCATTTTTAAAGGCATCCAAAATGCCTTGTTTTACTTCTACGTTAGCTTGCCATTGGCCGCTTTCGTTTTGTGATGCTGCGCGTACTGCGCCCGATTCTAAATTATTTAATAGTTCTAACCAGCTCATTATAAAAACCTGTATTTAATGCCAAGATAAAATGGTGTTGTTTGCAGTTGTGATGCAATCGGTTTGAGTTAACTCAAGGTGTGTTAAAGGTGGACGAAGTTGCGGGCTGCTTAAGCGACCTTGCAAATGCATCAATACCTTTACGGGAATAGGGTTTGCGACAGCAAATAGGCTATTAATAGCGTTTGACCACTGGGCAAATAAATTAGGGTGTTGACCACTTAAGCTGCGCTTAACAAACTCATGAGTTTGTGCGGGCCATGCGTTTGCAGCTACCGACACTAACCCTTTTGCACCTGCTTGTGCAAAATATGGCATTAGCGCATCGTCGCCACTAAAAATAGCTAAATTAGGTGCTGCATGGCGGTAAGCTTCAAACTGAGCAATGCTGCCGCTCGCTTCTTTTAACGCCCATAAATTTTTATTGTTTTGTAAGTTTTGAATTGTTGCCGTTGGGATGCTAATAGCACTTCGACCGGGTACGTTATAAAGCATACACGGGTGAGCGCTTGCATTAAGTAGGCTTTCAAACCAATGGGTTTGACCTATAGCACCGGGTTTTGCATAAAGCGGCGAGCCAAGTAAAAAGCTATGAATAGGTAGTTTATTACAGTAGTTAACCCACTCAATTTGTTGCTTTAAATTACTACCGCCAACAGCTACCATTAATGGCACTGCTGGTTTTAGCTGGCATACGTGTTCAACAATGGCTTGTTGCTCTTTTTGCGTTAGCGCCAAGCCTTCGCCCGTACTGCCAAGTAGCAAAATGCCATTATGCGCCGCTTCTTGATCCCTAACCAGCTTAGTTAACGTGTTGTAGTCAACATCGCCGTGTTGATCAAATGGCGTTACGAGCGCGGTCCACAATGAGTAGTCGTTTAAATTGAAGTTGTTGATCATCTCTCACGAACTTATAATTTGTACCAATTTTATTAAAAACGTGATCATTTTATCGATAACTAATTTAATGCAATTGGTATTATTCGAAGAGTTAAAAAGCTTTATGGAAGGAGCCGCATTAACGTCGTTCGAACTAATAATTCGAAGAGCGAATGGGCTTAAAATAATAGGGCGCACGGCCTTAATATTTAAGACCAGAAGCTCTCCACCAAACTAATAAGCTGCTTGTTATAAGCAGCTATTGGTGACAGTCGCTAGGGTTCAACCTAGTCGCCCGAAATAAACACCTCGCAAAAGTGATTACTTCTCGGCGTTAATTCCCCTCACGTATGCTCACTGGAGTTTGCGCTCCTAACATACGCTACCTGAATAACGCACCTCTTCTAGCCCTTTGCACCTGTTTGTAGAGTAAAAAATTACAAACCTGCGCAATTTAAATAGGGTAATTGCAGCGATTAAAGCATTTTAGCCGTCTGGGTGTCAAGCGACTAAATGCATATTCATTCATCCATAATGGGAGTGGTTACGTATTGGGTGCTTTTCTCGTACACTAGCAATATAAGTAGTGAGGTATTTAATTAGTATGGAAAAATTTAGCGATATTTATAAGCGAGCGGTAGAGCGAAAAGGCTCCGAAAAAATGCTGAAGTTATTACTTGCAAAACCGTTATCTAAAAAACAACTAAGCACGTTAAGTGACGACGATTGGCTTGAAGAATTTACTCGAAAAGTATTTCAAAGCGGTTTTTATTGGTCAGTCATTAATAATAAGTGGCCGGGCTTTAGAGAGGTTTTTTGGGATTTTAGCGTTGATAAGTTATTAATGATGCCACCCGATATGCTGGAACAAAAAGCTACGGATGAGCGTATTGTTCGTAACTATAAAAAAGTAAAAACAATTACCGAAAATGCTTACATGATCCACGAGATAGCAGGGGAACATGGCAGTTTCAGCCAGTTTATCGCTAATTGGCCAACAGACGATATTATTGGTTTATGGGCGTATTTGAAAAAGCATGGTTCGCGTTTAGGCGGAAATACTGGCCCTTATGCATTGCGAGCACTTGGTAAAGATACTTTTTTATTATCACGCGATGTAGAGAATTATTTGCGTGCGCATAAAATTATAGACGGCGGCTTACAAACTAAAAAGTCACTGAATGCAGCCCAGGCCTTTTTTAATGAAATGCAAAAGCAAAGTGGCTTAAGTATGCAAGAGTTGAGCTTAATTGTTGCTTATGGCGTAGGTGACAACCGTGTTGGTATAAGTCAGCAACAATAGGAATTACCATGAAATTAGTGCCAAGATACACAGACATTGCGGAAAACTTCGCGATTGAAGATTTCCCTGCAAGTGTCGCCTCTCCTCAGTTATTGCTGTGGAACGAGAGCTTAGCAAAAGAGTTTAATATTAACGTTGCGGCTGATTTGCGTGCCAGCACTTTTAGCGGTAACGAAAAACAAGCAATTCCTGCAGTAGCACTTGGTTACTCTGGGCACCAATTTGGACATTTTTCACCACGTTTAGGCGATGGGCGAGCGCATTTACTGGGCGCTATTAATGATGATAAAAACCAGTTGTGGGATATTCAATTAAAAGGCTCTGGTGCTACTCCTTACTCAAGAGGAGGGGATGGGCGTTGTGCACTTGGTCCTGCTATTCGTGAATACGTAATGAGCGAGGCAATGCATGCGCTGGGAGTTAAAACCACACGCTGCTTAGCGGTTGTTGGCAGTGGCGAAACGGTTTACCGTAATCCGCCACAAGCAGGGGCTATCGTTACTCGCGTAGCAACGAGCCATATTCGTGTTGGTTCATTTCAATATTTAGCGACGCAAGGCGATGTTGAAGGGCTTAAAAATTTAGCCGATTTAGCTATAGAGCGACACTACCCAGAAATAACCGATACAGGTTCGCAGCGATATTTAGCATTTTTAGGCGCTGTGATTAAAAACCAAGTTAAGCTAATTGTGAGCTGGATGCGTGTTGGTTTTATTCACGGAGTAATGAATACAGATAATACGCTAGTAAGCGGAGAAACCATTGATTACGGCCCATGTGCCATGATGAACAGTTTTGATTTTGATACTGTATTTAGTTCTATTGATAAACAAGGCCGCTATGCATTTGGTAACCAGCCGAATATGGCTAACTGGAACTGTGCCCGTTTAGCTGAAAGTCTGATACCACTAATTCATGACGATGATGAGCAAGCTGTTTCGCTAATGACGCCACATATAAATAGCTTTGCTGAACAGTTTAATATTGAATTTACGGCTATGTGGGCAAAAAAGTTGGGCTTAGTCGGTATTGATGAAAACGATACAAAATTAGTTGCAGAATTGTTAACATTATTAAAATTTCATGAACTCGATTACACCAATACCTTTGATGCATTAACCGAGTCGTTAAAACAGGAAGCGCTTATTCCTGAAGCATTAGCGCAATGGGCATATAAATGGCAAAGCCGGGTTGATGGAAATAGTTATACAGTAATGCGAAAAGCGAACCCTCGAGTAATACCACGCAATCACATCATTGAATCAATTATTACTGACTACAGCGAAATGGGGTCAAGTGCGCTATTAAGTGATTTTTTAAAAGTACTGAGCAATCCTTATAATGAAGTGAATAAGCTTGTCGATTTTCAGACGCCTCCTAAAAGTGATCATGGGTATCGTACTTTTTGCGGTACTTAACTATTAATTTTAGATGTAAGTTTATGATTATAAATATTCATTTTTCATTTTTAGAAGTGTTCATTGATTGAGCAAAATAAATTCTAGTGTTATCATCCATTTTATAAGGATAAGTAAGTTTTGCTGTGTATAAAAGTGCATTTAACTGAATTGTTCCTGTTTTTGTCGCAGGCTATCGATTTATAAAAAAACCACAACTATAAATTATTTGCAGAGTAGGTAATATTTTTGATTTCACCTACAATGGGTGGTTGGATGTCGTTATAGATAATTAAAAAAATTTATAAACTTTATTATTCGTTAAGTATTGATTAACAAAGGTTCGGTTAGTCTGTATAAAACAGATTGAGCTAGTATTGATTAGCTACAATTTTTAATTGTTAAAATGGGAAGAAAACAATGAAATTAAAATCACTTACAATCGCAATTGCGTTAGCTGCAACTAGCGTATCTACATTTGCTGCAGATAAAGAAGAAGGTTTCTACATTGGCGCATTTGGTGACTACTATGACGCATCTTGGAAAAACATGCGTGCCCAAGCTGGTCTTGATGTAAATGAATCAACTGGTTGGGGTGTTGAAGCTGGTTACCGTTTCAGTGATTACTGGAGCGCACGCCTAGAATATGCAGACATGGATTTTAATGCTTTTGATAAAGTTGCTGGCAACCGCAACAGTATTGATGGCGAGCGTTACGGCATTGATGCTCTTTATCATTTAAATGGCGGTCCTTTCTACGGTCTTTTCGGTATTAAAGAAATGGACGTAGTAGATGACAACACATTCTTAAATGCAGGTGTTGGTTACCAACATTTCATTACAGATGGTTTATTTGTAAATGCTGAAACAGCTGTATACCAAGGTCTTGACCGTGGTTACACAGATGTAGGCGCTAAAATTGGTATTAACTACTTATTTGGCCAAAACTCAGCACCAGTTGAGCCAGTAAAACCAGCTCCAGAAGTAGTTGAAGTTGCAGTTGCTCCTTCAGACAGCGACAATGATAATATTTTAGATGCTGACGATAGATGTCCAAACACGCCAATGACTGACGCAGTTGATGGCACTGGTTGTACTTTATATGAAGATAAAGAAGTAACTGTAAGCTTATTAGTGACTTTCCCTAATAATACATCAGCAGTATCTACTCAGTACTTAAATGATATCGAAAAAGTATCTGAGTTCTTAAAAGAGTACCCAGGTACAACAGTGCTTTTAGAAGGTCACACTTCAGCTGTAGGTAAAGCAACTTACAATAAATGGTTATCTAAAAAGCGTGCTGATGCTGTAGCTAAGCAACTTGTTGCTGATGGTATTGCTCAAGATCGCATTACTACAGTTGGTTTAGGTGAAGAGCGTCTTAAAAATGATGCAAACACTAAAGCTGCAAACGCAGAAAACCGTCGTGTAGAAGCGCATATTAAAACTATCAAAAACGTTAAAGTTTTACGTTAATTAAATAGTTTGTAATAAAAACCCAGCCAAGTGCTGGGTTTTTTTATGCCTGTAATAAATTAATACTAGTTAATGGTAATGATTCTTACTTAACAAGTATTCATGAAAATAGTTTTTACCACCACTACTATTCATGGTATTTATAATCGGTATAATCAGTTGCGTAACTGGATGGATTTTCATCTATCCATAAAAGCTTTATAATTACGCGTTAGAATACTATAAGTATTGGGTAACTTATTTGCGCCCAAAGCGCTACCGGATACTTTCACGTCACCAAGAGGGCAATATTGTGCTACAAGAATATCGTAAACACGTAGAAGAACGTGCCGCGTTAGGTATCGTACCAGCGCCATTAGATGCTCAGCAAACTGCTGATCTTATTGAATTAATAAAAAACCCACCTGCAGGTGAAGAAGAATTCATTTTAGATTTGTTCATTCAGCGTATACCAGCTGGTGTTGATGATGCTGCTTATATTAAAGCGGGATTTTTAGCAGCTGTAGCTAAAGGTGAAGCTAATTCTCCACTTGTTTCTAAAGAAAAAGCGGCAGAATTATTAGGTACAATGCTGGGCGGTTACAATATCGCGCCAATGATTGACCTACTTGATGACGAAACACTTGCACCAATCGTAGTTAAAGGCCTTTCAAATACATTACTTATGTTTGATGCGTTTTACGATGTTGAAGAAAAAGCAAAAGCGGGTAATACATTCGCTAAGCAAATTATTGAGTCTTGGGCAAATGCGCAGTGGTTTACTAATAAGCCAGCTGTTGCTGAAAAGATCTCAGTTACTGTATTTAAAGTAACTGGCGAGACAAATACTGATGACTTATCACCAGCTCCAGATGCATGGTCTCGTCCAGATATCCCACTTCATGCTTTAGCAATGCTAAAAATTGAACGTGATGGAATTACACCAGACAAGCCAGGCGAAGTAGGTCCAATCTCTCAGCTTGAAGAATTAAAAACTAAAGGCTTACCACTTGCATATGTAGGTGATGTTGTTGGTACTGGTTCTTCTCGTAAGTCTGCAACTAACTCTGTACTTTGGTTCATGGGCGATGATATCCCATTCGTACCAAACAAGCGTGTTGGCGGTGTATGTTTAGGTAATAAAATTGCTCCAATCTTCTTCAATACAATGGAAGATTCAGGCGCATTACCAATTGAATTAAATGTTGATGAGCTTAACATGGGTGAGCAAATCGATATTTACCCGTACGAAGGTGTTGTTAAGAGCCACGGTACTGACAAAGTAATCTCAACTTTTGAACTTAAATCTGACGTAATTTTAGATGAAGTTCGTGCTGGTGGTCGTATACCACTTATCATTGGTCGTGGTTTAACTGATAAAGCACGCACATCACTTGGCCTTGGTCCAACTGATGTATTTAAAGTACCAACAGTGACAGAAGTTTCTGAAAAAGGCTTCACACTAGCGCAAAAAATGGTTGGTAAAGCGTGTAACGTTCCAGGTATTCGCCCAGGCCAATACTGTGAACCTAAAATGACAACTGTTGGCTCGCAAGATACAACAGGTCCTATGACACGTGACGAACTTAAAGACTTAGCATGTTTAGGTTTTTCTGCAGATTTAACAATGCAGTCTTTCTGTCATACGTCGGCTTACCCTAAACCAATCGACGTAAACACTCACCATACGCTTCCTGATTTCATCATGAACCGTGGCGGTGTGTCACTTCGCCCAGGTGATGGTGTAATTCACTCATGGTTAAACCGTATGTTATTACCTGATACTGTAGGTACTGGTGGTGATTCACATACACGTTTCCCATTAGGTATTTCATTCCCAGCAGGTTCGGGTGCAGTTGCATTCGCAGCAGCAACGGGTGTTATGCCACTTGATATGCCAGAATCTATTTTGGTTCGTTTTAAAGGCGAAATGCAACCAGGTATCACTTTACGTGACCTTGTACATGCAATTCCTTACTACGGTATCAAAGCGGGTTTATTAACAGTTGAGAAAAAAGGTAAAATTAACGAATTCTCTGGTCGTGTACTAGAAATTGAAGGCGTTGAACACCTTACTGTTGAGCAAGCATTTGAATTATCAGATGCATCTGCAGAGCGTTCAGCAGCAGGTTGTGCGGTTAAACTTTCTAAAGAATCTATCGCAGAATACCTAGAGTCAAACATTGTTATGCTTAAATGGATGATCTCTGAAGGTTACGGCGATGTACGTACTATTGAGCGTCGTATTACTGCAATGCAAGATTGGTTAGCTAACCCAGAACTAATGGAAGCTGATGCTGATGCAGAGTACAAGCATGTACTTGAAATTGATTTAGCTGAGATTAAAGAACCCGTTCTTTGTGCTCCAAATGACCCAGATGATGCGCGCTTACTATCTGACGTTACTGGCGAGAAAATCGACGAAGTGTTCATCGGTTCTTGTATGACTAACATCGGTCATTTCCGCGCAGCGGGTAAATTACTAGATGGCTTTAAAGGTCAGTTACCAACTCAACTTTGGGTTGCTCCACCAACTAAGATGGATAAAGACCAGCTTACTGAAGAGGGTTACTACGGTATCTTTGGACGTGTTGGTGCACGTATCGAAACACCAGGTTGTTCACTTTGTATGGGTAACCAAGCACGCGTTGCAGACAAAGCAACGGTTGTGTCTACCTCTACACGTAACTTCCCTAACCGTTTAGGTAATGGTGCAAACGTATTCTTAGCATCAGCAGAACTTGCTGCTGTAGCGGCTATCTTAGGTAAATTACCTACTCCAGCTGAGTACCAAGAGTATGCAGCGAAGATCAATGCAACGGCTGCAGATACTTACCGTTACTTGAACTTCCACCGTATGCCTGCTTACACTAAAAAAGCAGACAAGGTTATTATTCAACAAGCTGTATAATTTTTAAAGTTTGTTTAAAAACCCGCTTCGGCGGGTTTTTTATTGACTAAAATAAATATTAGATAGTTCATGCTTCTTTTTTTATATTTTTGTATTAACTCTGGCCTTAAGTCGTTTTTAAGTTGAGTAATAAAGCAAAAAATCCTCTCAATATGCATTAAAATCCTCACCAATATTCTCATTATTTTAGGCGAGATTTTATGACAGCATTAAACAACCAGAATTTACTGCAACTACGTTTTATTAACCAAGTAAATATTGATTTGGTTAAGCCTTCTTTTGATAACCTGCCTGCAAATCCATATGCAGATGGTGCTTTTCGTAAACGTCGTTATTCAGTAGTTAAAATGCTAAATGGTGAAATAAAGTTACAAAAAACCAAAGCATTTGTTCAAGACGATTCAATTAATACTTTTCAGGGTAATGTAGAGCGTACTTACGAAAACCTAGAGCAAAGTTTACTTGAATCAGAGGGTATGAAAAATATCGTCAATGAGTTTCGCCAACTTACCGGTATTGATGATCAGCGCGATATTGAAATTCATCAGTTCCGCATGCTTGCCATTGATAGCGATACACCTGCAGCGCCAGAAGGCGTTCATCAAGATGGTTTTGACCATGTATGTATATGCGGCGTATCTCACGAGAACTTAGAAGGTGGCGAACTGCTTGTATACGAAAGCAAGCAAGCTGAGCCTTGTTTTAAAATGGAAATAAAAGACGGCATGTTTGCATTAATAAACGACCGTCAAGTGTGGCACAACGCAACACCTATGAACAAAATTGATGCTAGCAAACCAGGTTACCTGGATTGTTTTGTATTAACGTCTTAAGGAATAAGCATGAACATAACGCAATTACGTGAGCAATTTCCAGCATTAATGCAAAACGTTGATGGTAAATCGCCAATATTTTTAGACGGACCAGGCGGCTCGCAAGTACCAACATCGGTGCTTACTGCGATGACTGCTTATTTAGGTCATTATAATTCGAACTTAGGTGGCGCGTTTTTTTCAAGTGATAAAACGGTTGAGTTGATGGCGAATGCGCGCCAAGCCGCCGCTGACTTACTTAATGCACCTAGCTCACAACAAATTGTGTTTGGTCCAAACATGACCAGCCTCACATTTAGCTTTAGCCGTGCAATTTCGCGTGATTGGCAGGCTGGCGATGAAATAATTGTAACTAACGCTGATCACTTCTCGAATGTATCGTCATGGCAACAAGCCGCAGAAGATAAAGGTGTTGTTGTAAATATTGCGCTTATTAACGAAGCTGATTGCAGCTTAGATATGGCGCAGTTTGAAAGCTTATTAAACAGTAATACTAAGCTTGTTGCGGTAACGTATGCGTCAAATACCACAGGTTCAATTAATAATATTAAACGCATTGTAGAGCTTGCTCACAGCGTAGGCGCACTTGTTTATGTTGATGCAGTGCATTACGCACCGCATGAACTTGTTGATGTACAAGCACTTGATTGCGACTTTTTAGCTTGCTCGGCGTATAAGTTTTTTGGTCCGCATTTGGGTATGGTTTACGGTAAAAAAGAGCATTTAGATGGGTTTACACCGTACAAAGTTGAGCCAGCTAAAGACATAGCACCAGGTCGCTGGGAAACCGGCACACAAAGCTTTGAAGCAATGGCTGGTTTTATCGCGGCTGTTGATTACATTGCGGCGATTAGTGAGCTTGATGATAGCCATTCACGCCGCAAAAAGTTAAGCGTGGCTTTTGCTAAAACTAAGCAGCACGAAATGGCGCTTAGCGAACACTTTTTAACGCGCTTGGTAAATTATCCACGCATTAAGTTGTTTGGTATTGATGATTTTGATCGCCTTAATGAGCGTACACCCACTTTTGCTTTAATTTTTGAAGGACTTGAGTCGCGCGCAGTTTCAGAATTTTTAGGCAAACAGCATATTTGTGTGTGGGACGGTAACTTTTACGCGCAAGGTTTGTGTAAGCAGTTAGGTGTACTCGACAAAGGCGGTGTAGTGCGCATTGGTTGTATGCACTACAACACCATTGAAGAGCTAGATCAGTTGTTTAATTTATTTGATGAACTGCTTGGTTAAATAATACTGATTTTGGTGCGCTAACTCTTAGGCGCACCATATATTTGTTCTGCTCGATTAAACAGTACCCACGATGTTAAAATATACTTATCGTTTGATACTGGCTTATTGCCTCTATGAGTATGTGTAAAGTAGCCAGGTGCTATTACCATAGTGCCTTTTTTAGGGGCTATTTTACGGTTTTGATAATAAAACTCTGTTTCACCACCTTCTTCTACATCGTTTAAGTAAAACATAAATAGCAACACGCGATGTAATGCTTCATTGTGCTGTAGCTGCGGATAAACTTCACTGTGCCAGTAAGGGTAGCCACCTTTGTTTACTTCGTATTTTTGCGCTTGAATATTGCCAAGTCTAAAAATCTGCTGCACTAAAACGGGGAGTTGCGGCTTTCCTACTTCTTCAAAATTAGCATGAGTTAAATCAACTACTTCCCCCGTTTTTGGATGATATACCTTTAAACCAAACGCCCCAATCATCATAAAAATATGCTCTTCAACATACTTAAAAACATGCTGTGCAGTTGTTTGTTGTATATGTTTTAATTGCTGAGCATATTCGGGGTGATTATTTAAGTGTAGATCGTGGCTGTCTTTTTTCTTTAGATCGACACCGCCCGATGTCACCCCTTGTCTTACATGCGGGCTTTGCGCGAATGTGGTAATAAATTCATCGCAAAAATCATTGCTTAGCGCGTTATCGTATACGCGAATAAAGTCCGTCATGAGTAACCTTTATATAATTATTATTGGATTTTTATGTTTATTGAAAAAGTGATGCCGCGCTTTAGTGAAACTGATGCGCTCGGACACATTAACAATACCGTACTCCCGGTATGGTTTGAAGTTGCACGTGCACCTATTTTTAAGTTTTTTACGCCTGATTTAAATCCACATGATTGGAAGTTGATAATTGCCAAAGTTGAAGTGTCGTTTGTAGGCGAATTATTTTATGGCCACGAAGTAACAGTAAAAACCTCTGTAGAGCATATAGGCACTAGCTCTTTTACGCTTAGGCAAGAAGCATGGCAACATGATAAATGCTGCGCAATAGGTAAAGCCGTTATGGTGAGATACGATTTTATCGCAAAATCAAAGCAGGCCCTTAGTATTGACGAAAAAACAGCGCTTAATGAGCATATATGCCAAAGAAGCTGACCTTGAGGAGCCTATATTTTATATAACCTCCGGCGAAGCTTAATTATTGTAAATAAATAATGGCAGCTGTAAATTTTTATCGAGAAATTTTAACGTATTTAGATTGAGTTACAGGCTTCAGTTATATACTATTTATAATATATATTGTTGCGACGTCATAACAGAAAATGTTAATTCGGTAATTTGATTGGAGAATACATGTGGTAGCTATTGCCAATAACCAGCTTTTACAAGTCATTCAGCTCAGTGATGGTAAAGATTTAACCGCTGAAATTTTGCCATTTGGTGCAATAATTAAAAGCATAAAGTTTAAAAAGCAAGAAATGACACTTTGCGTCGATGACCCTCAATACTATCTTGAAAACCCATTTTACCTTGGCGCTACAGTAGGTAGATACGCTAACCGTATTGCAAAGGGGCGTTTCAGCTTATCTGGTACGCAGTATCAATTAGAAACGAACAACGGCCCTAATAGCTTACATGGCGGTGTTAAAGGCTTTAATAAAGTACTTTGGCAAGTAACCAAACAAACGGAAAGTGAAGTTGAGCTTTATTATTGCTCGCCCGATGGTGAGCAAGGCTTCCCCGGTGAGTTACAGGTTTGGCAAACGATTAGTGCTAAAAATGGCGAGCTTGCATTACGCTTTAAAGCTACGACTAACAAAGAAACACTCGTTAATTTTACTAACCATTGTTATTTTAACCTTGATGGCAGCGAATCAATTAATGATCATTCTGTTCAAGTAAATACCAGTCACTACCTTCCCATCGATAAAACCAGCATCCCGCTTAATGAAGCGGCATTAGTGACAGGTAGTTGTTTTGATTTTACCAAACCAAGTCAAGTTGGGGAGGCATTAAGCGCCATTCATCCTCAGCTAGAAGCTGGAAATGGCTTTGACCACTGCTATATTTTTAATGATGACAGCAGTTTAAAGACGATGGCTACATTAACCTCGCCACACACGAAGGTTAATTTAACGCTCAAAAGCACTCAGCCAGGTATGCAGTTATACACCGCTAACTTCGTCGGTGCGCCGTTTAAAGCACGACAAGCTTTGTGTGTTGAAGCGCAAAATTGGCCTGACGCGCCAAACCGTGAAAATTATCCAAAAGCTAATTTATTACCTGATGAAGTTTATGAACAGGTTATTATTTACGCATTTTGTAATTAACTCAATATGTTGATGTTAATTTAAAGAAAATAAAAAGAAAAAATACGGTAATAAATAACGCTCTACAATCAAGGAAAAGGTTGCACTTCAGCTTGATTTAAAGTATTTATAATATAAATAGTATTTGAAACTATTTGCACTAGCACAACGACACAACGACTACACACAATCAGGAGTTTTTAAAAAATGATAATTAACAATAAGTTATCGTTCAACAAGAAAACCGCGATCAGTATTGCTATCACTGGCATATTGGCAAGCGGAAACGTTGCAGCTCAAGGCGCTGAAGGCGATACGTCTACAGTAGTAAATGAGGATGTTGAAGTTATCGCAGTAACGGGTATCCGTAGCAGCTTACGTTCATCAATGTTAGATAAAAAAGCATCTAATGTTGTTACAGACGGGATTAAAGCAGAAGATCTTGGTAAATTTCCTGATTTAAACGTAGCAGAATCTCTGCAACGTATTACAGGTGTAGCAATTGACCGCAGTGGTGGTGAAGGACAAGCGGTAACTATTCGTGGTTTTGGCCCACAATTTAATACTGTACTTGTTAATGGTCGTCAAATTGCGACAGACAGTGCAGGTCGTGAATTTAATTTTGATGTATTAGCCGCAGATCAAATCACCGGTGCTGATATTTATAAAAGTAATACAGCAACGCTTCAAGAAGGCGGCATTGGTGGTACGGTTAACGTAACTACAGCACGTCCTTTTGATTTTGGTGGTTTACATATTTTAGGTTCAGTTAAAGGTATGTACGAAAGCCTTTCTGAAGAAGTATCCCCATCAACATCATTCTTAATAAGTAATACGTTTAACGATGATAAGCTAGGTGTGCTTTTTGCCATCACTAATCAACAACGTAAACTTCAAAATAACCAAATTTTAACGGCAGGTTGGCGCGGCGGCCAAACAATCTCTAATCCAACTGATGGTGTATTGTTTGAAAATGCCTATATTCCACGTAACTGGGACCAAGTTGTTGATGAGCAAGATCGTGAGCGTACAAATGCAAGTTTAGTACTGCAATATGCGCCATCTGACGATGTTACTATTACTGTTGATGGCATGATTTCAAAATTTGAAGTTGATTCAACAGTACGCGATTTAGCATCTTGGTTTGAACCAGACCGCGTAGGTAGCGCAACGATTGATCCAGAAACAGGCACGCTTTTAACTTTCTCTCAAGAAGTGGGTTTAGGTGCGCCAAGTGGCGACCCTGCAAGTGACTTTGTGTCGCACACTCGTAACTCTCGTGATGTAACTAATAAAGCATTTGGTATTAACGTAGATTGGCAAGTAAACGAATTATTAAAAGCTAAATTTGATGTGTCTCGCTCAACAGCTGAAAATGACCGTGCAGGTACTGACCGTTTTAATGTTGTAGGTATTATTAATAGCTATAGCTTTGATGGTACAGGCAGTGTTCCTACTGTTCAGCATGACGGGTTTGAAAATGGTTCACTCCCAGATCCTAGCCTTGCGCGCCTTCACTACAATGAAGTCGGTCTTCAGTTTACAGATGAAGATGAAATCACAGAAGTAAAAGCTGATTTTGAATACGTGCCAGATAAAGGCCCTGTAGATCGAATCAACTTTGGTGCTTATCGCCAAGAGCGTGAAAAATCAAGTTTTCAAGTTTATGGTACTCAATGTCAATTTTGTGGTTATGGGACGCAAGCACCACTTGATGCAATTGATTTTGAAGCCTATCAAGCAAGTAACTACTTCCCAGGTTTGATCGATACATTTTACACCTACGACGGTGATAAAATGCTTGATTATTTAGCCGATCAAGGTTTCCCAGTAGAGCCAACATTACAAAATAACCGTTACACAATCAACGAAGACATCACCAGCCTATACATGGACTTTACGCTTGGTTTTGACCTTGCGGATATGCCTGTAACCGTTAACTTAGGTGCACGTTATTCTGAAACTGATATTGAAGTAGCTGCAATACAGAGCTTTATTAGTGATGTAATCCCAACGACGGATGCAACTTTGTTTGCTAACGTATTTGGTCCGGCTACAAGCATTGAACAAGGGACTAGCTACTCAAACTTACTACCATCTTTAAATGTTAAGTTAGAACTGCAAGACAATATGATTTTACGTTTTGCTACGTACGACAGTATTACTCGTCCAACGATGTCGCAGTTATCACCAGCGACTACGTTTAACGAGCCTCGTCGTCAAAACTTAACGGCAAATGGTGGCAACCCTGCTCTTAAGCCATTCCAATCAGAAAACTGGGATATTTCTTACGAGTGGTACTACAACGATGCTAACTTATTTAGCTTTGCAGTATTTAGTAAAGAAGTTGATGACTTCATTGTCACGCTAACAGGTGCAGAAACATTTGAAATGTCTGACCGTTCGGGTCCTGATTTTGCGTGTACTACATGTACAGACCAAGCTGATGATGAACTCAATGGTAGCTCAGAGGTATACACAGTAACTCGCCCTCAAAATGGTGAGTCAGCTAAAGTAACGGGCTATGAAGTTGGTGTGACGCACATATTTGATAATGGCTTTGGTATTATAGCCAATGCCACAGTCGTAGATAGTGACATTAGCGTAGGCGCAGACACCACACAAACATTTGCACTTGAAGGTTTAGGCGATTCGCAAAACTTAATATTGTTTTATGAGCAAGATAACTGGCAAGCACGTGTTGCATTTAACAACCGTGAAGGCTTTTTACGCTTAGTTGATAATGGCTTTAACGGTGAACCAGTGAACGTAGAAACTTACGGTCAGTGGGATATTAGTGCAAGCTACGATATTAACGAAAACTTCACTATTTTTGCTGAAGGCATCAATATCACTGAGGAAGAGTTAGTACAAACAGGTCGTTTTGCTAACCAAATCTATTCAGTAGAAGATAATGGCTCACGTTACGCGTTTGGTATTCGTGGATCGTTTTAATTGATAGCAGAGGCAGCGACTGCCTCTTAGTTTTCATTGCAGTGCATTATAAGTCCTGTTACTAATAAAGTTAGTAGCTATTTTGCACAAAATGAGACTAATTTAAACAAATGCCCGAAAGGGCATTTGTTGTCTAACCGGTTATCAATAAAGTACTCAAAGAGTAGTCCGTTATGAATAAAACAATAAAAACAATCGCCGTAATTGGTGGCGGCACAGCAGGATGGCTGAGCGCTGCAATTATAGCTTCGTACCACCAAGGTAAAAATGGTGATGGCTTAAAAGTGATGTTGGTTGAATCGTCAGATATTCCAACAATTGGTGTAGGTGAAGGTACCTGGCCCACTATGAAAAACACACTTCAGCAAATAGGTTTGCGTGAAGTTGATGTATTTAAAGCCTGTAACGCCACCTTTAAACAAGGCGGTAAATTTGTAAATTGGACGCACGGCAACAACGACTTTTACTACCATCCATTTACTGTACCGCTAGGCTACGGCCGCATAGATTTAGCCCCCTATTTAGATAATGTTGAAGACTTTGCACAGCAAACTAATTTTCAACATGATATTTGCCAAGCAAGCTTAGCCCCAAGAGGTATAGCGCAAGGTGAATATCAAGGTAATTGTAACTACGCTTATCACTTAGATGCCGGCGCTTTTGCACAAATGCTTAAACAGCATTGTAAAAGTAAGCTTGGCGTAGAGCATATTATTGGTACTGTTGATCAAGTAAAACTTGATGACGATGGTGCAATAAATGAGCTTACTCTAAAAGATCAAACCCACATTATAAGCGCCGATTTATTTATAGACTGTACTGGTTTTTCATCATTGTTATTAGGCCAAGCGCTCAACGTACCGTTTAAAAAAATGGACCACGTGCTATTTAACGACAGCGCACTGGCTATGCAAGTCCCTTACGATGAAAACGATGACTCCTTAGCCAGCCATACCATAGCAACAGCTCAAAACGCTGGATGGATTTGGGATATAGGTTTAACGCATCGTCGTGGTGTAGGGCATGTATATTCAAGCAAGTTTCTATCAGACGATGAAGCAGAGCAAAACTTACGAAACTATTTAGGCGATGCAGCAAGTGGTTTAACTGCCCGTAAAATTAGCTTTGAGTCGGGCTACCGTGAGAAGTTTTGGCATAAAAACTGTGTTGCCATTGGTATGTCGGCAGGGTTTGTGGAGCCGCTTGAAGCAACCGCTATTATGCTTGTTGAAATTTCAGCACGCTTTGTAGCAGAGCATATGCCAGCAGACACACAAGTAATGCCTATTGTAGCTAAACGCTTTAATGAGCAAATGGATTACCGCTGGCAGCGTATTATCGACTTTTTAAAGCTACATTACATGCTAACCAAGCGCCCAGAACCTTACTGGCAAGCACATGTACAGCCCGATACTATTCCACAAACCCTGCAAGAAGACTTACTTCTTTGGGGAAGCCGTGGCCCGCTTATTCAAGATTTTCATGGCGCATTAGAGTTATTCCCTGCCGCCAGTTATCAGTATGTTTTGTACGGTATGGGCTTTAAGCCAGACTTTACTAAACAGGCATATTTGTATTCACACCATGTGCAAGCCAAACAAATAATTGAACGTAACAGCCAGCTTACACAGCAGATGTTACAAACTTTGCCGCCACATCGTGCTTTTATAGAGCAGTGGCTAGCAGCTAACCCAGTTTAAGGATGTGTAACTATGGCTATTAGTGAACTCGTAAACACTAAACACCAAACATTAAAAATTAACCCCAATGCAGCAGTTGAATACGCAAAAACGCAGCATTTAGTTAATTTAAGAGCAAATGAAATAGCAAAAGTAGCCTGCGACTTACCTATTTTTTTAGCCCGTAACGCACAAAATGGCAGCTACACAATATCAGCGTTAACAAGTTTTAACGCCGGGCAAAGTTTATTGGTGAATAACAACCAATGGCAGGCACTTTACACACCAGTATGTATGCAAACTCACCCTCTTCATTTAATGACCCGTGAAGCAAACAGTAGCGATTACTTTATTGCGATTGATGAGCAAAGCTCAGCTGTAAACTCGCAGCATGGTGAGGCATTATTTGATGCTAAAGGTAACCCAAGCTTATTTTTAAATTCGCAACAAAAGCTACTTGAGAGCGATTTAAAAAATGACTATCAAACGTATCAATTTACCCAGGAAGTAGTGCGCTTAGGGCTCATTAAAAATATTGATATTGCTTTACAGTTTGAACAAGGCGAAACCCAAACCATTCAAGGTTTGAGCACCGTTGATGAAGACAAACTGCAAACATTAGATAGCAATACCATTGCAGAACTACAAAAGAAGGGTTACTTAAGTGTGCTTAACAGCATGCTTATTTCACTGTTTCAGCTTAACGCCTTAGTGAAACTTCATAATCAGCATTCAGACCTCAAACCTTTAAAGCAAATTAAATTAGAACTAAGTAGAGATTCACACGCGCTATAGCGTGTCTATTTTCACACACATATAAGAGACACACACATGTCAGATAATATTTTACAGCTGGTGGTTTTTGTTTTTGTCACCGCTTTAATTGGTGGCCTTACTTATTGGAAATGCCGAGGCCAAAATCGTAATAACGGACAAAGCCAAACTAAAGAGTACTTTTTAGCCGGCGGTGGCCTTACTTGGATGTTTGTTGCAGGTTCAATCACACTTACTAATTTAAGTACTGACCAGCTTGTTGGCATGAACGGTAACCAAATGGCCTTACTGGTTTGGTGGGAGCTTGCTGCAATTATAGGTTTAATTATTTTAGCTAAAGTATTCATCCCTGTTTATTATAAATATAACTGTACAACTACCACAGAGCTTTTAGAAAAGCGCTATAACAACAAACATATTCGCGCTGTTATTGGGGGATTATTCTTTTTAGGTAATGCACTTATTTATATGCCAGCGGTTATTTATTCTGGCGCGCTGTTTATGCAAACCATGTTTAAGGTTGATATTCCACTAATGTATATTGCCACCGCGTTTGCCATTATTGGTGCTGTTTATGCATTTTTTGGTGGTTTGCGGGCAGTTGCTGTATCGGATACCTACAATGGCATACTTGTACTGGGCATGGCTGTTTTAGTAGTCTTTTTAGCGCTTAATGCGATTGACTATGACTTTTCGGGTATTCCAGAGGAGCGTTTAACACTCATCGGCGATGCTGATTCACCTATTCCGTGGCCAACACTTTTAACCGGTATGATCTTTATTCAAATGTATTACTGGGGTACTAACCAAACAATTACGCAACGAGCAATGGCAGCGCCTAATGTTAAAGAAGCGCAAAAAGGTATATTTGCAGCAGCAGGTATTCGCTTTTTAATCGTCCCTGCAATTGTGGTATTACCGGGTATTATTTCGTTTAAACTTTATGGCGATATTGGCGACGCTGCTTATGGTCGAATTGTTGGTGATGTAATGCCTGCATGGTTAACTGGTGTATTTGCAGCGGCAATGGCGGCGGCAGTGCTGTCTACTTACAACAGTTTATTAAATTCAGCCACAGCACTATATGTGTGTGACATTCACGAAGCTTACTTTAATAAAGAGCCAAGTGTAGTAAAGCTAAGTGGTTACGTAACATTATTACTAACGAGTTTAACGCTGGTACTTGTACCAATTTATCAGCAAGCCGACAGTATTATTAACTTACTACAGCAATTAAACGGCTTATTAAGTATGCCTATATTCTCTATTTTTGTAGTGGGCTTATTATTTAAAAATGTTGATGCCCGTGCGGGTATTGCAGCGGTAATTTTAGGCGTGGTTATGTACGGTATGCTTACGTTTGCAAACTCACCACTACATACCGACATTCATTACATTCACTTAATGCCAATTACACTCATTGTATGTGTGACTTTTGCATTAGTAGTAAATAAAGTGGTATTTGGCTTAAACGCGCAGTGGGCAGGTAAAACTCCTGATCTTGATGGCGCAACGCAGACGCTAATACAAAAATAAACTACAGATAAATTAAGCTATTAAAATCGGTCACAGGTAATTCTTGGCCGATTTTTTTATCCAGCAAAAAGAGAGTAATTGGATTTTTGAGTTAAGGTTAGTTTAATGTCTTTTATTGCAGTGGTACTTCCAGTGAGTTTATCTAACTATTTGTAGTGCAAAGGCTATCAAAAGCTAATTTATATGATATATACTATTATTATTGAGGACCACTGTCTGACCGGTCGTATCTCAAGCAACGGTAAATGAGTTCACACACAAAATAACTGACTCACATACTCACATTATTTAACTCGTAATAGATTAAAAGGATAGGAGAATTATGGCCGATATTAAACCATTTTTTCGATTAGATAGCGCTAATAGCACGGTTATTTTCGACTGCCAAAGTAAAACACCGGCGTTATTGTACTTTGGTAAACGCCTATCTGAGCAAACAACCGAGGCAATGCTAACTCAACTTGCTACCCGTCAAGAAGTTAAATGTGCCGTGGTTGAAGAAGCGCCTATTTCTCTATCTCCGTTATTAGGTGAGGGCTTTACTGGTGCGCCAGGGCTTGAGCTAGTAAATGATTCAATTGCATGGTCAGTAGGGCCAGAGCTTCAAGAAGTGCGTCAGCCTTCAAGTGCGACCGTTGAGTTTGTAAGTGTAGATAAGCTTCGTGGTATTGAAGTCGTGCATAGCATTACACTTGATAAAAGCACTGACGTACTAAGTGCACATACTGTATTAACTAATTTAGGTGACTCACCACTGGGCGTTAATTTTTGCGCCGCGCCAACATTTCAATTGCCAGATAGCGTAAGCAAAATAGTGAGCTTTGAAGGTCGTTGGTCAAACGAATTCCAGCGTCAATCGGTTGATTTAGTCTTAGGTAGTTTTGTTCGCGAAAACCGTAAAGGCAAAACATCACACGATGTATTTCCTGGTTTATTAGTGCATAACGAAAATGCAGGCGAGCAACACGGGGAATGTTACGGCTTTCATTTAGGTTGGAGCGGCAACAATAAACTACGTGCAGAGCTTTTAGCTGAAGGTCGTCGTTATGTACAAATGGGTGAGCTATTACTTCCTGGTGAGCTTACGCTTGCTAAAGGTCAAGCGTATCAAAGCCCGAGCATTTATGGCTCGTTTTCAAGTGAAGGTTTTAGCGCGCTTTCTCGTAATTTCCATCGTTTTGTTAAAGCTAATTTACTTAGCCAAGCACAACGCGAAAAAACGCGTCCTGTGCATTACAACACATGGGAAGGTATTTACTTTGATCACGACGTAGACACGCTTAAGCAACTAGCCGACAAAGTAGCGCCGTTAGGTATTGAGCGTTTTGTACTTGATGATGGTTGGTTTAAAGGCCGCCGTGGCGACAACGCAGGCTTAGGTGATTGGACTGTAGATTACAAAATTTACCCAGATGGTTTATCGCCAGTCATTGATCATGTGAATAGCTTAGGTATGGAGTTTGGTATTTGGTTTGAACCAGAAATGGTTAACCCAGATAGCGATTTATACCGCGCACATCCTGATTGGGTTTTAGGCTCTCAAAACAACGAACAGTTAAGCTTTAGAAATCAGCTCGTACTTGATTTAACGCGCTCTGAGGTGGTTGAGTACCTATACAAAGCCATTGACGATATTTTAGTTGAATACCCAACCATTAAGTACATTAAATGGGATATGAACCGCGATATTAACCATGCGGGTAATTTTGATGGTAAGCCTGCTGTGCATCAGCAAACATTGGCGCTTTATCGTTTAATTGATCGTATTAAAGGTGCGCACCCAGGGCTTGAAATAGAAAGCTGTTCGTCAGGTGGTGCACGTGTAGATTATGGCGTACTTGCACACACAGATCGTGTATGGACGTCAGATTCAAACGATGCGCTTGATCGCCTTGAAATACAGCGTGGATGTTCGTTCTTTTTCCCATCGTCGGTAATGGGTGCACACATAGGCCCACGTGATTGTCATATCACAGGGCGTAATGTGAGCATTGAAATGCGTGCTGCGGTATCAATGTTTGGCCACATGGGCATTGAAATGGACCCACGTGAGCTGACCGATCACGAATACAATACACTCAAAGCGGCAATAGTACTTCACAAAGAGCATCGGGAGTTTATTCATAGCGCCGATTTATACCGCCTTGATAGCGACGATTTATCAATTAACTTTGGTTTAATCGATGAGCAAAAAACAAAAGCGTTATTTGCCTATAATAGCGTTCGCGAAACACCGCGTACAGCGCCTAATAAATTACGCTTTGTTGGCCTAGATACCGATGCACAATATACACTTAATTTAGTGTGGCCGGTAAAATTTGAAGAGTATCGCCCATCTTCTATTGCTGTGGTAAATGGTCAAACATTTACAGGTGAAGCGTTAATGCAGTTTGGCTTACAAATGCCAATTTCATTCCCGCAAACATCGCTTATTTTTGAACTTACAAAAGCGTAATTTTAAATATGGGCAGCAAAAAGGGAGCTAATTAGCTCCCTTTTTTAATCTGTCAAAAGTAACTTTTTACTACACCAGCTTTGATTCGATAAGCTCAAGCGCTTCTTCTAAAATAGTTTCTACTGCTTTTTTAGCCAGCTCTGGGTTACGTGATTTTATGGTATTTAAAATGTCTGCATGCTTTGCTACATCAGCACCGGGTACACCTTTAATATGGTTAGTGTAGCGAATACTTACACGTAATGCGGTGCTAATAAACTCAGTCAATTGTACAAAAAATCGATTGTTGCTGGCCACTAATATACTGGTATGAAAGGCAATATCAGCTTCGAGAGGATCATCTAATCCTTCATCGGCATCGGCCATACGCGCTAATGCATTATCTATTTCAACGAGTTGTTCAGCAGTTGCATTCACCGCTGCAAGCGCTGCAGCTTGAGGCTCAAGTGCTACACGGACTTGGGTAAATTCTTTTAATAAAGAAAGTGACGGTTTGCTGCTTAAAATCCAACGCAGTACGTCGGTATCAAACATGTTCCAGCTACTTTCAGGTAATACACGAATACCCTGCTTAGGACGCGACGAAATTAATCCTTTAGCAGAGAGCATTTTTACCGCTTCGCGAGTGGCGCTACGGCTCACATCGTATTTTATACATAAGTCAGCTTCCGACGGCAGACCTTCACTTACAGGGTACACGCCACGCACAATAGCAAAACCCAAATCATGGGTTAGTTGGTGTGTTAAGTTTTGACGAGGTTGGCTTTTCATTGTGCGAGTTTCCGAGTTCATATTGCTAGATTATATATCATATATCATATTAATGTACGTAAGGATATGGTATAAACTTTTTATTAGTTAAGTATTTTAACACAGCAATAACAATTTGGTTTCGCCCTTTATGTTGTAAGTATCAGTTTATAAAGGGTTTAAATAAGATTTTATATGTGCTGTATGGAGAGTTGAATTTGAACACCCTCGCTCAATATCATAGTCTTTCTGGTAAAGTTATTTTTATTACTGGTGGTGCATCAGGCATCGGTAGAGCAATGGTCGAATCATTTACTAAGCAAAATGCCAAAGTTGCTTTTATCGATATAGATGACGATGCTGCGCAGGCGCTCATTAACAATCTCCCACAAGCTAACTTATGGTACAGACAAGTTGATGTAACTGATTCCCATGCTCTGCAGCAATCATTAGTTGATGCGTGTGCTGCCCTTGGTAGCGTCAATGTACTGGTCAATAACGTAGCAAACGATCGCCGTCAACCTAGCGAAGACGTTACAGTGCAAGATTGGGATCAGTGTCTGCAAATTAATTTAAATCCAGCCTTTTTTGCTTCCCAAGTCGCTATGTCATTTATGCAGCGAGAAGGGGCGGGCAGTATTATAAACTTTAGCTCTATCAATGCCATAATGGGCCAACCGCAAATGGCCGGTTACGTTACCGCTAAAGCAGGTCTTATAGGCATGACTAAGGCACTTGCTCGTGATTATGGCGAGTTTGGTATTCGCGTAAATGCTATTTTACCTGGGTGGGTGGCTACCGACCGTCAATTAGCAAGCTGGTTTACAGAGGCTGAGCAAGTAAAATGGATGGAAGCTATGGCGCTTAAAAAGCTAGTTTCACCTGAGGATGTTGCTAATTTAGCGATGTTTTTAGCGGCAGATGAAAGCAGTATGATTACCGGGCAGGGCATTAAAATTGACGGTGGGAGACTTTAAAGTTTGACTACTTCATCTCTTTTTATAGCCGTTGATTGGGGTACCAGTCATTTACGTGCTTATTTGTGCCGCGTTAACGCAAAACAACCGCTTACATTACTTGAACAACGTGATGGGCCAGGTGTTGTAAAAGTTAATCAAGACTTTGAGCAAACGCTTCTTAGTGCTATCGAGCCTTGGAGTCAGCAGTATGGCTGCGTACCTGTATATATAGCAGGGCAAATCACATCAAGCATAGGTTGGTACGAAACGCCCTATTTAGAGTGCCCTATAAACCCTGAGAGTTTGCTCGATGCTGCTATTAGCTTTAATTGTGCAGGGCATACTATTAAAGCGTTGCCGGGTACTAAATGTACCCTACAAAATTCTTTATTTGATGTAATGCGCGGTGAAGAGCTGCAAATTTTAGGGTTTTTAAAACAAAATCCAGAGTATCAACAGGGTAAAATATTACTGTGTTTACCAGGTACACATACTAAGTGGGTACTTATAAACCATGGTGAAATAATCTGCTTTAAAACCGCAATGACTGGCGAGTTATACGATTTACTGTGCCACCAAAGTGTATTGATACCCAGTGACTGTGAAGAGGGCGACTTTGATTGGAAAGCATTTGCTCAAGGGTGCAAACTCACGCTTGACAGTGATAGTGGTAATTTAGCGCATGGTATTTTTAGTGTGCGTACTCGTCAGCTTTCAAAGGAGTTAACACCTGTACAAGCTAAAGCGTATTTATCGGGTGTGTTAATTGGCAGTGACGTACGAGCAGCACGCCATGCCAGTGAGTGGCAGTTGCAAAGTAATACACAAGTTGTGGTAGTGGGAACCAAACAGCTTAATAAATGTTTTTCTACGGCACTTAACCAAATAGGCGTTAAATGTGTTGAGTTTGACATTAAAATGGCTACGTTGAGCGGTTTTAATTTTTTATATCAATCAGCTTAATTAAGTGAGCGATTTTGAAGTAAGAAAATAGGGTCGATAACAAGGTGAGAATTTCGTTATTTAGTTGTTCTATATCAGAAATTATTAACATAGTTAGCGCCAGGTTTAAGCCCTCAAATTGACCAAGTGTTATTGCGGATTGGTATTATATAACCGAGAAAATTAAACCCCTTCATAATGATTAAATTATAAAGGGGTTTCGTAGAAAGCTTTTAGGGCTATTGCAGCCAATTTCTTTAGCGGTTATTAAGCAATTTTGGCCGCCTTGCTTTGTTCAATATAATTATTAAGGGTGGTAGTTTGGGTTTCACTAAAGCGCAGTCCTAACTTTGTGCGGCGCCATAATATGTTATATGCGTTTTGTGCCCACTCTTCATTTAATAAAAAATCGACCTCTGCTGCAAATAAGTTATGCCCAAAATCTTGACCTAAATCGCTTAGTTGTTTTGCATCACCCAAAATATTTATAGTGCGCGTACCATAGGTGCGTACAAAGCGATTTAGCAGTATTTTTGGTAACCAATTATAGGTTGTTTGTAATTGCGCTTTAAGTGCTTCTACAGAGCTAAAATCGCCACCTGGTAACGCACTATGTTTAGTCCAAGCTTCACTCATTTGCGGGTAAAAGTCTTCAAGCTTGTTAACCGCAGCTTCGGCAAGTTTACGGTAAGTTGTAATTTTTCCGCCAAACACACTCAGTAGAGGTGTTTGTTTAGCATCACTCGAAAGCTCTAGTTTATAATCGCGAGTAACGGCTTGTGCATTAACTGATTCATCATCAAGTAATGGACGTACACCTGAAAAAGTATGCACAATATCTTGGCGTTTAATCGGAGTTTTAAAGTAGCTATTAGTAATCTCGATAAGGTAATCGATTTCTTCTTCACTAATTTTAACGTCTTGTGCCTCACCTTTGTGCTCAACATCAGTCGTGCCAATAAGTGAGTAATCATCTTCAAACGGAATAACAAACACAATACGCTGATCTTTGTTTTGTAAAATATAAGCTTGCGGTTCGTTATGAATGCGTGGCACGACAATGTGGCTGCCTTTTACAAGGCGAATATTTTGTGGTGATTTTTCTTCGAGTGCTTCATCAAAAAGCTTAGCAACCCAAGGGCCCGCTGCATTTACAATGCCTTTAGCAGCAATACTGTAATGCGATTTTGTACTTTGTTGCTCAAGCGTTACTTGCCATTTATCTTGCTCACGATGCGCTTTGACACATTTAGTTTGTGTGGCAATTACTGCGCCTTTTTGCTGCGCTGCAAGGGCGTTTAAAATAACTAAGCGAGAGTCATCAACCCAGCCATCAGCGTATTCAAAACCTTTAGTAATTGAAGGTTCTAGTACGCTATGCTCGCCAAATTTAATGCTCTTCGATGCAGGTAACGTAACTCGTTTCGCTAGGTTGTCATACATAAATAAGCCAATGCGGATCATCCATGCAGGGCGTAAATGCTTTTGATGGGGTAATCTAAACGTAAGTGGCCACATAATGTGAGGGGCATTTTTAAGCAGCACTTCTCGCTCGGCTAAGGCTTCTTTTACTAATCTAAATTCGTAGTGCTCAAGGTAGCGCAGACCACCGTGGATCAGCTTGGAGCTGTTTGAAGACGTTGCAGAAGCTAGATCTGACTGTTCGCACAAAAGTACTTTAAGTCCTCTACCAGCAGCATCTGCTGCTATGCCTGTGCCGTTTACGCCGCCACCGATGACTAGTAAGTCATATTCGTTATCTGCTAATTTCACCGAGCACCCTTTTATTTATAATATAAATAATACATATAGCATCATAAAGCTGCTGTTTTCATTTGACAATAGAAAACCCAGTTTTTTATTTGTTAATTTTGACGCGAATCCACTTTCAATTTGGAGCAGTAAAGTGTGCCTTTTAAATCGAGCATTTAGCTAAGTTAAAAAAGACAAAGTGACTAAAGTATTAGCCTTAGCCACTTAGTATTTACTACGGGCAATTTTTATTTGTTAAGCACACTTGAGCTACACAGTGCTGCCATTTTGCATATAAATCATTACGCTCGTCGGCACTCATAGTTGGCTCAAAACGACGGTCACATGTCCACATTTTCGATAACTGCTCAGTTGATTCGTAAACGCCGGTTTGTAAGCCTGCTAAATAAGCGACCCCTAAAGAGGTGGTTTCGGTCACCGTTGGACGCTCTACTGTTGCACCTAAAATGTTTGATAGGAAGGTCATAACCCAATTGTTTTTTACCATGCCGCCATCTACACGAAGCACACTTGGGCGAAGGCCATCACGCTCCATCGCTTTTTGTAAATCTTTGGTTTGATAACCCACTGATTGCAAAGCAGCCGCAACAATAGTGCTAATTCCTGAGTCGCGTGTAAGGCCTAAAATAGCGCCACGTGCATTTGGGTCCCAATAAGGAGCACCTAAACCCGTGAACGAAGGTACTAAAAATACACCATGATCGAGGGGGACATCTTTAACCATCGATTCACTTTCGCCAGCATGGCTAAGTAGTTTTAAGCCTTCCACAATCCACTGCATAGTCGCGCCAGCCATAAAGATACTGCCTTCAATGGCGTAAGTTGGTTTGCCGTTTAGTCTATAGGCAACAGTAGTCAGTAAGCGGTTTTCTGAGGTCAGTGCTTTTTCGCCGGTGTTAAGCATTAAAAAGCAGCCAGTGCCATATGTACTTTTTGCCATGCCTTGCTCAAAACATGCATGACCAACAAGGGCTGCCTGTTGATCACCAGCAATACCACATATACGAATTGGTGCACCAAAAATATCAGCGCTCGTTGAGCCAAATTCGTCGGCTGAGTCCATTACTTCTGGCAGCATAGATTCTGGAATATCGAATAACTCTAGAAGCTCTTGATCCCACTGCTGGGTATGAATATTAAATAACATAGTACGGGATGCATTCGTTGCATCAGTGCGATGTTCTTTACCACCTGTTAGTTGCCAAAGTAGGTAAGTGTCAACCGTACCAAAAGCCAGTTCGCCAGCGAGGGCTTGTTCGCGTGCGCCTTCAACATTATCTAAAATCCAACGAACTTTAGTGGCTGAAAAATAAGGGTCAAGTAGCAAGCCTGTTTTTTCGCTAATAGTTTGGCAAAGTTCATCGGTAGTAAGGCTTTCGCAATAGTCACTAGTGCGTCTATCTTGCCAAACAATCGCGTTATAAATCGTTTTGCCTGTTTTTTTGTTCCATACTAGGGTGGTTTCGCGTTGGTTAGTGATACCTATAGCGATAATTTCTTCAGGCTTTACATCTTGTTTAGCGAGTACTTCGCGACTAGTGCTAAGCACTGTTTGCCAAATATCGTTAGGATCGTGCTCAACCCAGCCGTTCTGTGGAAAATGCTGAGGAAATTCTTGCTGTGCTGTACCAAAAACGTCTGCATCTTTTGTAAACAAGATGGCACGAGAGCTTGTGGTTCCTTGATCAATTGAGAGTATGTATTTGGACATATTTATTAATATTATTTATCTTATATATAGCTAGATTGCCTTTAACGTTAGCTAATGGCAATGGTTTTTTCTTAAAATATCTTACTAAAAAGTAAACTCGCCTGTTTTTATTGATAACTTTTAAAAAGCAGGGCGTTTTACTTCGAGTCAATTTTAAGTGCGAGCGCGACTATTTAAGAGAAACAGTCGCTTTTAGTGAGTTACTTAACTTGAAATCTGACGGACTATTGCAAGTAAATTCAACGCAATTAACGCTGAAAATAGTTGCTTGAGATAGATTTATTATCCAGAGCTCAGTTACTTAACGTGTGGTTTAGCTTGCTGCCAATCCATACCAGTGGAAAAGCGATTATCAAATCCGTGCCACTGTGGTAGTGGCTTACCATCAACAACAGCTTGGTCGCCGTTTTGTGGTAAATCTAAGTATTTACACTCGCTGGCTATACCTTTTACGTGGCAATCCATCATAGCAAGTACAAAGTGTTTATTGATTTCGTTTAGTGTGCGCATAGACCACGATGGCTCGTAGTAATGGCCTATATCTAACTCACTGCTGCTTTGTGCAATAGCAGGGGCTGGGTGTGGTGCAATATTATGGCGCGCATTTTTGTAAGTAAGCATGTACTTATCTTCGCTGCCTGTTTGGTTATAAAGGTTTTTAATGCCTTCATAGCCTGAAATATCATCTAAGTTACCGGCTATATAAAGCGAAGGTACTTTAATATTTGCCATTGCTTTGGCATCAAATATAGCGTGCTGTCCGCCCCACGGTGCAAAGGCAACCATGGCTTTTATGCGTGGGTCTACTTTCGGGTTTTGGTATTGCCCACCAGCGCAGCTGTTGAGTAGTTGCTGTACTTGTTTAATTTGAGCTGGGTCTTTCATACCCGTAAACATGGCCGTAGTTTGCTCATTAAAAGCGTAACAACCACCTATCGTATTTACCGCGCCATAGCCACCCATTGAGTAACCAATTACACCAGCGCTTTTGTTATCTACTTGCTTACTTGCAAAGTTATTTTGCTCGTTGAAGTAATTAATAACAAACTGCTGATCGCGAGAGCGATTTATAAGCGTACTGAAAAAGCCAGAGAACGGCGCATTTTTAAAATCAACATCTGCGTTAGTTGAATCAGTATGATCAATCGCTACAACTATGTAACCGTGCGACGCTAAGTGCTCGCCAAGGTAGTACATAATTGTACGGTAACCGGTATAACCGTGCGAAAGCACAATGACAGGGTAGTGCTCTTTACTATTTATGGCGACATCACGCATTGCATCGGCTTGCAAAGTAAACTCTTTACCTGAGCGAGTTTCATCTGTGTAGCTGGTAAGTGCTGCTTTTGCTGTATTTGCAGCTGGATACCACACTTCTACTTTTAAAGGACGATCTTTTTGGCCTTGTGTGGCGGGGTCAAATTGCGCAGGGTTAATTAAATCAAGTGTTTGCACACCTACATTGTAGCTACCTTTAGCTGCAAGTTCTGGGAGTACTTCGCTAGTGATTGGCGGGTATAGCTGCTCTGGTTTATTAGATTCAGCAACAGCTACACTGGCAGATAAACTGCACGTAGCAAGTAATATAGCTTTTGAAAGCGCCTTGAGTGTGTGTGTCATTGTGTGTCCTTGTTGTGTATTTTTATTTTTTAATTTATCAGTTCAGCCGACTCGACGGCATTGCTATATTGCAACTGCCATTGTGCTCGTAAGGTATCCATTATGTTCATAATTCTTAAGCTAGTACCCAGTGGTAATACGCTGCTTTGGGTTTGTTTTTGTAATATACACTGCGTGACATGTGCAATTTCAAACTTAAAGTTTTCATCGTCACTAAAGTCGTATTCAAAGTATTGCGGGTCTTGGTCGTTTATGTGTAGCTCTAGCGTTTGTGCACCTACAAACTGAGGTATTCGAATATAGCCAAGCTCACCATTAATACATGCTTCTGTTGGGCCGTTTTGCTGCAGTGCGCTGGCAAGAGATGCAAATTGCCCGTTACCGTAATCAACTATAGCAGTGCTTCGCTCATCAACGCCGGTTGTGCTTTTATGTACAAAGGATTTGATGTGTTCAGGGGTTTTATTAAATACCACATCAGCAATCGAAATAGGATAAATACCTAAATCGAGCAGGGCGCCACCCGCTGTTACAGGGTTCATTAACCGGTGAGTGTCGGTAAAGCTGCCAGGTAAACTAAAGTTGGCATTAACACTGTGCACATTACCAATAACACCTTCATTTAGGAGTTGTTGTAATTTTACTATGGCTGGTAAAAACCGCATCCAAACGCCTTCCATTAAAAAGCAGTTTTGTTGCCTGGCAAGCTCAGTGAGGTTTTGCAATTGCTTAGCATTAACGGTAATTGGTTTTTCGCTTAGCACGTGCTTATTGTGTTTTAAGCATTGGGCGATAGTTTTAAAGTGTTGATCGTGCGTATTGGCAATATAAATAGCATCTATATTTGGGCATTGCATAAGAGCTTGATAGCTCTCATAGCCTTGAATATTGTACGGTGTGGCAAATTCTTTAGCGCGCTGCATACTCGTTGATGCAGCGCCAATAAGCTGTGCATCACTGCAATGCGCAATGCTTTTAGCAAAGGTGTGAGCTATATTGCCACACCCAATAATTCCCCAATTAACCTTTGCCATGCTTATTCCTTAAGTTTATTTAAAAAGACGTAATTTGTAATCCTGAACCCGCTGAACATACGTAAATATCAGCATTTAGGCTAAAACGCTCAAAGTAATGCTTTTCTACCGCAGCTTTAATTAGTGGTACTTCCGCATCGCGACACAAACATACAATAGCACCACCAAAGCCGCCACCCGTCATACGAACTGCGCCACGCTCGCCCATCGCTTCTTTACAAATTTCTACTAGGCCATCGGTTGCAGGTACGGTTACTTCAAAGTCGTGTTTAAGCGATTGGTGCGATGCAGCCATTAGCGTGCGAAGTGCATCCATATTGTTATTTTGCAGTGCAGTAGTTGCTGCAATTACACGGTCGTTTTCGCTAATTACGTGGTGTGCACGTTTATATTCGTTTTCGCTTAATGTCGCTTTTACTGCTTGCAGGCCAGCCATGGTGGCTTGGCGAAGTGTTTCTACACCCATTTTTACAGCAGCTTGTTCGCAGTCAATACGGCGCTGGTTGTATTCGCTATCAACTAATTTACGCGGGTAGTTTGAATTAACAATAACAATGTTTAAATCATCTGGTACTTTTACTGCCGTAGTCGCTAAGTTTTCGCAGTCAATTAAAAGTGCGTGACCATTCTCGCCTTTAGCCGAAATAAGCTGATCCATAATACCGCATTGGCAATGCATAAAGTCGTTTTCGGCTTCTTGGCCAAATAACGCAATTTTCTCTGGTGGTAAACCAAGCTGTGCAATATGGTTAAACATACCGCCAACAGCAACTTCGAGTGCAGCCGATGACGACAAGCCACTGCCTTGCGGTAAGTTGCTGTCAATTAGTAGGTCGGCGCCACGTAATGTATGGCCTGCTCGTTTAAGTACAAAAGCCACCGCGCGAATATAGTTACCCCATTGCGATTGGCCTTCGCTGATTGCCTCATCAACACTAAAGCTGTCTTTTTCGCCTAGGTAATTTAAAGAGCGCACAGTGATAATATTATCGTCGCGCTGTTTAAACATAACTTGGGTACGAAATGCTAACGAACACGGTAAAACAAAGCCATCGTTGTAATCAGTAAATTCACCAATTAGATTTACACGCCCAGGGGCGGCAGCAATACCTTGTGCAGGCGCGCCATACAGTGACAAAAATTGTTGTTGGAATTCGTTAAGCTTCATCTATGTGTCCTGCTGTATCTTTATAATGTGTGGTACTGGCTGCTTTTAAAATAGAAGCGGCGGTTTCTGCGCTTAAATCGCGTTGGCTTTCGCCTAGCATTTCGTAGCCTACCATGTGTTTTTTAACGGTAGCAGAGCGAAGTAGCGGCGGATAAAAATGTGCATGTAAGCGCCAGTGCTGCTCATCAGAGCCTCTATTGGCCGGTGCATTGTGCCAACCCATTGAGTAGGGGAAGCTGCAATTAAATACGTTGTCGTATTTAGTGGTTAATACTTTAAGAGCCTGAGCTAAAGAGTCGGTTTGTGCATCGTTTAGCTGGCTAAAGTTTTGAATGTTATCTTTAGTTACTAGCATTGTTTCAAACGGCCATGCAGCCCAAAATGGCACAACCACAAGCCAGTGCTCGTTTTCAAATACTACACGAGTTTGATCTGCTTGCTCTTTTTGCGCGTAATCGGCAAGCAAGGCTGTGCCATGCTTTTTATAATAGGTAAGCTGCTGGTTATCTTCGGCTTCTATTTCCGTTGATAAATGCGAATGCGCCCATACTTGGCCGTGAGGATGAGGTTGCGAGCAACCCATGATTTCGCCTTTATTCTCAAAAACTTGTACGCATTCGTACTGCTGTGCAAGCTCTGTGTAATTTTGTTTCCACGTTTTTACTACTTCGTGCAATGCATTTTGGCTAAGCTCTGGTAGTGTTTTATTGTGCTCTGGAGAAAAACAAATTACGCGGCATTCGCCACTGGCTTCATCGGCAATAAATAAATCGCTGTCTGACTCTAAGCCTTGTAATTGCTCGCTGGCATTAGGTGTGAGTGCGCCAAAGTCATTTCTAAATACATGGGTGTATTTGTAATCTGGGTTACTGTCGCCATTTGCACGGGTGTTGCCAGGACAAAGTGGGCAGTTTTCATCGTGTTTTGGTAATACGTTTTCGTTAACAGCTTCTGTTGCGCCTAACCATGGGCGATTATTACGATGTGGTGACACTAATACCCAACGACCCGTTAGCGGATTTTTACGTCTGTGAGTACTTTCTAATAAAGCCATATTAACTCTCCAACCCACTTGGGTAATTAGTTTGCCAGCGCCATGTGTCGTTTGTCATGTCGGTAAGTGTTAGTTCTGCGTGCCAGTTAAGTGTGTTTTGCGCTTTTGTGGCATCGGCGTAGTTACAGGCAATATCACCTGCTCGGCGCGGCGTAATTTGATAAGGAATATCTTTATTGGCTGATGCGCTAAATGCTTTAATCATATCAAGCACAGAATAACCTTGCCCTGTGCCTAAGTTATAAGCATGAAAAGCGGTGTCTGTTTTGTGCTGCATAAAAGCGGCAACGTGGCCTTTCGCTAAATCTAAAACGTGAATATAGTCGCGCACACCGGTGCCATCTTCGGTGTCGTAGTCGTCACCAAAAATATTTACCACGTCGCGCTTACCTACTGCTGTTTGGGCAATAAATGGCATTAAGTTATTAGGAATACCATTAGGGCTTTCGCCTAATAAACCACTTGGGTGTGCACCTACTGGGTTAAAGTAACGAAGCGCAATGCCCATAAATTGACTATTGGCATTACATACGTCTTGCATGGCTTGCTCAACCATGACTTTAGTCCAACCATAGGGGTTAGTTGCGCGTATAGGATGCTTTTCGTCAATAGGGAGGTAGTCTGGCTCGCCGTACACAGTAGCCGATGAGCTAAATATAATATGGTTAACGCCCGCCTCTTGCATGCTCTGTAGCATGCTTAATGTGCCCGACACGTTATTTTGATAATAACGCAGCGGTTGCTCGGTAGATTCGCCAACGGCTTTTAAAGCTGCAAAGTGAAAGATAGCTTCGGCTTTAGTGTATTTTAGAGCGAGCTTAAACTGTTGCTCGTCTTGTATGTCACCCAATATAAACTCAAACCGAGTACCTGTAATCTTTTCGAGTTGGTCAAGTACCCGCGAACTTGCATTAGACAAGTTATCATAAATAACAGGCGTAATACCTGCTTCATGCAATGCAATACATGTGTGGCTACCTATATAACCCATGCCGCCAGTAACTAAAACTTTCATGTTATTTCTCGAAAAGTATATTTATATGATAAATACTACTATTAAGGGAGTGTAAAAACAATAGTAATGATTAGAGCAAAATTCAAATAGAAGAATAAAAAACATTCGCTCATCAGATCCTCGCTTTATCAATTTATTTTATAAACTGATTCTATTACATGGCTAATTATCACGACGGTATTGGGGTGCTACGATAGCTGCATAATTTACTTTAAGACTGTAACTGGGCTTTAACTAACCACAACCCTGGTTAAGATATTTATTATCTAGAGTCCAGGTTAACTACTTTAATGTTGCACTGAGAGGGCATACACATGAAAAAAATCATTTTAATCACCGGTGCAACAGATGGCATTGGTTTAGAGACGGCAAAAATGTTACTAGCCCAAGGTCACACTGTATTACTGCATGGTCGTAATATAGAAAAGCTAAATAATGTACAGACAATGTTAAACGAGCATTATCCGCAAGCAAGTACTCAAAGCTATGTGGCCGATTTAAGCGAAATGTCACAGGTACATTATTTGGCAGAACAGATAAGCGCAGATCATAAACAAATTGACGTACTTATTAATAACGCTGGTGTATTCAAGCTTGAGAACGTAATAACACCTGATGGCCTTGATGCGCGTTTTGCCGTAAATACATTTGCACCTTATTTACTGACTAAATTACTGTTACCACTATTAAATAAAAATGCGCGTGTAGTTAACGTATCATCGGCCGCGCAATCAAGCGTTAACCTTGATGCACTTATTGGTAATAAGGCGCTTTCGGATGGTGACGCTTATGCACAAAGTAAGTTAGCTATTACGATGTGGTCGCGCTATCTAGGACTTAAATTAAAAGAGGTAGGCCCGTTAGTTGTATCAGTAAATCCAAAATCGTTACTGGGTAGCAAAATGGTTAAAGATGCATACGGATTAGACGGTGGAGATCTAAAACTAGGAGCTGATATTTTTTATCGTGCTGCGCTTAGCGATGAATTTAACAACGGCACAGGTTTGTATTTTGATAACGATGCTGAGCGTTTTGCACCGCCACATATAGATGCATTAAACGAGACTAAAAACCAACAACTAGTTGATACATTAGATAGTGTTTTAGCACAGCTTAAATTAGGTGAATTATAATGAATACACCTATACGTGGACTGCTGAGTGCGCGCTTTATGACAACTTTAAAGCCCTGCTAATGTGTTTATGAATCCAGTGGGTGATTTTGTAAAGTAATATAGATTTTTGATTGAAGACGATCAAAGAGTTCACTGTTTACAGCGAACTCTTTTTTACTTTTTAGTGTTGTTCGACTTGAAGTAAACGCTGGTATAGCCAATCTTTTAATTCTGAGCGATCATGCTTTAATTGATGCATTTGTTCATCGCTAATTGGCGCATCTTTAAGCTCCAATACTCTTATTTCTTTGTCTAACTTATCGTATTGTGTTGCCTTTTCGGCAAATTCAGAATCGTCAGTATTGAGTGTTGCAATGGCATTTAAATGATCTGGAAAGTCGTTTGTTAATGAGTGGTCTTCGCCTAACATATTCGCTCCTTAATAGGATATAAATGAGCTCACAAGTAAGTGAGTTGTTTAAGTGAATTATTACCTTCACATAATACACTGGGGTTTAAACAATCATAAATCAACCATTGCCAACTTAATTTGATATAGCGCAAACAACCGCTTTTACTTTTTAGCAGTTATTGTTTTTTCTAATAAGGGACTTCACCAAAGCAGGCAATAAAATGATCGATAAACGCACGTACTTTAGCGGTCAATAATTTATGGCTGGGGTATACAGCTGAAATAGTCGTATTAACTACTCGTGAAAAGCTTAGGGCTCGATATTATTACTCAAGATGCGAGAAAGTAGAATAACCACAGAAGTTAAGCGACTATGAGTGGAATTAAACTTAAGTAACCTGAACTCTAGGCAATAAATCTATCTTGAGCTGCTATTTTAGTTAAAAGAGCAAGTTTTTAACGCTTTTTGCTAATTTATATTGGTTAATTAATAGTGGTAGAATGCAGCGCTTAGTGCCACTTGTGTGAAGTAGTGGTCAATAATTTATAAGGTCTGTTGTGTAATGCTGTTAATGATCGATAACTACGATTCGTTTACTTACAACTTAGTGCAATATTTTCAGCGTTTAGATCAAGACGTTTTAGTAAAACGTAATGACGAGCTAAGCATTGCACAAATAAAACAGTTAAACCCGAAACACATCGTGTTATCGCCGGGTCCTTGCTCACCTAACGAAGCTGGTATATCGTTAAGCGTGGTTGAGCAGCTAAAAGGGCAATACCCAATTTTAGGCATTTGTTTGGGACACCAAACCATCGCACAAGCTTTGGGTGGTGATGTCATTCGTGCTAAAAAAATTATGCACGGTAAAACATCGCCCATCGTTCATACCAATAAAGGTGTATTTAAAGGTTTAGCCAACCCATTAACGGTATGTCGTTATCACTCTTTAGTCGTTAAAGCACAAACACTGCCTAAAGAGCTTGAAGTAACCGCGTGGAGTCAAACCAAATTAGGTGAATTTGACGAAATTATGGGGTTACTCCATAAAGAGTTAGCGATAGAGGGAGTGCAGTTTCATCCTGAAGCTATTTTAACTGAACAAGGATTAGCACTGCTTGATAACTTTTTAATGCGCTTCTAATTTTTAATACCGATACTTATTTTATATTTACTAATGAATGGATGTTATGACTGAACTTGTAGCGCAACAACGAACAGCTAAAATACTTGACCAACGAGCACATGATTTATTGCTTGGTCATAGCTTTGCGCATCAGCAAATTGGTTTTATTCATACATTAGAAATAGAATATGGCGAGCCAATGAAGCAACGTACGTTGCTTCAAGTTGAGGTCGCAGCACAACATAAAC
Source organism: Pseudoalteromonas sp. 20-92 (assembly GCF_030847595.1). NCBI lineage: Bacteria > Pseudomonadati > Pseudomonadota > Gammaproteobacteria > Alteromonadales > Pseudoalteromonadaceae > Pseudoalteromonas > Pseudoalteromonas sp. 20-92. The sequence goes on from NZ_JANJGQ010000007.1 coordinate 100,675, forward strand.
GTCAGCAGAGCAGTACTGCGCATCATAAGTATCGAGCTCAGGCGAGTGAAGTACTTCACAAAGCAATAGAAACAGCTATTTTTAAGCAACTAAGCGACATGGATGCCGTAATCCTAAATACGTTAGGGATTGAAGATGGTATTGCAACTATTCTTGATCTTTTAGCGGTTAAGTCTGCAACTGTAGGGCGGCTAGAGCCTCTAGTAAACGATTTAAGCTGGCTTGGGCGTGAGTTAGTCACACTCGTTAATTTACCTTACTATCGAAAACAGCGTAGTAAAAACACCTCAGTAAAAGTAGATAGCCCCGCGCTTGCTCTGCGCTACATTGGCCTTGATAATTTACAGTTAGTCATACCTACTTTTGCAGTACGTCATTGGATGCCACACAGTACTGAACCATTTTCACTGCTAAAGCGCAGGCTACGTGATAGTGCAATGGCTAATGCGATTGCAGCACAAAAAATAGCGCAAATTAACAATGTAAACGATATTCATGCATTTACCCTTGGTATGCTTTTAGATGTAGGGCGAATCGCATTAGTGCGTTTATATTTAAAAACTTTTGAGCAAGTATGGCAACGTAAAGTACAAATAGCGCGCCAAGAGCAGCGCAAAGACTTGCACACTGCGTTATTAGAATTAAAACCCGACCCGCTTTTTTTAACTACGTTACTTAATAACCAATCTTTAGCTATCAGCGCTAAAGTTATTGAGAAGATGAAATTTAAGTATTTGCCGTTTCAAGGGGTCATGCAGCAGTTGGTTAATGGAGTCGATAAGGGCGATACAATGCTACCTTTAACCGAGGTAATGTTAAAAGCGCGTTGTTACTCTCAATATCTAAATTTAAAAGAACACCAGCTTATTGAATCTGATGAAACAACAGCATGGTTTTCGTACTTTAAGTTCACTAAAACGGAACTAAAAACCCTCGAAACAAGTAATTTTACCAATCTAGCTATTCAAATTGACTAAAAACTTAAAATTTTTGTTAATTTTTTAGCGACTAATCATTCATTCTCACTCTATTGTTATATTGCATATTTAACACTTAAAGTGTGTGCGCCTCAGTGCTCATGCGGTTAGTTGTCTAAAAATGAGCATAATTGACTATGCAAATAGTTATTCACTATCTATGAAATAATATCTTTAGCCCTTTATTTTAAAGGGATACATGAAAGTTTTTAACGAGACAGATTTAAGTAATTCTGAAATAATGTGCGTCTGAAAATTGAACCACAAAGCAATTTTGCGCAATTATCAGGTTACTGATCTTGCCTATAAAATTGGTTACAAATAGTAACCAAACACCTATTTTGATGTTTTGTGTTGCTCACAATTAAGAGGAAATAAAATGACAGTCAATCGCGAATTATTTGATCACGTAATGGTTCCTAACTACGCACCTTCAAGCGTAATTCCTGTTCGAGGCGAAGGCTCTCGCGTATGGGATCAACAAGGTCGAGAGTTTATCGACTTTGCTGGTGGTATTGCCGTTAACTGTCTTGGCCATTGCCACCCTGCATTAGTAGGCGCATTAAAAGAGCAAGGCGAAAAAATCTGGCATCTATCAAATGTAATGACCAATGAGCCGGCACTTCGCCTAGCTAAAAAAATGGTTGATGCGACATTTGCTGAAAAAGTTTACTTTGCCAACTCTGGCGCAGAAGCAAACGAAGCCGCGCTTAAATTAGCGCGTCGTTTTGCACTTGATAAGTTTGGCGCAGAAAAATCACAAATCATCGCGTTCAACAAAGGTTTCCACGGTCGTACATTCTTTACCGTAACTGTTGGCGGCCAAGCTGCATATTCTGATGGTTTTGGTCCTAAGCCAGGCGACATTGTACATTGTGATTACAACGACCTAGCTGCTTTTGAAGCGCTTATCAGCGACAAAACATGTGCCGTAATGATGGAACCTCTTCAAGGTGAAGGCGGTATTGTTTCACCAACTGATGGGTTTGCTCAAGGCGTTCGTGATTTATGTACTAAACATAACGCACTGCTTATTTTTGATGAAGTTCAAACAGGTGTTGGTCGTACTGGCGATTTATATGCATACCAAGGCTTAAACGTAGTACCTGATATTTTAACTACCGCTAAAGCACTTGGCGGCGGTTTCCCTATTGGCGCTATGATCACAACAACTGAAATTGCACAGCACCTTAAAGTAGGCACACATGGTTCTACTTATGGCGGTAACCCGCTTGCGTGTGCTGTTGCAGAAGCTGCATTTGATACGGTAAATACGCCTGAAGTACTTGCTGGCGTAAAAGCAAAAGCCGCATTATTTAATGAACTACTTAGCGCGGTTAACGAAAAATACAACGTATTTAGCGAAATCCGTGGCCAAGGTTTATTAATTGGTGCAGTAGTGAACGAGCAATACAAAGGTCGTGCAAAAGAGTTTTTAGTGGCAGGTACTGAGCAAGGTCTTATGTCATTAGTTGCTGGTGCGGATGTAGTACGTTTCACTCCATCTTTAGTAATTCCTGATGCGGACATTCGCGAAGGTATGGCGCGCTTTGAAAAAGCAGTAGCAAGCGTAGTAAACGCATAAGCGACTTAAGCCAACCAATTAAGGGCAAGCACCGCTTGCCCTGCAATTCCTATTTACCGTTATTTATAAGGGAGCAAGCGGACTCATGATGATCCTTCGCCCAATCCAGCAAAATGATTATTCAGCATTACTGAAAATTGCCCACGAATCAGGGCATGGTTTTACGTCTTTGCCATTAAACGAAGAACTATTGCAAAAAAAGATCGACCATTCAGTAAGCTCTTTTGCTAAACAAACGTCACAACCTGGTGACGAAGGCTACCTGTTTGTTCTTGAAGATAGCGAAACCGGTGACGTTGTAGGTACGTCTGCAATTGAAGCTGCGGTAGGGCTTGATGATGCATTTTATCATTATCACTTAAGTAAAGTGATTCACTCTTCGCGTACATTAAACGTCTACAAAGCGGTTGATATTTTAACGCTATGTAACGACTACACAGGTGCTACAGAGCTTTGCACATTGTTTTTAAAAGATGGCTATCGTAAAAATTGTAACGGTAAGCTACTTTCGAAAGCGCGCTTTATGTTTATAAAACAGCATCAAGAGCGTTTTGCACAAACAGTGATCGCAGAAATGCGCGGTGTGTCTGACGAAAACGGCAGTAGCCCTTTTTGGCAGTGGCTTGAAGAGCACTTTTTCTCAATGGACTTTCCTACAGCCGATTACTTAACAGGTATTGGCCAAAAGGTTTTCATTGCTGAATTAATGCCTAAATACCCAATTTACGTAAACTTGCTAAGTAAAGATGCGCAAGCCGTAATAGGTAAAGTACACGACAACACTCGCCCAGCAATCGAGTTATTAAAAAGCGAAGGCTTTACGTTTAATGGCTACGTAGATATTTTTGACGGCGGCCCAACGGTTGAAGCAAAAGTAGATAACATTGCGACGATTCGTAATGCAAATCACTTTAACGTTGAAATTGGTGAAATGACTGGCGACACCATGGTGTTACTAGCGAACGAAAAGCTTGAAGATTTTAGAGCAACTGTTGCGCCAATGATATTTGACGAGCGCGCAAAAAGCCTTATTTTATCGCAAGAAATAGCAGATGCATTGCATTTGCAAGCTGGCGATATTGTTAGTGCAACCACGATTTAATTTAGGAGAAAGTATATGACTCATCCTGCACAATTTATTAATGGTCAATGGTCACAAGGCCAAGGCACAGAATTTAATTCAGTAAATCCTGCAAATAACGACGTTATTTGGCAGGCATCATCAGCAACTGCGGCGCAAGTAGACACCGCAGTAAATGCAGCGCGCGAAGCGTTTTACGCATGGGCTGATAAAAGCTTTACTGAGCGTTTAGAAATAATTAAAGCATTTGCAGCGCAATTAAAAGAAAACAGCGAAGAGCTCGCTATTACTATTGCACAAGAAACTGGTAAACCACTGTGGGAAACGCGCACAGAAGCGGGTGCTATGGTTGGTAAAATTACCATTTCTGAAAAAGCATTTTTAGAGCGCACTGGCGACGTAGAAAACGCAATGCCACTTGGCCGTGCGATGATTCGTCATAAGCCACATGGGGTTGTAGCCGTATTTGGTCCGTATAACTTTCCGGGTCACTTACCTAATGGCCACATTGTGCCAGCACTTTTAGCAGGTAACACGGTTGTATTTAAACCGTCTGAACTGACTCCTAAAGTTGCTGAGCTTACGCTTAAACTGTGGGAAAAAGCAGGCTTACCAGCCGGTGTAATTAACTTAGTTCAAGGTGAAGTAGAAACGGGTAAAGCCCTTGCTGCTCACAAAGGGATTGATGGCTTGTTCTTTACGGGTTCTTCGCGTACTGGTCATATTTTACATGAACAGTTTGCGGGTCAACCGGGTAAAATTTTAGCGCTAGAAATGGGTGGTAATAACCCACTTATTATTACTGACGTTGAAGACACTAAAGCGGTTGTTCACGATATTATTCAATCAGCGTTTATCTCAAGCGGCCAGCGTTGTACATGTGCACGTAAATTGTTTTTACCTAAAGGTAGCAAAGGCGATGCAATTTTAGAGCGCCTTATCACTGCAACTAAAGCGATTAAAGTAGGCAACTACGATGATGCAGACCAGCCATTTATGGGCTCTATGATCTCATCAGCGGCAGCAGCAGGCATGGTTAAAGCGCAAAACGAGCTTGTTGAACTTGGCGCTCAAGTATTAGTAGAACTTGAGCACACAGCCAATACAGGCTTTGTAACACCAGGTATTATTGAGTGTACAAACATTAGTGACTTCCCAGATGAAGAGCATTTTGGACCACTTTTAAAAGTATTCCGCTTTGACGACTTTGACCAAGCAATTGATAAAGCAAACGATACAACCTTTGGTTTATCGGCTGGTTTATTAAGTGATAGTGCAGCAGATTATGACCACTTTTTACGTCGTATTCGTGCCGGCATTGTTAACTGGAACCGCCCAATTACTGGCGCATCAAGTGCAGCACCGTTTGGTGGTATTGGTGCGTCGGGCAATCACAGAGCAAGCGCGTATTACGCTGCTGATTACTGTGCATACCCAGTTGCTTCAGTTGAGCTTGAAAAAGTAGCGATGCCAGCAACGCTAAGTCCAGGTTTAAAAATAGATTAAGTACTACTTAATAACTATAAAAGCAGCTTCGGCTGCTTTTTTTGTATTGCTATCGTGCAAAGCTAGTAATTCGCGTCGCTTTCTGATTAAATCATGGCAATTAATTATTTTAAGGTGGTATAAAAAATGGTTTTAGATAGGCAAGGGTACGATGATTTGATCATGTATCTAACTCAAAATTTAGCATTGTTTGAGAAGCCAGGCGAGATAAAACCAGGTGCCCCAACAGTAATGGAATTAATTGAAGACGTCATTGCGCAAAATGTTATGCTTATTTGTGAGCAGCACACAGAGCTTAATACAGAGCAGCGTAGCTTAATTGTACGCGAAGTTGACGGCATAGTTTACGATTTAGAAGAAGTCCTCAGTAGTATCACCACACAGCCTGTCACGGTTGAGCAGCATGCATTTATAGATGAATTTGCTGGTTTAGTTAAAAACTTATTCGATAATGCAGTCTCGCAACAGTATTAATCAATTGCTTATATAGCCGCCTAGTACATTTTCATTTGCAACTGCGGCTAAGTTGCTTACAATCAAGAAAATATTTTTTTGAGATAAGCACATGCAAGCAAATGTAAAATGGGTTGAGGGCGATACGTTTATCGGTCGTTCTAATTCTAATCATAATATTGTTTTTGACGCTGGTAGCGATAGTGCCGCGCCAAGCCCTATGGAAATGGTTTTAATGTCGGTTGGCTGTTGTTCATCAGTCGATGTTGTCAGTATTTTAAAGAAAGCCAAACAAGATTTTTCAGACGTGCAGGTTCAACTTACTTCAGAGCGTGCCGAAACAGCCCCACGCGTATTTACTAAAATCAACTTACACTTTGTTGTTAAAGGTAATAATGTTTCTGAAAAACACCTTGCACGCGCCGTTTCCCTCTCTGCTGAAAAGTATTGTTCGGTTGCATTAATGCTTGATAAAACAGTAGAAATTACGCATAGCCACGAAGTTGTGCAAGATCAAGCAAAATAACGCTTTTTCCATAAGGAAAATTCGTATAAAATCCGCGAACTTTTCATTCTGCAGGTGCAGAGTTCACTAATTTATAGGTTGGTTTATTATGAACAAACCCTTCGATAAACTTAAACTTCATGGCTTTAACAATTTAACCAAAAGTTTAAGCTTTAGTATTTACGATATTTGCTACGCAAAGACCGAGCAACAACGTAAAGAATATATTGAATATATCGATGAGCAGTATAGTGCAGATAGACTAACCGACATTTTAGGTGAAGTTGTTGATATAATTGGCGCTAACATTTTAAATGTAGCGCGCCAAGACTATGAACCACAAGGCGCTAGTGTAACTATTTTGGTTTCAGAAGAACCAGTAGAAGAGCAGCAAAATTACGATGCTGACGAAGCGCCAGGTCCATTACCTGATTCAGTTGTTGCGCACCTAGATAAAAGCCATATTTGTGTACACACATACCCAGAAGCTCACCCTGATGATGGTATTTGTACATTCCGTGCTGATATTGAAGTGTCTACTTGTGGCATTATTTCACCACTTAAAGCGTTAAACTTCTTAATTCATAGCCTTGAGTCAGACGTGGTAACAATTGACTACCGCGTTCGTGGTTTTACCCGCGACATAAATGGCGTTAAGCACTACATTGATCATGCTATTAGCTCGATTCAAAACTTCATGACAGAAGATACTAAAGAAGCGTACCAAATGATGGACGTGAACGTGTATCAAGAAAACCTGTTCCATACCAAAATGATGTTAAAAGAAACCGACTTAAATACCTATTTATTCGGCCTTTCTACGGCAGATTTATCAGAGGGCGAAGAAGACGAAATTCGCTCAAAACTGACCCGTGAAATGCAAGAAATATTCTATGGCCGTAACCTGCCAGATACAGAATAATAGCAACGAATTAAATTAAAAATGGCGCTCAGTGAGCGCCATTTTTTTTGCTTTATTTTACAAGCAATAATTGTGTTTGTCGGCCATTTAAATACCAGACACCGCTTTTATCAAAAATAGCGTCCTCTTCTAGCATTATTCTTATTTCTTTGTTCCACTGTTTTATAAACACCGCATTGTTGAGCTCAATAGAGTAAGCCGTATTTAAATGCAGCGGATAGTCACCATCTCCCGGTACACCTTGCTGAGAATCCCACATACCTAATGTAGTACCAGCAGCGTGACCATGATAGCCAAGAGGATGAGTATAAATAGTGGGCTTTAATCCCTGAGCAATAGCGGCTTTTCGTGCTGCAGCTAACACTTCATTACCTGTTTTTCCTACCGCAAATTGATTGGTAAATATATCTTGTAGTTTATTACCGCTTTTTAGTGCTTCAACTAAGTAATTAGGCGCACTCGTTTCGTTTTCTTTGAGCACATACGCATGCTGCTGCGTGTCGGTATTTAAGCGTAAATAAGTAATACCAAAATCGACATGAAGTAAATCGCCGGCTTGTATAACGTTATCATCGTAGCCATTGGTAAAGCTTTCTTCATGATTAAACGACTTCGCATCGGCGCGCTGAATAGCAACGCTTGGGTGAAACCATGTTTGTAGTTTTAGCTCTTTTACGCGCTCTCTAAACCACCATACCAAGTCATCGCTAGTTGTTTTACCCACCGTAATTGTTTTACCCGAAAACCCCTCTGCAATAATATGATGGGCAATAGCCACAATATGTTTATACATTTCAACTTCTTCAGGAATGCGTTGCTCTAACCACGCGACAGCAAGCGGCTCTGCAGAAATTATTTTATTGTGATAAGTGGCGGGCAAGTTAGCCATTAAGGTTTTGTAATCGCCTAGCACAAGGCCATCGGCATGTGCCCAGTCGGTAGAAGTATTGAGCGCAATGTTGCGAGGTTTGTATTGCTCAATAAGCGTATTGAGTGCCTGCCACTGGCTAGGTTGTGTTTGCTTATCCCAACCTTTTTTAAATACATTACCTATTTTATAAGGTGCAATAGCGTAAGCATCAACCCCACCTTGTTTATTAAGCGCAAATAGCAAAATAGTAGTGCGTCTGGCTGAGAACCATGTTGCAGGCAGCATTGTTTTTAATATTGGATCTTCATTGTATTCGCGGCTTATAAGAAGCCACATATCAGTGTTGTGCTGCTTCATTAACGAGGGCATTAAGGTGTTAACCCTAAGCTCAGTTATTTTATTAATAAACGCAGCGCGCTCTTTCATTGATAAAATTGTTGGGGGTTCTGAAGCTTGAACTAAAGGGCTTACAAATAGTGTTGCGAGCAAACATGCGCTTATTAGTAATAATTTATTGTATTGCATAGTTGGGCTATTTTTAGGCTAATTTATACTTAACATGCCAGAACCCACACTATAAAAAAATAATTTGAGACAAACCGTACAAACAAAAAAGCCCAGCTAATTAACTTAGCTGGGCTTTTTTGTATATAGCGTATTAATTAATCATGCTGTAAATAAGTGCAAATACAGCAAGTGAGCCAACCGCTAATATAAATAGCGTGCTTAAACGGTTACGGTATTTATGAAGTGCAGGCACTTTATAAACTGCAATCATTGGCATGATGAATAAAATCATTGCGATGATAGGGCCCGATAACTGATCCATCATATCTAAAATACTTGGGTTTTTAACAGCGCAAAACCAAATAGCTAAAAACATAATTAACACACCAATTTTATCGGTAACGCCAGCGCTTAAGCTTGTTTGTTTAGTTACTAAACCTGTAAAGCTTTCGCGTGCACCTAAAAAATGACCCAAAAACGACGATGTAATAGCAATAAAGGCAACAAGCGGCCCAAGTGTGGCAATAAACGAGTTATCAGTAATGTTAGCAAGATAGGACAGAACCGATACGTTAGCCGCTTTAGCAGCGGCCATTTGCTCGCCTGTAAGCGACAGCACGCAAGAGAACACAAATAACAGTACAAAGGTAATAAGTAGTAAGCTAGTGCGCTTTAAAATCGCCTCTGCCTTGCTTGTTGCTTGGTTACCGTAATGGCCGCGTTGCACGTTTACAAAGCTTGAGATAGCCGCTGCGTGGCTAAACGAAAATACAATAATAGGAATCGATAACCACAACGTTTTACCAAAGCTGCCCATTTCAGGCATGCTCATATCGGGCACTTGCCAGCTTGGGATTAAATAAAGTGATAAAAACAATAATATACCCACAAGCGGATAAACTAAGATAGCAAAGGCACGTAGCATTAAGCGCTCGCCGCCCATCATTAAGCTAATCATACCTGCAACTAATACACCCGAAAGTAATACGCGAGATGGCGACTCTAACCCCATTTGATTAACCATAAAGCTATCCACAGTATTGGTTAAGCCCACACCGTAAATAAGCAAAATTGGGAATATAGATAAAAAGTACAACAAAGAAATTAACCGACCTGCAGTCACACCAAAGTGCTCTTCAACTACATCGGTAAAGTCGGCATCTTTATTTTTCGACGAAAGTACAAAGCGTGCTAAGCCTCGGTGGGCACAAAAGGTCATTGGGAATGCTAAACACGCCATAATAATTAACGGCCAAAAACCACCAATACCAATATTAATAGGTAAAAATAAAATACCCGCACCAACGGCCGTGCCAAATAGACTTAGCGTCCATTGTGTATCGTGTTGGTTCCATTTTGAGGTAGAAGAGTGTGTGTTATTTATTGGTGCATTTGAAAGCGTTGCACCTTGAGGTGTTGTCATGTGTGTGCTCATCCATTATTTGTAATAATAATTGCGCCGAAGAATATAGTTTTTGACTAAATTTTTCATGTTTTGAGCTGGTTTTAGAATGAATTAGTTGTAGTGGTTTAGTGACTAACTGTCATGAATATGAAACAGCGATTTAAAAGTGAGCAATGTATAAAGTAATAATTATACAATGTGTTGTTTATTTGAACGAAGTAACTGCTGTCAGGTTTTTTTGTATGAAACAAAGTTTTTTATACGCTGCAGATATTACATAATTTATCGCGATAAGAGCTTTAGCTTATTAGAGCGTGTTGATCTTTGGTCGTTGAATTTTCAACAGCATGTTTGCATGTAAGCCAACAAGGTAACGCAGGAGCTGTTACCGAGCTGGCTATGTTATAAATCTCGCGCCGGGATTAAATTTCCCCTAGATAGAACAAACTTTAATCCTGAGAGATCAACAAACCTCAACTAATAGCAAAAGATGATTTTTCATTTGAACTGCAAAGGTTACTTTTATTTACTTCTTTAGGTACTCGTTTTGAAGCCAGTTTTACGTAAAAAGCAGGCAATACAAAAAGAGTAAAAAGGGTTCCTATAAGCATTCCTGCTACTAATATAATGCCAATACTATTTCGGGCTTCAGCCCCTGCTCCAGATACCATTAATAATGGGAAGTGCCCAAGAACAGTGGCAGCAGTGGTCATTAAAATAGGCCTTAATCTGGTTGATGCAGATTCAATGACGGCTTCTATGCGGCTTTTACCTTGCTCTTGTAGGTGATTTGCAAATTCGACAATTAAGATACCGTTTTTTGCAATCAGACCAATGAGTGTGATTAAACCGATTTGAGAATAAATATTGATAGTCGTTAATTCAAAATACGATAGCATCAACGCGCCAGCCATTGCCAAAGGTACACTCCCAATTAACACAACTAGAGGGTCTCGAAAGCTATTAAATTGGATACTAAGCAGTAAGTAAACAATGACCAGTGAAATGAGCATAACGCCTAATAAACTATTACCTTGTTGTCTTATTTGTCTAGACTCTCCGGCATAATCAACAGTGTATGAAGAGGGGAGTAATTCTTTTGCGGCATTTTCTAATGCTGAAAGTGCCTCTTCTTTTGTGGAGTTAGGTAATACGGCTCCAAATATACGAAAGGCATTTTGCTGTCCAAAGCTATTTAATTGTCTAGGAACTGTTGCCCATTTAACTTCAGCTATTGCAGATAATGGCACGCTGGTTCCATTAATTGATTTAATGTTTAAGCTTAGTAGTTTTCCAGGATCTGACTTTACATTTCGGTCAATAACAGGGATTACCTGATAAGCTTTTCCTTGCGCATCAAATCGATTAACGTAGTTATTTGATAAAAGAACACTCAGTTGCTGATTGACATAAGCGAGATCCATTCCTAAATCGGCAATTTTATCGCGCTTTAATTGTAATTGTATTTGGGGTAAATCGATTTTTAAATCAGTATCTGCGTATAAAAAGTGCCCACTAGCAAATGCTTTACCTATAAGTTGCCCCGCATAGCTTTGCATTATTTCAAAACTATCACTGGACTTAACGACCATTTCTACATCGAATTGGCCCGCAGTAGGAAGTGGCGCTGGAAGAATGGGCAACGGGTTGACTCCAGGGGTTTTAGCCAAGCGTCCATAAACCTCAGGAAGAATTGATTTAGTTGTGTAATCTCGTTCGCTAGCACTTATAAATTCAATACCGCCAAAAGCACTATTGGTAAAAATGTTCTGCCACATTTGAGTTGTGCCGGGTATTTCTAATAAGCTATCAACCATGCCACGAATGTTATCTTCATTATAAGTTAACGATGACTCAGGGGGGGATTGTACAAGTACAAATATGCTGCTTTGATCCTCAACTGGCGCAAGCTCTTTTTGTGCACCTTGGTAAAATGGTATTATCATAAGGCTTAACGCAATTGCAGCGACAATCACTTGATTTCGCCACGACAATAAAAGAGTAAGTAACAATGCATATTTATTTCTTAGCTGATCAAATACCCAGTTTACTTTTTTTGTTAATTTAGTTTCTTGCCCTTCAGCAGGGATAACATACGCGCTCATTATTGGTGAAAGTGTGAGGGCAACAATGCCTGATATAAGCACTGATATTGCTAGGGTAAAAGCAAATTCTTTAAATAATACGCCGGTAAGTCCAGACAGAAAGCCAATCGGTAAATACACCATTGTTAGTGTGAGAGTCATTGATACAATTGGTACAAACAGCTCTTTGGAGCTTGTGAGCGCAGCGTCAATTTTAGATTTTCCTGCACGAATATGACGTGAAACATTTTCTACAACAACAATCGCATCATCAACGACCAAGCCAACAGAGAGAACAATAGCAAGCACGGTTAGTAAGTTTAACGAAAAACCGACGACATACATTGCGGCAATAGCACCTAATATTGAAATAGGAATAGTCACTAAAGGTACCGCTGAGCTTCTAAATGATCCCATCATAAAAAGAACAACAACGCCTACTAGAATAACCGTCTCAATAAGTGTTTTAAAAATCTCATTTAATGCATCGCGCATATATAAAGTACCATCATAGGCATAACCAATGCTGATACCATCCGGTAAAGTCTTATTAGTTTTATCGGTTAATGCGTAAAGTGCGTCACCAACTTCAATTTCATTTGCACCTGGCTGCGGCCAAACTGAAATATAAACAGTATCATGCTGATTTAAGCGAGCACTTACCGTTGGCTGCTCAGAGCCAAGTTCAATATGGGCTACATCTCTCAGATATATAACATCATTATCTATACGTTTTACAATTAACTGCTTAAATTCATCGATACTTTTCAATTGTGTATTAGCGACCAGATCAATTTTTTGTTTATTAGTTTCTATATAACCTAGCGTAGCTATTGTATTATTTGCAGCCAACGCGGAGTAAATATCGTCAGCGCTAAGATCAAATGCTTCTAACTTTGCAGAATTTAAATGCACGCGCATCGCAGGCGTTCTACTGCCTTCAATTGCGACTCTTTGAACACCCTCAATATCTGTAATTATAGGAGTCACTTGCCTTGATAAAAAGTCGGTTAGTTGTGTAAGTGATTCGCCTTGATGCTCTATATTTAAATAAAATAGCGCATGAGGTCGATCGGTGCGCTTAACGCTAACAATGGGATCCTCAGTATCATTCGGGAGCATATATTTAACTTGGCTAAGACGAGCAGTAAGCTGTGATAAAGCCCGAGTACTATCTTCGTTTAAATTTAAGTAAGCTGTTACAGTGCTATTCCCTGCAATTGTGACTGATTCAACATAATCAACACCTGGAACCGTAGCAGAAATACGTTCAATTGGTTCTGTAATAAAACCTTTAACTGTTTCAGCTGATGCGCCTACGTAGTTAGTTGAAATAACTAAAGATGAACTTTCAATTTTTGGAAACTGTAGCACAGTCACCTTAAGCACTGACCAAATCCCAGCAATACAAATAATGGCGGATAAAACGATTGCAAGTGTTGGTTGTGTTATGAATCGATCCATAAAATGATTGTTTTTCATAATGATACCTTAGGAGATAACGTATCTTCCATAGCTACAGTACGCTCTGAATTAAGCAAGTATGCTCTTAAACCGTCACGCAATTTAAATGCTCCATGACTTGCGATTAATGCGCCTGAGGTTAAGCCATTGGTGATCATAACGAGATCCCCAATACGTTCGCCTAATTCAACTTGTGTACGCTTAGCGTATGTTTTTCCTTCCTCGTCTTTATTTAATAAATATACATAGTTCCCTAATTTGCCTTTAATAACTGCTAAATATGGGATCGCAACAACCTCTTTTTTGTTGCCAATAGGTACCTTAATTTTAACGAGTTGATTTGAATTTAGTTTAGTATTTCCTAATGTAATTTTTGCACGGTATTTCAGCTGTCTTGAGTGTTTTGACATTTCTGGTGCAACAGAAGCTACTTGTGCAATTATTTCTGTCTGTGTGTCATCAAGTAGCGTTAATACTACCGGCGTATTAATTGCTAGCTCTGTATAGGTTTGCGGGAGAGAAAAATCGACCCACATATATTTTTCAATACCAATGAGCTGAGTTAGATTTGTATTAGCAGGTAAAAACTGACCGACTTGCAAGTCATGTATACCAACGCGGGCTGTAAATGGTGCTGTAATCACTTTTTTAGCAATTTTAGCTGAGAGTAGGTTTATTTCTGCTTGGTATTGAGCAAGTAAAGCCGTTGATTCATCTAATTGCTGAGCGCTCAATTTATTTGAATTATAAAGGCTTTTATATCTCTTTACGGTGGTGTTTTGTAGTTCAAAGCGTGATTTAGCTATTTGCAGTTGTGCTTTTTCCTCCTCGTGTTCTATTTCGAGTAACGTATCACCTGCATAAGTAATACCGCCAGATTGCAAATAGAGTTTTGTAACTTTACCTGCTGATTCATTAATTAACGATAATGTTTTAGGGGCTTTTACGATACCGCTAATATCTATATGTGACTGATGAGCAACTTTTTCTACATACATAGCTTCGACATTAGCCGATTGTTCATTGCCTATATTGCTGCGCGCATCAATGATGTTACTTTTAACTGCAAAGCTGCCCGCTATTAAAATTGCTAGTATGCCTGTCGTTGTAATCCATGGAATGAAATTCATAATTAGCTCCTTGTGTGCATCTAGTAGGTAATATGCTTGGGTGAAGTTTGTTTATGTAAAGTATCTTTATATAAAGATATATAATTAAAAAAATTTGTCAATAAACTTCACCCATTATTTTTACGCTACTTCTCTTTTATTACTAGATTGCTTTGCATGGGCAACAGCTAAATGCCCTGCAACACGCGCTGTATTGATCAAAACGGCACTGTTAGCTTTAGCTGAACGCCCTTTAGTTACTTCATCAATTGCTTTCATAATGTACTTAGTGACTTTATTTCCACTGATCCCTTGCGCTTGAGCCGAGCTAATTGCCGCGTTGATAGCATCATTAACATCATCACTATCAATGGCATCTTCGAGCTTAGTGGGTGTTGTAATTAATACACTGCGCTTATTATCAAGCAGCCATTGGGTTTCAATTATGTCGGCTAAAATAGATGCATCATCTATCCGTTGTGGTGCTTTATAGCCACTTGAGCGACAGTAAAATGCAGGGAAATCATCAAATTGATAAGATATAATAGGAACATTGTGGGTCTCTAAGTATTCAAGTGTTAAACCTAGATCGAGTATGTTTTTTGCACCAGCACATACAACGGCAACCCGTGAACGTGTAAATTGCATAAGATCTGAAGAAATATCCATCGTATTGTTTGCTCCTCTATGAACGCCACCAATGCCGGCAGATGCAAAAAAGCATATTCCTGCTAACTCAGCTGCAATAATAGATGAGGCAACGGTGGTTGCACCCAATTGCTTAGTCGCTAATACAACGGGTAAGTCACGCGTGCTGACTTTAGGTATATTTGCGGTTGTTGCAAATAACTCAATCTCACTTTCATCCATGCCAATTAGTAATTTACCATTAGCGACTCCAATGGTTGCAGGGATTGCCCCCGATTCACGAACTGCTGCTTCTACTTGTAACGCGGTGTGTTTATTTTCAGGGTAATCTAAGCCATGCGTTATAACATTAGACTCAAGTGCCACGACCGCAAGCCCTAACTCAAGAGCCCGTTTAATTTCAGGCTTAATAACAAGATTTATCTTTGTATTGTTCATTTTATTTTTCCTCTAATAACTTGGTTTTTTAATTAATTTATATTTTTGCTGAATAATATGTTTGTTATAAACACGTTGTCGCCAATTTTTCGGTTGCTCTGCATGCAGTGCGATTGAAATAAAGTCGTTATTGCATTTAAACTCTTTACTTATCAGTGCCGAAATTTTTTTCACGAGCCTATTCTTGGTAGAACTGGATACGTGAGAATCAAAATAATGTATGTTGATATGCGGCATGTTGCGTCCTTACGCTATTAATAATGAACGATGGCTCTCGTAAGAACCTTGAGATTGCACAATGCAATTAAACAGCTCATCAACACCTTGATGTTTTAATAATGCGTAATGATCTGCTTGTAAGTGTTGTGTTATCGCTTCTTTTTCGTTGTACTCAGGAATGTTTTCAATAAATGAATAATCATCTCCTTGTGCTTTAAATATCACTTTTGGTGCTTTTACTTGGCGTTCAAGCAACTCTGTGAATGTATATTTAAACTCATAAGTGCGCATGACTACTTCTATGATTTTACTGACAACATCTCGATTCAAAGTGCGATGATTCATACATACAAAGTCAATAAACTGTTGTTTATTAGTCACTGCCGATAAACATTGTTCTAATACCGGGCCTTGTATTTTTTGAAAGAACACTGAAAATAAAATGGTGACAAATGCAGGAGAAGTAAAACAAGGTGTCTGCTCTTTTTGTGAATACTGAGGTAGATTAGGTGAGCCAGGTGCAATGAGATAAAGTGCTTCCACGGTCTCGCCACTTGCTTCAAGTTGATGGGCCACTTCAAATGCAACACGCGCCCCAAAAGAGTATCCCCATAACGTATAAGGACCCGTTGGTTGCTCATTTTTGATTAGCTTGATATCAGCTTCTGCCATTTCTTGTATTGTATCGTAAGGAACTTCATCACAATTAAGGCCATGCGCTTGCACTGCAATAAACGTCGCTTCATCGGCCACTTTTTCAGCTAAAGGTTTTAAGCTCATTGGATACCCACCTAAACCAGGCCAGCAGAAAATTCGCGATTTTTGTGTAGAGTTATTTAAATTAATCAACCGACTATGTGAGCTGTTATCGTTTTGCTTAATATAAAGAGCAAGTGCTTCAATAGTGGGGGCTTGAAAGATAGCTTGCATTGGGATACTAATGCTCAACTCTTTATTTAAAGTATTCATAAATGTAACGGCTGTTAAAGAGTTTCCACCACTTTCAAAAAAATTATCTTGGACTGATACTTTGTCCCATTTCATCACATGGAGCCAAATATCAGCTATTTTCTCTTCTAATTTATTTCGAGGCTCAATGTAGGCTGCCTTATTTTCAATATTATCAAGTTTCTCTGAATTTTTTAGAGCGAGATAATCGACTTTCCCATTCGCTGTTTGTGGGAATTCAGCAAAAGTTATAATTTTATTAGGTACCATATAGCTAGGTAGCGAATTTTGTAAATCATGATTCAATATTTCAAGGGGGCCACGCATATGTATAGCGTCTTCTTTCATACCTTCACTGCGCTTTTGCTCATCTGTAATTTTTCCACCAATGCAAAAATAAAATGGTTTCATTGTACAATTCGCATCAGATAAAATTTCTTCAATACGATTGGCTGAAGGTAAATTATTACCAGATTTTGAGCTATAACCAGAAGACATTAAACCTATGTTTAAGTCGTTCATTTGTAACTGCTGTAACTTACGACCTAAATCAATATAGTGTCGCCAAGCCGTTGTAGAATGATTAAGTAAAGAAATACCAAAAGAAGCTCTATCATAGACTTGCTGATTAATGGCAATCACTTTTTTCTTTTCAATTAGCTGATCAGAAAGGGGTGTCAGCTGATTATCTTGAACTGTGTATTGTCCTGAATTTAAACCATCTACATTTTGAATTTGCACTAAGGTCTCAACATTTGAAAGCGAGTCAGTTTCGCTATGTTGGCTAATATCAAAACTTCCTAAGTAGGCGTCATCTTCGTGAACAGCTAAGTAATCTTGGTATTCATTGTCAAAACTAGCAGCGCCAATTGAAAGGCCAAACTGAGGTAAAATATGATCAAATAAGCCAAGCATATGGCCTGTTTCCATTTCTAAAACTTCTAATATATTATTTTGATATACAGGTTCTATAGCTGATTGTTTACCTAAAAAATGGCAAGTTAATTTAACCGTGCTTGCAGGCGCTAATGAGCGTACAAGATGCAGGGTATGTAGTTCAGGGTGATAATAATAAATACCCGATTTTAAATTAAATAAATTATGTATTTCTAAAAATAACTGCGTAGCATACAGGGCGCCTGGAGATGCATAGCCATACTTGGGCAGTAAGCGTTGCTTGCTTTTAAACTGGCCAAAATATCTCATGATTTGACCAAATTCATCATATTCTAATGCGCTGACAGGGCGTGTAGGGATCTCTGATTTTTGTTTTTTGAGTAAGTTAAGTATTTCTTGCTCACACACATTTCCACCATCAAAGTAACGATAAGTTTTACGAGCAAAAACAGTTTCAGTTTGCTCTTTTGATGCGTTTTTATTTGGTAAATTAAATACGGGTAAGTTTAACAGCGCTTGTGGTTGTCTAAATCCAGCATTAGAGAGTTGTGCTTTAACTTGTAATTTACTTTTTTTAGATTGATGGTGTTCACTCTGCTTGCCTTGATCCATTAAAGCGGCTTCACGATGATTTAATTCAATGCATGCAATAAGATTTTGAAAACCGGTACGCTGGTCATTTTTTACAACCATTGCGGCATTTTTTATCCAATCATGCTTTTCAATGGCAAGTCTAATTTCATCAAGCTCAACACGGTAACCACGTAATTTAATTTGATTATCGGCGCGACCTAAAAAGTGTGTGTTACCTTCTTTATCACGTTTTACAATATCACCACTGCGATAGAGCGTATTATGCATAGGCTCGCTATTGTGAGGGTTAGATATAAATCTTTCGAGCGTTGTATCGTTACGGTTTAAATAACCTCTAGCAACCTGCACACCACTAATATAAAGCTCACCAGATTCACCCTCATCAACTAAGTTTAACTGTTCATCAAGTATATAGTAGTGAGTATTGGCTACAGGCTTACCAATGGTAATTGCATCAAACGCTTGTTCTAAAGTATGAGGTGTTACTTTATGGCTGGATGAATTTATTGTGCATTCTGTTGGCCCATATAAATTGATTAGATCTTTTTCAGGCAGTGTTTCAAAAAATTGCAAGGCGAGCTGTTTAGTAAGCGTTTCACCCCCACTGAACACGTGAGACAATGAGTTGCACAATTGAATACAAGGCGAATCAAGCAAGGCTTGTAAAAGGGTAGGAACACATTGCAAAACGGTCACTTGTTTTTCAATGATTAAATCAATAAGTGCAAGCGGATCGCGATACATTCCTACTTCACTTGTAACAACACAAATACCGATTGCATTAGCTAAAATCTCCCATTGGGCTGCATCAAAGCTAAAAGGCGTTTTTTGTACAATACGAGTTGATTGGCTAAAGCTATGCTCTTCTTTTAGCCACAGAAGCTGATTAACAATACTGCTATGTTCAATGATGACGCCTTTTGGATCACCTGTGCTTCCAGAGGTGTAAATCATATAAGCAAGGCTATCTTGTGATAGTGGCGCATAATATGACGTATTATCATCAACATCATCTATTGAAATCACAGTAATGTCGCTGCTAACCAATGCAGTAATTTGCTCTTTTAAATGTGCTTGAGTTAAAACTAAGCGCGCTTTAGAGTCTTTTAGCATATAGCTAATACGTTTTTCAGGGTATTCAGGAGACAGTGGAAGGTATCCGCATCCTGCATAAATAGCTCCCCACACACCAAAAATTAAGTCAGGCGATGGATCGACAAACAAACCAACATATTCACCTTGCTTAGCACCATGCTGATGGAGTAAAGAGGCAATGTTAGCTGATTTTTTATCCAGCATTTTATAGCTCCAATCTCCTTGGTTACTAATTACTGCAGTTTCATCAGGTGTTTCAATAATTTGCTTTTGAATTAAATCAAACAATGTTCGAGTATCACTTTCTCCCAAAAAAGATATCTGATCTTGCTCAAGGTTTTCGGTTCGATTTAGTTGGTTATGTAGTTTCATTTCTATGCCTATTCCTTTATTTAAAATTTTATAGATGACTAATTTTTGAATTGCCTTGTTAAAAATGAGTACTACACATAACTCTCATGTAACAAAGTTAGGTAAAAGATAATACATACAATCTTAATGTCAAGTATCTTTGTGTGAAGATACTTGTTGTGATGAGTCTTGTCGTAGAGGTTGTTGTGAGTTATATTGGTTTATCAATTTAAATTAGAGTAGTAGATATAATGAAAAATGATCTTGTTGACGTCGTTATAGCCCAGTGGAATAAAGAAAGACCTGATTTAGACCCTTCGCCTATGGGAGTTATGGGCCGACTCGTTCGTACCGATGCAATGTTTAGCAAAGAATTACAAACTGTATTTGGCCGTTTTGGCCTCAATGGTGGCGAATTTGATGTATTAGCGACAATTAGGCGTTCAGGAAAACCGTTTACATTGAGTCCAAATCAACTATTGCAGACATTAATGCTAACCTCAGGCTCAATGACAAACCGTATCGATAAACTAGAAGCTAAAGACTTGGTTGCACGCAGCTCTGATCCTAATGACCGTCGAGGCGTTATGGTGTCTTTAACAGAGAAAGGTTTTCAATTGATTGATCAGGTTGTAGAGGAGCATATCGCAAAAGGGCAGTCTTTATTGTCACCTTTAGATAAGTCGGAGCAGCAGCAACTCGCAGTATTACTTAAAAAATTACTTTTAGGCCTTTCTAGCTCTACTTATAAATAAGGCCAGTTGGCCTTTCAGGAGCACAATTTGTTCTATCTAGGGCATGTTGATCTTTGTGGATTAAAATTTGTTCAATCGAGGAGCGATTTAATCGTGGCGCGAGATTTGTAACTTGGTAGCTTTGGTAACGCTCCTGCATCACCTTACTAACTTATCTTTATGTAAGAATAGGTAAATTCGCGCAAAGCTTCCGCGCCCTACTCACGGCTTTTATTTACATCTATGTAGCAGCAAAGAGTAAATCGCCCCTAGGACGAACCTAAGGGCTACGGATGTTTGGCACTTACGCTGCGTTATCGCCTATTTATGGGGAATAATCACACGACATAAACTCTGCCTCGCCTAACTACCAAACCTACAGGTGCAAAATTAATCACGAAAGCTCAACACGCTCTAATATAGATTCACTTTGTTTCTCAGATAGCGATGCACTTTTATCTACCATTGTAGGATAATCGGTATAACCGGTTTCGTCGCCACCATAAAACGTATCGGGATCTACATTATTAAAAGAAGCATTTAACTTAGTACGTTCTACCAAATCAGGGTTTGCTAAAAAGAGTGCCCCTAATGCCACACCATCGCATAAATTTTCATTTAACACATCTGATGCAATAGCAGGGGTTACAGGGCCATCCTGCCAAGCTTTGTGAGGGTTTAATATAAGCTTACCTAACCATTGGTTACGGATCTGCTGGGTGTGCTCACGGTTAGCCGCTTCCATAATATGCAAATACGCCAGATCAGTTGGCAACTGACTAATAAGAGTTTGGTAGAGCACTTCACTGTCTTGTTCAATAATGTCATTGTAAGTATTGTCGGGAGAAATACGAATACCGACTCTTTTAGCACCAATAGCTTGTGTAACAGCCGCCACTACTTTTAGCGTAAATCTTAAACGGTTTTTGACGCTACCACCAAATAGATCGGCTCTATTATTTGTATTGCTTGCCATAAATTGGTGAAGTAAAAAACCATTTCCTGCGTGTATTTCTACCCCATCAAAACCTGCCTGAATCGCTAATTCAGCTGATTTTGCGAAGTCTTCAATGGTTGCTGTAATTTCATCTAATGTCATTTCTTTTGGTGTAGGGTAGCTCTTTGGCCCTGTTGGTGTAAAAGCGTCTCCGGTAGCTTTAATTGCTGAAGGCGCTATTGATTGATGAGCACTGGGGTATAATTCAGGATGCCCAATACGACCAGAATGCATCAATTGAGCTACAATTTTGCCTCCCCTTTTATGTACTGCTTCAGTAATGGGCTGCCAGCTTTTCACATGTTGTAAATTATGTAGCCCTGGGGAATTCATAAAACCTTGACCAACTTGGTTAGGTTGAATACCTTCAGAAATAATTAACCCAGCTGTTGCTCTTTGAGCATAATAGGTTGCCATAAGAGGCGTTGCTAATCCTTCAGCTGTTGCCCTGTTTCTACTCATTGGTGCCATTACAAAGCGATTGCTTGCGTTGATTTTCCCAAAACGAGCTTCTGTAAATAAGTTGTCCATGTTTACTTCCTTTAACTAATTTTTTTGTTTAATGATGGTTCCAGATTAAAATTGGAACTTGATTTTTTAAACAGCTGTACTTGAGATATAACAATGGCTAATACAATAATGACTGCGCCTAATGTTTGACTCATCGTTAGCCTTTGCGAAAGAATAAAATAACCCAATAATGTTGCTGAGATTGGACTTGCAAACGATATAAAAGACACCGTAACAACTGGCAGTTTTTCAATAGCTTTAAACCAAACTATATAAGCGAACAAGGCGCCAATGATACTTAAGTAGGAATAACCAATTATATTGTCTACTGTTAGGTTACTAGGTAAGCCTTCTTGTACTAATCCAATCGGGAGTAAAAATAATCCACCTACAACGAGTTGCCAGCCTGTAAAAGTATATAAATTAACGTCAGCAGGCTTGCCCCATTTTTTTGTTAATACTATTCCCGTGGCCATTGAAGCGGCACCAATTAAACCTGCAATAACACCTTGAACAGGTAAATTCATATTTGGTTCTAAGACCAACATCGCGACTCCAACAGCCGCAATTGCACAAGCAATAAATTGCCTTAAATTAAGGGGATCTTTAAAGAGTAGCGCACCAAGTATCATGACTATGATAGGTTGGCACGACATAACAAGTGCAGCTACACCACCGGGTAATAGATAGGCTGCTACAAATAAACAGTAAAAAAAGCCACCAATATTAAGTATGCCAAGCACGATAGAACGCACCCACCAGATGCCTTTAGGTAGCTTTCGACCAATCAGTACTAATAAAATACCAGCAGGTAAAGCACGAAGTGTTGACGCTATTAAAGGCATATCTGGCGGTAATAGCTCGGTCGTTACTATGTATGTACTGCCCCAAATTGTTGGGGCAATCATAGCAACTAACATCCAAAGTATTAGTTGTTTATTTGTCATACGGCCCCCACATCGGTCGTACCGAAGTAGCGATCTCCGAAGTCGCCAATTCCAGGTATCATAAATGCGTTTCCATTTAGATACTCTTCAATTGAAGACGTGACTATTTGAATTTTTTTAAATTGCTGAGTAACTTTTTGAATCCCCTCAGGGGAGCACAAAAGATTAACAAAAATGATATTTTCTTCTAAAACACCAGCATCTATAAGCACCTGAATAGCACAAATTGCAGAGCCGCCTGTCGCCAACATAGGTTCGAATATCAGCACGCGACATTTAGCAATATGATCCGGAAGTTTTGAATAATAAAGAGTTGGCAATTTTGTGACGACATCGCGTTGTATTAAAATTTTTCCAATGGGAATTTTTAAGTCAATATGACGCAGCTCATTTTCCATACTTTCACCAGCACGAACCACAGAAACGGCACATATTGGATCTGCAAACTGCTTGCCTTTGTATGTTTCTCCCACGGGAGTAGTTACATCGAGATCTTTAAATGGTACTAATTCTAAGCTTTTTTCAATCAGCAGACGAAACACTTGATCAGCATAAAAAATGAATTGGCTTTTACTAGCTACCTTGTCACGCATTTTTGCATGCAGGTATTTTAGTCTATTTGTTTGCGGTAACTCGATCACACTACTTGAGAGTATTTGTGAGTCTTCTTTATATATTTGAATAACTTGATTTGCATTCATAACGCTCTCCCTATTTGAGTCTGCCAGATTAGGGGTGTTAATCTGGCAGTGAATTATATTAAGCATTGATCTCCGAAAATGCTTTTTCAGCTTCGCGAATGAATTTCTTCACTTTAGCGGCATCTTTTCTGCCGTCGCTACCTTCTAATCCCGTATGTGAATCAACTGCGGCTGGTTTAACCTTATAGATTGCATCAGCTACATTTTCAGGCGTTAAACCGCCAGCCATCATTAGAGGTTTTGGAGATCGTCTAACAAGTTCAGCGCTTACGTCCCAGTTATGCGTTAAACCAGTAGCGCCTTTAGCACCCGTTTTAGGGTTAAATGTATCAGTGATAAACATGTCAACAAAGTCAGCCATGGTATCAACAATTTCTAACAGCTCTTCAGCATTGTCTTCTTTCACAACAAGGCTTTTTAATAAGAAAAGATCAGGGCGCAGCTCTCTAAGCTTTTTCATTTCTGCCACACTAATATCACCGTGTAGTTGAACTGCTTTTACACCTAGCTCACTGCAATAACCGCTCACTTCTTCAGCATCTACCATATAGCTAATCAACACACCGGCTTGAGGCTCACTTAAGCTTTTAATAATGCTCATTGCATCTGTTTCAGAAATATCATCTTTTCCAGAAGGTAAGCGTAAAGGAAAGCCAAGCCACTCAATGCCAGACTCCAGCATTAGATTTGCTTCTTCTCGGTCGATAATGCCAGCTACTTGAATAATGTTTTTCATAATGTTCTCCAATTTAAAGTTAAAGGGTTGTAAAGAATCTCGACGTAAAGATATGTAAGAATTAACTTTGTGTCAAGTATCTTTATGTGAAGATATTAAATTAATATACGTTTAACTGTTCCATAGAGTTGCTGAAGACTGATATTTTTATATCGTAATTATTTAAAAAGTTAACATAAGCAATAGTTTAAGTGGGTTTTTGAAGTGGTGCAGGGCGATTGGAAGCTTACTAAAAAATCGTTTGAGGCCTTAAAAAAACTTAACGTATTGAGCGTAAGTCTTAAATAAAAACAATATTTAGGCATTTAAAAAATTATATGGTGTGGGTATGGTTATCAAAACGTTAAGTTAACGAGGTCGTAAACGCGGACAAGAACAGTTGGCTTTGTCCGTGCCCCACCAAATTATTTTTAGCTGGTACAATGGCATTTGTATAACTATGTGCAGCAAGGGAGTATATGGAAAAGCAAGAAATAATAAGATTCATTAAGGATATACAATGTAAGTTTCCAGATGTGATCCCGCTAATGGATAAACACGAAAGTTGGGCGCTTACTTTTCGCATGGAAGAGTTTGCAAACTTAACAACTTTTGCATTCAACGAAAATAAAGTCACCAACGCTCTAAAGCACTTGTCATATATGAGTCTAAAATTAGACTCTGCAAGTCCTGCTGAACTTGAGTACATAGACACTTATTACGTTGAGCACTTATTTTGCAAGGCCACTCCCATTGGAATTGAAATAGGTTGGCCACTTGTTCCTGACAAACTTAAAAAACTGTATTTAGATTTTCACGGACAAGCGCCTAAAATACGTTGAGAATAGAAGTAAGTCGTTTTTATTTAAAAATCAAAATCTGCTCCGAAAAGTTGTTAAGTAGAAGCTATTGATCTGAACTTCATGAGAGATTTTTATTAAACTCCGTTATACTTCTTGCAATTGAATATGCCAAATGAAGTAAATAGGCCGCTAACTGCAATGAGTACAGAAATTCTTTTCCATACTATTTTTCCACACGAAGCCAGTAAAACATGGGTTGTATTTGTCCATGGAGCCGGTGGTAGTTCGGCAATCTGGTTTCGTCAGCTTAAAGCGTATAAAAAAGAATATAATGTGTTGTTGCTTGATCTTCGCGGTCACGGCAAATCGAATAATCTACTACAAAACTTTGTTGATAATAATTATTCATTTAATAATGTCTCTAAAGACATCATAGATGTGTTAGATCATAACAATATTACCAGCGCACACTTTGTTGGTATTTCATTGGGCACAATTCTTATTCGAAATATTGCTGAAATTGCGCCGCAATATGTTTCTAGCATGGTGCTAGGTGGAGCGGTTACTCGTTTTAATACTCGCAGTAATACATTGGTTTATTTAGGTAATACTTTTAAACACTTCCTGCCTTATATGTGGTTGTATCGCTTATTTGCTTTTATTATGATGCCGAAAAAGCGTCATAAAGAATCTCGACTTTTGTTTGTTCGTGAAGCAAAGCGCTTGTGCCAAAAAGAGTTTATAAAATGGTTTAAATTAGCCATGGATGTAAATCCTTTAATGCAATATTTCAAAGAAAAAGACATTGATATTCCCATTCTGTACATTATGGGTAAGGAAGATCATATGTTCCTTGGCCCTGTTAAAGAAATGGTTAAGCGCCATAAAAACAGCGTACTGCAAACTATTCACCATTGTGGCCATGTCTGTAATGTGGAACGTCCTGACTTATTCAATCAGCACTCGCTTGCTTTTATCGCCCAGCAAAATCGTTAAGGGTTGTTGCTTTTAAAAAGCTTTCAGTTAATGGTAGGTAATTAGAAAAAATTTATAACAGCCATCATGAGTAAACTGGAGCAGATTTTTCTTTTGACTTTCGTCCTAAACTAAAAACAAGATCCGAAGGATAATACCCGCAACCAATAGGCCTGAAAGCAATACGCGAGAAAGCGATTCCATCCCGATTTGAATAACCATAAAGCTATCAATAGTATTGGTTAAGCCACACCGTAAATAAGCAAAATTGGGAATATAGATAAAAAGTACAATAAAGAAATTAACCGTTCTGCAGTCACACCAAAGTGCTCTTCAACTACATCGGTAAAGTCGTATCTTTATTTTTTGCGAAAGTACAAAACGCGATAACTCTCGGTGGGCACAAAAGGTCATTGGGAATGCTAAACACGCCAAAATAATTAACGGCCAAAAACCGCCAATGCCAATATTAATAGGTAAAAATAAAATACCCGCACCAACGGCCGTGCCAAATAGACTTAGCGTCCATTGTATATCGTGCTGGTTCTATTTTGAGGTAAAAGAGTGTGTTATTTATTGATGTATTTGAAAGCGTTACACCTTGAGGTGTTATCATGTGTGTGCTCATCCATTATTAATAACAATTGCGCAGAAGAATGTAGTTTTTAGCTAAAAATTTCATGTTTTGTGGGGATTTGTAGACTAATTAATTAGACCCAATTGGAAGGTAAGTGTCATGAATACGAAACAGTGGTATAAAAGTGAGCGACAAGGAGCGTTGGTTAGGCAATCCCCTAAAAAATAATAACCCTAAATATGACTCTACTTTGATTTATTGAATAATAAAGCAGTCTTTCATTAGGTCTCGCTCGCCTTGCGAAATACCGAGATTTTTTGCTAGTTCATTCCATTCTTGAACCGCATTTTTAACCTGCGTATAGACTTCGTTAGCAGTTTTAACATTAAGTTGAAAGTAGTGTGCAACATCAAACGCTAGATCTATTTCTAAAGCATTGTCTTTGTCATCAATATTTAGATGTAATCCCGTAGCGTTTTGAGTAGGGTTAATATCGTAAGCGGGAGATAAACGCCAACCTGTAGTATCAAAAATAAAGCCATGGTTACGTAAGTGATCATCACTATTTGAAACCATGATATTAAATAACATACGCGTCCAAAGCTGTTTTAAATCTTCTTGAGTATTAGAGCCATTTTCAATTAAAAATTCAGCTAACTCAAGGTAACTTGCTCCGTCGTCGTTGCCATCAAAGTACTTTAGCTGTGTCATAGCAGAAGTGAATAGCAGCCTATGTCCACCTTCTAGCCGATCGAATCGCTTAGTAAGAAAAATATGATGATCAGAGCCAATAGTCTGCACCTTGCATTCAGACATATTAATTCCAGCATTTAGCGCCATTTTGTAAACTATATATTCCCATAGGCCAATATCATATTCATCATAACGACTAGGAAATTTAGCAAGCCACAAAGAGCCGTCAATATCTTTCACAGATGCTTTTGGTCTTGCGCCACCAAGTGAAGAACCCGGTGAGATGAGCATGTTCAGCCATTTTAAATAATCAGGATTTTCAAAGTCAGGTTTACTTTCAATGCCTTTAGCTGCTTTTTCAAGTTCTGGCAGCGAAGTTATGGCTGGTGTGGAGAAGTCTTCATTATCATCAAGGAAATTGCCATCACGAGCAGTGCAAAATCTTAAAGCCCCCATCCTGAAAGAGTCATGAACTCCTAATAAATAATGCGTTTCAAATAGTGCATTTGCTTTGCGCCCTTCGTTACGCGCAATAACGGCTTCTCTGCGCTGCATTAATAAGCGGCCCCATCGATCAGGACACGAATCTAAAAACACTTTGAAATTTTTGTCATCAGTAGCATGCTGCTCTCCAGCATATAATTGCAATGTTGGATCTATTTGAAGTGCAAATTTAGAGACGAGCCAATCTTTGTCATAACTAAAGCTAAAATGCTCTTTACCGCGAATAACCGACGATCTTAGTGTTCCTAAAAATAAAGGTTTTTCAGTAATAAGCCAATCGGCGTAAACAAAAATTTCCATTGGTAACCTCTATCGTTTTTTATTTAAAAGCTCAATGTCTTGCAACTTTCTACCTAATTCATCATCAAGTGCTACTTTGCTCAAGTCTTCGAGAAGGTTTAAAACGGCAAGAACATTTACGTAATGCCCAATAGACACGGAAGGATCGCCTTTAGTTATTTTGCGAAGTGTTGGCTTAGAAATTCCCGTCCTGTTGAACATCACTTCTTGGGTGATCCCGCGTCGTTTCATTGCGAGTAAAATATTTTCACCCAAGTTGTGGAGTATTTTAAGGTTACGCGGGAATACAGTGGCTCCACGCTTAACTAATGAATGGCTATCGCTTTTATTCATATAAAACTATATTTTCATTTACTAATGTTAAGTGAAAATATAGTTTCATTTTTGTGATTAGTCAAATACTTGAATAACTAATATCCCAAACAGTAATTGATTCTTAAAGCTCAATTTATGAAATAATAATTTCATAAATTAGGTTTTATTGAATTTATAGTTTCATTTTAAGTAAAAACGTAGGTTGGGTAGAGCGAAGCGAAACCCAACATGTCATAGCGTCATGCGATTAATGAAGCCAGAGAGGCGGTTTTATTTATTAAACTTGCTTATTCAATAATGTTCAATTGATATACACTGGCAAAGTAACGTATTGATAAGGATATTAAGTTGTCGCAAGTTAAAACTCTCCCCATTACAGCCACACGCTGGCTTTCTCTTTTATTGTACGCAATTACCGCCGCAACAATTACTGTATTTTTAAGCAAAGCCGGTTTTGTACAAAAGGCATATTCGAGTTGGAGCGCTATTTTAGCTGCGAATCCGGTTTTACATTACAGCGGTGCTTTTTTAGCGGGTATTGGCATAAAGCTGTTGCTTGATAAATTTTATATATCGCACCCTAAACGCGATATTGGATTTAGCTGGCGATACCCGCCAGTGACAATGAGCTTATGGTTATCGGTAACTATTATAGGGGCTATTTTGTATTTCACTTCAAACCAAGAAGAGTTAATAGCTGCTACTTCTTGTTTTGAGTATTTCATCGTATTAATTTTAGGCTCTTCCATAATTACAGCTTATCAACAAAGCAATGAAAGAATTAGCCTTAATTTAGTTGTATGCTTTTCTCTTATCGCAGTGATTAGTACAGCTTTCATTTATTGGCATATCAGTCAGATAGGCTTTAGTTGGCCGCTTTTTATAACAGTAGATATTTACATATTCTCTGCAATATTTTTGATAATCAAATATATAAATGAATGCATTAAAGCTAAATGGAATCGTAATCAAATAACTTTGGAGCGTACGAAAAATCTGAGTTCTGGTGATTTTAAAACATTAGATCAGTTTAAAAGTTGGTTTAAAGACGATTCGACTATTAAAAGCACAGAGGAATTAGAGCCAGACTTACAGGTGTATGCCAAGCGTATCACCGAGCGGCTGCAAAATGGTGGTGATAAGTATGAAAAAGATTTAGCGCAGCACATAGCATTATGTGGACCTTATGGTTGCGGAAAAAGCAGTATCGTCGAAAGTATTGTGAATGATTTGGCAAAAAACTCTGAAAAAGAGAGTACTTGGATACACAGCGATATATCAACATGGGGCGCTGCAAGCGGGAATGTTGCTCATGTGATACTCAGCAATATTATTGATGATATAAGCCAATATATTGATATGTGTGCCTTTCGTACACTACCTAAACATTACACTGAAGCACTAAAGTCGGGTGGTAGTATGTTTCAGTTTGCATCTACGTTACTCGCAGGCCCTGTTGATATTGAGGGAAGTTTTCAAAAGCTTAATGATGTACTAAAAACAACAAACCATAAACTACTCATTACTTTGCAAGACGTTGATCGTGGTACTGGCGATGAAAATGAGAAACGTTTGAATGATATAGCCGCGCTGCTGGATAGATTGAAAGATAAAAACTTAAGTCATATCAATTTTATCGTTGCGATGGGTAATGAGAAGTCCTTGTATATTGAAGTACAAAGCAAGCTGGCCGATCACATCGAAACGATAGTATCCGAAGATTCAAAGAAAACTTTATGTAAGTGGGCAAAGCTATGCACTAAAGAAGTATTCGAGAATGATATGTTGTTAACACATTCTTCAATAAGTAGTTCTGAACAATATTTCAACCAAACCCCTCTTACCTTTCGTCAGACTTTTTATCAGCCAGCTATTATTTCTAATAACTTTATAGTTTCAATTCGAGTTTTGAAGCGAGTGATGCGACGCGTAAGTAAGTGTTGGACTAAAGAAAAGTTATTGGGAGAGGTCGATTTTGGCTCTTTGTTATTACTCACTACATTACGTGAGGCTGAGCCTGCGTTATTTAATGCTTTTGTAAACTCGTACACAAGCTTAGTTAATGTTAAACCGTTACCAGTAGCTAAAACAGAAGATGGAAAGCAAAAAACAATAAATGAAACCCTCTCAAACTTGATAGCTGATTTTATAAATAGTGAAGCTACGCATGTTTACAATGCTTTATTCAAGGAATTACTAAATCTTAAAGAAGATATAACTAATAAAAGCGGAAATGGTTTAAAAAGTGATAAAAATAGTGGCGAGCAACATTTAGGTGTAAAACTAGATACTGTTGATTATTTAAAGCGTATTTTACTGGAAACAGTCCCTGAAAATGAGCTAAGAGATCAGATTGTTATTGATTCTATAAAATCTTTATCAACTCAAGAATTAGCAAAAAATATTTGTAGTGATTATCGATGGCAAGAGGAATTTGAACGTTTTGGCCGGATACTTTTTACTGATAATAAGTACCAAAATAGGGTTGAACAAATAGTTTTTGATGTTTTAGAGCATATTGGAAAAGATAAAAATGGCTTTTTGACTGACGGCCTTTTTGAGGAATATACAAAGCAAACCATCGATAATAATAATTTGGAAAAAGTTTTATATAAGCTAGTTGAATTAGAAAGCGGAGAAAAGTTGCTTGAACGACAATTGGAAAGATTACAGCGAAGTTTTGAAGGGAAAATTAAAATAAAGGATTTGAATAGAAATTATGTGGACATTAAAGATGAAGTAGAAAGAAAGGAAGCTGCAAGTCATAGTAATGCGCTTTTTCAAGGTCTTAATATAGTTAATTTTTTAAATGAAAATGCGCATAAGTTATCTGAACAATCTTTGTATGTGTGCCTAAGTTTTATAGCTTTTTCGCAGTTAGCCGATGGTGAATTTAACTTTTTAAATAGGCTAATGAAAAATCTATTAGAAGTTGTAATCAAAAATAAAAATACACGGACTGTTGAGTTTTTAGTTAGACCAGTACCGTACCAACATTTAACAATTAAACATTTGCAAGAGCATTTTTCAGACCTTTCACCTGGGCAGAGAGAAAACATTTTACAGATACTTGCAGAGCTTAAAGATAATCAAGAAAATAAATCAGATATCGATTTGGCAATAAAAAGCTTAAGTTTTTCTGAGGCGTTGTAATCGCTCTGTGCAGCGAAGCGCCTCGGCGAGCTCTGCGGTGAAATTGTTTTTTCAAATAGAATACAGTGCAGGCTTTTTCGTGGCTAAAGCCATCTCCTACGGTGATTTGTACTTACGGCTTTATATCTTGTAGGTCTGGCTTTAGCCTGACAATGTGACGGGGTAAACCCCGACCTACAAAAACAATCTCTGTGCAGCGCGAAGCGCCTCGGTGGTGAAATTTGTTTTTTAATAAAGTTCGGTGTAGGATTTTTCGTGGCTGAAGCTATCTCCTACGAGGCGGAATATGCAGCTTATGGCTCAGCATTCTGGGTTTCGCTGAATGTCATATTGGTTATCAGAGCTAAATGTATCCCCACGAAATACAGTGTTTGTACTTGCGGTGCAGCTCTTTTGTAGGTCTGGCTTTAGCCCGACAAAATGACGGGATAAATCCCGACCTACAAATAATTTAACGCTGAGCTGCTTTTAAATTAACCGCTAACAGCTCTAGGCGCTTACTCTTCTATCGCACTCACAATAAAATACGGATTTAAGTACTCATCTTTAGTGTTATAAATAAGCGGGCTGCCATCAAGCTTAGTGACTTTAGCACCGGCTATTTCGGCGATGGCATGGCCAGCACCCGTATCCCATTCACAGGTTGGGCCTAAGCGGGGGTAAATATCAGCACTGCCTTCGGCGACTAAACACAGTTTTAGTGAGCTGCCTTTTGACACCATTTCAACCTCGTCAAAGCGTTTTACAAACTCGGCTAAATCGGGTGATGGGTGAGAGCGGCTGCCTACAACACGAATTAACCCTTTGTTAGGTTTGGTAGTTACCTTAAGCTCAATTCGCTCATCGCCTTTATCTTTAAATGCGCCAATGGCTTCGGCGGCTAAGTACGATACGCCAAGGGCAGGTGCATCTACTACGGCTAAAATAGGAGTGCCGTTTTTAATTAGGGCGATGTTTACGGTAAATTCACCGTTCTTTTTAATAAATTCTTTAGTGCCGTCGATTGGATCAACTAACCAGTAGCTTTTCCACGTTTGGCGGACATCCCAGCTTATGTCGGCGTTTTCTTCACTGAGTATTGGAATATCAGGTGTGAGCTGTTGAAGACCTGCCACAATTAGTTTATGAGCTGCTAAATCGGCGTCGGTTACGGGGCTTTCATCGGCTTTGTACTCAACGTTAAAATCCTTTTCGTAAATTCCCATTATCGCTTGGCCTGCTTTACGGGCAAGGATGAGGGTTTCTTCTAGCAGTTCGGTTTGATTCATGGGGTTAACCTATATTATGTGCTTTTGTTTTAGATACGTTATCAGTTGTGTAACCGATTGGTCTAGGGTGTTTTTACTTGTATCTAAAATTATTTCTGGATTGTTTGGCACTTCGTAGCTTGAATCGATACCAGTGAAGTGTTTTATCTCTCCAGCGCGGGCTTTTTTGTATAAGCCTTTAGGATCGCGGCTTTCGCATACATCCAGTGGGGTATCGATAAATACTTCGATAAATTCGCCTTCGTCTACTAAGTTACGCACCATGTCGCGTTCTGCTCTAAAAGGCGATATAAACGCAGTAAGTACTAACAAGCCAGCGTCGGTCATTAGTTTTGCGGTTTCGCCTACGCGGCGTATGTTTTCAATGCGGTCTTCGTCGCTAAAGCCTAGATCTTTACACAAACCGTGGCGTACGTTGTCGCCATCGAGCAGGTAAGTGTGCGTACCTTGCTGATTAAGCGCCGCTTCTAGTGCGTTTGCTACGGTGCTTTTACCAGAGCCTGAAAAGCCGGTAAACCATAAAATAGCGGGCTTATGTTTTTTTTGCTCACTACGCTGTGCTTTTGTCGTTGCGTAGTTATGCCAAACTATATTTTCATCCATAGTGAGAGTCTCTTATGCTGTAAGCGCAGGTATTAAAACGGAAATACCAGCGGGATCAAGGTTAATACCGTGATTGAATAAATAATAGAAAGGGGTAAGCCCATCACTATGTAATCTTTTAAGCGATAGTTACCCGCGCTATAAACCATTAGATTAGTTTGATACCCAAATGGCGATATAAAGCTGGCTGATGCGCCAAAGGCAACCGCCATAATAAACGGTAGCGGGTCTACATTAAAACCAACCGCGAGCGAGTAAGCAACAGGGAACGACAAGGCAGCTGCTGCGTTATTAGTAATAAGCTCGGTAAATAATACGGTCATTAAAAATATGGCAATAAATGCGCCGTACGGGCCAAAATCCCCAAGTACCATAAACATGGCGTCGGATATTTGCCCGGCAAGTCCGGTGCCTATCATTAATTTAGCAAGGCCAATGGCGCTGCCTACTACCACTAATAACTCGATAGGAAAACGGCGTTTTACTTCGTTAAGTTTTATGGTGCCACTGAGCATTAAGCCAATCAGTAATACTAATAAGCCTTTAACCAGCGGCACTATGCCAATAATGCTTAAACCCAGTACTGCGGCAAAGCTTAGTAACACAATGTTTGATTGTTTAGGTGCAAGGTGGGCTTGTAAGTCAAACCCTGAAATATACACAAATTCGCGCTTTAAATTAGGCAAGCTGTAAAAGTTTTTGCCTGGTGCGAGTATAAGTGAGTCGCCAGCTTGTAATTGCACTTGCCCAAGGCCGCCTTGTAAGCGGTCGTGCCCACGACGAATAGCAATAACGGCTGCATGAAACTGCTCTCTAAAGCGGGCTTCTTTTACGGTTTTGCCAATAAATTTTGAAGATTGACTTACGACTACTTCTACTAAGTGTTCTATGTCTTTTTGATGATTTTCGTGCACGACTTTTAGGCCGTCGAAACGGGTAAGTAATGGCACCGATTTTATGTCACCTACAAACAGCAGCACGTCGTCTTTTTGAATAATTTGCTGTGGAGTGA
Source organism: Pseudoalteromonas sp. 20-92 (assembly GCF_030847595.1). Classification (NCBI taxonomy): domain Bacteria; kingdom Pseudomonadati; phylum Pseudomonadota; class Gammaproteobacteria; order Alteromonadales; family Pseudoalteromonadaceae; genus Pseudoalteromonas; species Pseudoalteromonas sp. 20-92. Next base: position 135,141 of record NZ_JANJGQ010000007.1, read on the forward strand.
CTGCGCAAATGCGGCTCCCGTCGCGAATGATTTCAGCAAGGAATAAGTCTTTTAAATCACGCAGGCCGTTTTCTTCTACGGTTTGGCCTATTAATTTTGAGCTTGATTGTACTTTACCTTCTAGGTAAAAAGGCACGACTTCTTGGTCGCTTTTACCGTTGTCGGGTAAGTATTTAAGCATTACTAAAATGGTAATTAGGCCTACGCTTAGCGCGCCCAAACCCACTAAGGTAAAGTCAAAAAAGCCCAGCGGTTCCATGCCCGCATCTACTGCAAAGCCATTGACGATTAAGTTGGTTGATGTACCAATAAGCGTAATAGTGCCGCCCAAAATAGCAGTGTACGACAGCGGTAATAATAGCTTTGAAGGGGAGTGATTAGGATTGTCTTTTATCGCGGTAATAAGCGATGCAACAACGGCGGTATTGTTAGTGAACGACGATAAAAAGGCGGTTGATAACCCCAATTTTGTTACCGATTTTACTAAACTACCTTTAGATAGCGATTGCGCTAACTTTTGAATTAGGGTGGTTTTTTCTATTGCTGTCGACACTAATACCAGTAATACCAAGGTAATAAGCGACGGGTTAGCGTAATTAACTAACATGCTTTCAAGATCAATTAATCCGGTTAAGTAACTAGTACCAATGGCACTTACAAATAACCATGCTGGATTAATACGAGTGCCAAAAAGGCACCCGACTAAGGTAAGCATAATGCCTGTTAAAACGAGCTGTTCTACCATGCTTTTAAATTCCTAACAGGCTAAAGTTAACTTATAACTTAGAAATATCAAGCGCTTGCCAATGCGGAAAGTGCTTGCGTACTAAGCTGTTAAATTCAACTTCAAATTCGCTAAAGTTACTTTGCTGTGCTTGGCTTTGCAGTACTTGCTCAATCATACCGGCAGCAACTGTTAGGTTTGATAAGCGATCGATTAGGATAAACGAGCCTGTTTCGTGATTGCTGTGGTACTCGTCTGCCAAAATAGTTTCGGTTAGTTCAAGTGTTACAATCGCAATTTCGTTTAACTGTAATGAGTCACTAGTGCCGTGCTCAAGCGTGTTCACATCGATGGTGTGATCAATCTTTTTAACAATAGCTGAGGTGTTTTTGCTGCCTAGTTTTAGGTTATAGCTTTTACCTAATACTAATGGCGACTCATGCATCCACACAATTTTAGCTTGCAACTGGTTAGTTACAGCGGCCGTTGAGTTTGCAGGTACTATTACATCCCCTCGGCTAATATCAATTTCGTTATTTAGGGTAACGGTAATTGCTTGGCCAGCTTCGGCGCTGTCTAGGTTGCCATCAAAGGTAACAATTTCTTTAATGCTTGATGTTTTACCCGACGGTAATACTTTTATTGCATCGCCTACATGTATCTTGCCCGATGTAAGTGTGCCCTGAAAACCACGGAAGTTTAAGTTAGGGCGCACGACATATTGCACAGGTAGGCGCGCTTCAAAGCCTGTATCTGTTTCGGCTGCTGGCGAATCTTCTAGTAATTCTAGTAGCGGCTTGTCGGTGTAATACGGTGTATGAGCAGAACGCGTTACTACGTTGTCGCCTTTAAGCGCCGACATAGGCACAAACTTAATGTTTGATACGTTAAGTTGCTCAGCAAATTTAAGGTAATCGGCCTTAATTTTTTCATACACGGTTTCGTCAAAATCAACGATATCCATTTTATTAACGGCAACAACAAACTGCTTAATGCCCAGCGAGTCACAAATAAAGCTATGGCGCTTAGTTTGTACTTGCACGCCGTAACGCGCATCAACCAAAATAATGGCGACATCACTTGTTGATGCACCCGTTACCATGTTGCGTGTGTATTGCTCGTGCCCAGGTGTGTCGGCAATAATAAATTTACGCTTAGCCGTTGAAAAGTAACGGTACGCTACGTCAATGGTAATACCTTGTTCACGCTCAGCTTGTAGGCCATCAACTAATAAAGCAAGGTCAAGATCTTCACCTGCATTACCTACTTTTTCGTTATCTTTATGAAGGGCTGCTAGCTGATCTTCATAAATTTGGTGGCTGTCGTGCAGTAGGCGGCCAATCAATGTTGATTTACCGTCATCTACGCTGCCACAGGTAAGCATACGCAATAAGCTTTTGTCTTGCTGGCGCGCTAGGTAGGCGTCTATGCCTATTTCTTTTACTTCGTTAAATGTATCGTTATTTTGGCTAGACATTAAAAATACCCCTCACGTTTTTTCTTCTCCATTGAGCCGGCTGAATCATGATCAATAACACGACCTTCACGTTCAGATGACGTAGATAGCAGCATTTCTTCAATAATTTCGGTTAAAGTACTGGCTGTTGATTCAACTGCACCGGTAAGTGGGTAGCAGCCTAATGTACGAAAACGTACAGATTTCATTTGCGGTACTTCACCTTCATTAAGTGGCATACGCTCATCGTCAACCATAATTAGGGTGCCGTCGCGATCAACAACAGGGCGCTCTTTTGCTAGATAAAGCGGTACCATGTCGATGTTTTCTTGATAAATGTATTGCCAAATATCAAGCTCAGTCCAGTTAGACAACGGGAAAACACGAATGCTTTCGCCCGGATTAACTTGGCTGTTATAGGTGTTCCAAAGCTCAGGACGTTGGTTTTTAGGGTCCCAACGGTGGTGTTTGTCGCGGAATGAATAAACACGCTCTTTTGCGCGTGATTTTTCTTCGTCTCGGCGTGCGCCACCAAATGCAGCATCAAAACCATATTTGTTAAGTGCTTGCTTTAAGCCTTGGGTTTTCATTATGTCAGTATGTTTACCCGAGCCATGCGTAAACGGGCCTACACCCATTTCAATGCCTTCTGGATTTTTGTGTACCAGTAGATCAAAGCCGTATTCTTTAGCTATACGGTCGCGAAACTCAATCATTTCACGAAACTTCCAGTTGGTGTCTACGTGTAATAACGGAAACGGAATTTTTGCAGGGTAAAATGCTTTACGCGCTAAGTGCAAAAGTACCGACGAATCTTTACCAATAGAGTAAAGCATTACTGGGTTCTCAAACTCAGCGGCGACTTCGCGCATGATTTTGATACTTTCAGCTTCAAGTTGCTGAAGGTGAGTTAAAGCCATTGTTAGTCGTCCTACTAAAATGATTAAAAGTTACAAATTTAAAATTCGGTTATGTATTTGATACATCTGTTAGCGGCTGTGCAAAGCTGCTTGTTTGCTCGTTTTGGCCAAACCACGCTAGTTGCGAGTGCAGGGCGGCTACTTCACCAATAATGAGTAGCGCAGGCGATATAATGCTGTTGCGCTGGATTAAGTCGGCAAGTTCGCCTAGTTGGCCTGTTACTACACGCTGATTTTTGCGTGTACCGTTTTCGATAATGGCAACTGGTGTGTCGGCTTTGCGGCCATGTTTTAAAAGCTCGCTTTGTATGTGCGGCGACTTAATTACGCCCATGTAAATAGCCAGCGTTTGATTTGCTTTTGCCAGCGATTGCCAATCAAGTTCTTGACCGTCTTTTTTACAGTGTCCAGTTACAAATTGAATGGCTTGTGCATGGTCACGATGCGTAAGCGGAATACCCGCATACGCACTACAACCTGCAGCGGCTGTAATACCCGGTACAATTTGATAATTTACGTTGTTAGCAGCCAGTACTTGTACTTCTTCGCCACCACGGCCATAAATAAACGGATCGCCACCTTTAATGCGGCACACTTTTTTACCTTGTTTAGCAAGGTCGACCAGCATTTGGTTGGTGTCGTCTTGAACAACACTATGATCGCCTAAACGTTTGCCTACACAAATAAGGTCAGCATCGCGGCGTACTAATTCCATAATTTCGTCAGATACTAAAAAGTCGTATACAACCACATCGGCTTGTTGCATAAGTTGCAGTGCTTTAAGTGTTAAAAGCTCTGGATCGCCAGGGCCTGCGCCTACTACATATACTTCGCCTTCAGGCTCTGCTTTAGCATCTAGCATTTGTTCTAGCTGTTGCTGTGCGGCTTGGGTATCGCCGGTTTGTACTTTACTCACGACAGATGAGTCGAACACGCCTTCCCAAAATTGGCGGCGGTCTGAAAAATGTTTAAAGCGTTTTTTTACTTTGTCTCTAAAGCCACCGACAAGTGTTGCAAGTGGGCCAATATGATGTGGAATAAGGGTTTCGAGCTTTTCGCGTAAGCGACGTGCAAGTACCGGCGCTGTGCCTGCACTTGATATAGCAATCGTAATTGGGTCGCGATCAACAATGGATGGAAATATAAACGTACATTTAGGTTGGTCATCAACCACGTTTACAAATACATTGCGGGCATTGGCAAGTTCAAATACGTTGTTGTTTACTTCATCGCGGTCGGTTGCTGCAATAACAAGCATTTTACCATCAAGGTGCGATTCATCAAAATAAGCATCAATAAGCGTTACTTCATTATTATGTGCATGCTCTTTTAGTTCGTCGCAAAACCAAGGTGCTACTAAAGTAACGCTTGCTCTCGCTTTTAAAAACGCGCGACATTTGCGTAATGCGACCTCTCCACCGCCAACAACCAATACTGGTTTGTTGTCGAGTTTGGTAAAGATAGGTAAATACTGCACGTTAATAAGACCCCTAAACAAATTCAAATATAAGAAAACGCTTTATTCTGATAAGCAGAATATAGCGGCTATCAATAAGTAAAAAATAATTAAAACCAAGTTGATATAACCAAAAGTTATAATAGGTGGGCTTTTTAGGCCTAAGAGTTAGTTAACAAGGGATTGCGACGAGTTACAAGTAAAATAATCAGCTTATAGTGTTTGGTTATGAGCTATAGCGAGTTTGGTTTTATTTGTTAATATGGAGGCATATCAAATTTTGTACTCAAGAAGTAACGGAGCTCTAATGACACAACAACAAAAAGAAGCTGCATTAGCAGTCGCACTGATGGATTTAACAAGCTTAAATACCAGCGATACAACCAAAAGCATTCAAGCACTTGTTGATAGCATAAACCCTACCTTAGGTACACCTGCTGCAGTATGTGTTTATAGCGACTTTGTTGATGATGCAAAAATAGCACTCGCAGCACGTGGGCTTAACCACGTAAAAGTTGCAACAGTCACTAACTTCCCAACGGGTGATGCACCAATAAGTGATGTAATTAACGAAACACTTATTGCAATAGAGCGCGGTGCTGATGAGATTGATTTGGTTATTCCTTATAAAAAGTTAATCGCGGGCGATGCTCAAACTGTACTTAACTATGTAAGCGAAAGTAAAAAAGCGTGTGGGTCACGCGCCCAGCTAAAAGTAATAATAGAAAGTGGAGAGCTAAAAACTGAAGCGCTTATTACTCAAGCCACGGAGCTTTCAATTGAAGGTGGTGCTGATTTTGTAAAAACCAGTACGGGTAAAGTCGCTGTAAATGCCACGCTTGAATCAACAAAAATTATGCTCAGTGCAATTAAAAATACTGGTAAGCATGTTGGCTTTAAAGCCGCCGGTGGTGTTAAAACAGTGGCCGATGCTAGTGATTATTTAGCACTTGCACGCGCGATAATGGGTGATGATTATTTGCAAGCAAATACATTTAGGTTTGGTGCTTCAAGCTTGTTAAGTGACGTTTATACAATATTAAAAAGTAATTAAAGGAAAGATGATGAGAGCAAGAAACTCCGGGACACAAACATTGTTTAATAACCTATTTAAAGGTGCATTGGTTGTAGGAGTCGTTGGTTTTGGATTAACTGCATGCACTAACCCAAGCACACCCGCAGGTGAAGAAGGCTACGTATTCGAAAAGCCGCGTGTATTTGGTGAAGGTGGTTATCAAGGTACAATGAAGGGCCCATCTAATTACGGTATGTCGTTACTGCGAAATGAAGTGGTAAACATCGATATGCGACCTAATACATATACCGAGACATTTAGAATCTTAGCGAATGATGATTTAAATATTAAATTTGATTTTCATGCTGTTATTGCTATTGAGAGTGGCACTGTTAAAACTGTGGTAGAGCAGTACGGCGCCGAAAATTGGTATAAACGCTTTGTACGTGAAACTTTCAGAACGTATGTGCGCGATACAGTACAAAAATACGATAGTGGCGAGCTTAAAACAAATCGTGAGAAAATTGCGAAGGAAGTGACTCTGCGCCTGCAAAGTTATTTATCGACAACGCCGTTTAAACTTGCAAACGTTGTAGTAGGCAATATTAATTACCCCGATATTGTTGCTAATGCAGTTGAGAAAAAATTGGCAGCTCAGCAGCTATTATCGGAAAAAGAAACACAAAAAGAGATTGCCAAAAAAGACGCTGAAATTAGGGTTGAAGAAGCCAAAGGGATTGCTCAAGCTCAGAAGATCATTAACGCAACACTAACAGCTAATTACATTCAACATGAAGCTATTAATGCACAAATAAAAATGGCTGAGTCACCTAATCATACAACTGTTTATATTCCGGTAGGTAATAACGGAGTACCACTTGTTAAAGGCGCTAACTAGATAGTGAGTACTTGGGTAGCTCTTTTTATTAGCTACCCAAGCCAAAGTCATTAATTAAACTTAAACATGTTGCTTATACTTTCGAGGCTAGATTTGTTCGTTTTGGCAATACAACCACTGTCATCAAGTGACTTTTTGGTTGTTTCATCAGCTAAACCGGTTACTTTGAGTTTTTTGTCTTGCTGATACTCACGAAGCGCGATAACTGTTTTACGATCGTACTCAACATCCTGTGTTTCAAATTCTTCGTAGTCAGGCTGATTTCTTAGGTAACCCAAACAAACTAAGCTTAGGCGTGACATTGCTAAATCCATTTTCTCATAATGCGGCATTCTATGATTGGGTACATCAACTGTTACAGCGCGCTTGCTGGCTGATTTTGCGCGTTTAGTAGCTGGTGGCGGCGCAGTGTAACCCGGTGCTAACGTGTTGTTACTGTTATAACGATAGTAGGTATCTGGAATTTTAGTTTCTAAAAACTCAACTGCTTTAATAATAACTTCACGCAGGGCTTTTTCTTTAGGGGTATCTGACCATCCACTAATATTGCCACCAACGAGTGCGCCACCAAAATTGGTTGCAGCGCCTGTGAAATCAAAATCTTTACTACCCCCTTCAACACTCGTTGCAGCTAAAATGCGTGATGTGCGAGTATCTATAAGGCGTAGATCAATTGCCATATGTGAACCCGAAAAACCGGCAGATACAGAGCTAAATACATCACCGATAAAGCCGCCACTGCCAACACTTGCACCAGAGCTATCGTCATCAAATTCTGTTACCGCAGCAATCACGACTATTTCAGCACCTTCAATCTCGCCATAAGCAGCACCCGATGAAGCGCTAACGCGACCTGAGGCTGCTAGGTCTTGTTCTGATAAAACAGCATCAAGCGCTTGGCGCTCTAAAACAATAAAGCGGTTTGTTGATACTAGAGCCGTAGTTAATTGATCAGCCATACCGTCGCCTATTTCTTTGCGCCACCATTTTGAGTTGTTAGATTTATCGGTAAAGCGTGCAACAGCAATACGAGCTTTAGGGCCATTGTATTGTTCTTGTGCAACTGCATTTATGTCTGGTGAGTTTTGACCTGAAGTGACATTTGTAGAGGTGCTTTGACAAGCGCTCAGAGTGGTCGTTAATAGTGCCGTTAATAATAGTTTTTGTGGTGCTTTTAACATATGACTGTCCTTAATTAATATGCTTAAAGGAAATGTTGTGCATTTCCTTCAATATTTATATTCATGTTAATTTAGTTAAATCAGTAGGTTAAAAATAGTACTGGTGCGAAATATTTAGTCACACAGGCGAAATTTATGAGGGTTTTTCACGAAACTGTTTTGGGGACATGTTATATTTTGATTTAAAGCAGCGGGCAAAGTAGCTTTGTGAATTAAAGCCAACTTGCTGTGCTACTAAACCAATCGCAAGCTCACTATTTTTTAAAAGCTCTTGTGCAAATTCTAAGCGAATGTTTCGAATGTAATCGCTTGGTGTTAGGTTGTACAAGGCTTTCATTTTTAATTGTAAAGCGCGAGGGCTAAGATAAAGCGCAGCTGCAAATTCTTCCACGTTAAACGCTTCGTCTTGATAATGCTCTTTTACTGTCGTTTTTACACGTTCGGTAAATACATAATCTTTACTTTGCGCCATTTGTGGGTCGAGCTCGATTGTTTGTGATAAAGCAGGTAGTTGTTGTTTTAAATTTTGATTGAGTACTTCTCTAATCGTTAATAATCCTTGAACGCGGCTTAATAACAGCTGTGGTTCGAAGGGTTTACTTAAATAATCATCAGCAAGTAAGTCCAGGCCCTTTAATTTGCTGCGCGTATCAGCCTTTGCTGAAAGTAATAACACCGGAATATGGCTAATAGCCGTGTCGCTGCGCAGTGCTTTAATAAACTGATAGCCATCCATAACAGGCATCATTACATCACTTATTACCAAGTCAGGCATTTCGCTTTTACATAAAGCTAAACCTAGCTCTCCGTTAACGGCGTTTATACATACGAAGTTGCTAATAAAGAGTGACGTTAGTAAATCACGCATTTCATCGTTGTCTTCGATAATAAGAATTTTATTGTTTTTTACTGCACATAAATTATTGCTTTTAGATACAGCAAGAGCAGTAAGGTCAGAGGTTTCGTCTACTTGAGTTATTGGGAGTGAAATAGTGAAGCAACTTCCTTTGTTTAATTCACTTTTAAGTTCAATGGTTCCTTCATATTGCTCAACTAGCTGCTTTATAAGTGCTAAGCCAATACCGCTACCGCTTTGATTACTCGTATCTATGCGTGTAAATCGTTGGAAAACTGCCTCGAGGTGCTTTTTATCTATACCAACACCAGTGTCTGAGACTATGATGGTTAATATTTGTTTTTGAGTTAATAGCTGAAGTAATACTTTACCTCCGTTCGGGGTGTATTTTTGGGCGTTACTTAATAAGTTACTGATAATAGAAACTGTATGATTTGGCTCTAATTCAATGAGAATATTTTTTTGCGTTAAATCTTCAAGCTCGAACGTAATATTTTTTTGTTTAAATAAAGGAGTGAAATCTTCGATTAATTGTTCAACTACCGGATTTATAGCATAGGGTGTTACGTGTTTCACTGCAGTGCTTGGGCGCTGACTGAGCTGTAAAAGTTGGTTTATTTGATCCAATAGCTTATGGCTATTACGTTGAATCATCGCTAGTTTTTGTTGGGTGTCTGAATCTTTATGACTTTTTAGTAAACTATCAAGTGGCGCTAATATTAAGCTCAATGGTGTTTTAAGTTCATGGCTAACGTTATCTAATAGCTGGGTTTTTAAGCTGCTAAGTTCTCTCTCTTTTAAGTTTGCTTGCTCTGCAACTTTAGCTCTATACCTTGCTGTTATAATTAACCACATTATAAATAATACGATAATGATGTAAGTGACATAAGCAACATTGTTCTTCCACCAAGGTGGAGTAACCGTAAGCGCAACCATCGTTTTATCATCACTCCATTGGCCGTATTGGTCTTTAACTTTTACAATAAAGTGATAGCTTCCTGCGGGAAGTTGAGAATAACTAACTTGCCTCTGGTTTTTGTTTGCGTATAAAAACTGCTTATCTAACCCAGCTAACTTGTAAGCATATTGGTATTGAGAAGGGGGCTCTGCACTGTTTAAAGCAGAAAATTTAAAGCCGATAACACTGTCTTCTTCTTTAAAAAAGAGTCTGTCTGTATAGCTTATAAGCTTAGCCGTTTGGGTCTTGTTTTTTATATATTGCTGCGTCGCGACTGACTGGTTATAAATAAGTAAGTCTGTAATAACGGGTTCTGGGGGTTGAGTTGCTAGGGTTAGTTTTAACGGATCAAATTGATTAAAACCGTTAATACCACCAAAAAATAGCTCGCCGTCATTCGCTTGAAAAGCGGCGCCTAAAATAAAAGAATGGTGCTGTATACCGTTTGCGGGTAAAAAATGCTGCATTTGTTGAGTTTGAGGAGCGTAACGGGTTAACCCCTGATTACTGCTTAGCCACAAGTAACCGCTGCTGTCTTGTTTAATTGCAAAAATATTATCGTTAAGCAAGCCATCGAACTCTGTAATGTTTATTACTTTGTTTGTTTGGATATTTAACTTATTTAACCCGCCAAAAGTACCTACCCATAAAGTGTTTTTATCTTGTAAATGCAAGGATGTAACCATGTCATGCGTTAAACTATTAGGCTTTTTAAGATCGCTTTGGTAATGAGTGAAAGTTTCATCATTTAAAGAAAATTTATTTAATCCTACGCGGGTTCCAGCCCATATCGCGTTGTTCTCACTGTCATAAGTAATACTAAAAACAGTATTATTTGAGATGCTATTTTTATCTGCGCTGTATTTAAAGTGTGTAACTTGCAATGTATCGGGATTAAATCGCGTTAATCCTTCATTACTGCCCAGCCACAAATTACCAATATGGTCGCCCTCGATTGCATAAATACGGTTACTGCTGAGTTGGTGACTTTGCATAGTAAAAGCTGAAAAGCTATCATTAACTGGGTTATAAAGCAGTAAACCACCTCCATACGTGCCTACCCATATGCGCTTATTGGCATCTTCATAAAGACTAAATATATTGTTATTAGTTAGGCCAATATTGTGGTTTTTATCTGCTTTATAGTGTTTAAATCCTGTGTCAGTGTGTTTGTTAAGTCCGTCGCGCGTGCCCACCCAGAGTATGTTGTTACTATCTTTGAGTATTGCTCTTACAAAGTCATTCGAAATCGAAGCCGAGTTATTGCTTTGATGCTTTTGATGACCAAACTGAATCTGTCTTTTATCATAGCGATGTAACCCATAACCATCTGTACCAATCCAAATAATCCCTTTAGGGTCTTGGTAAAGTGACAATAAGTGGTCGTTAGCTAAGCCATGCTTTAAATTTGGAGAGTAAGTAAGTTGCTGAAACTGTTTACTTAATAAAATATCTTTAGTTTGATAATAAAGACCATGGCCATAAGTGCTTACCCATAGGTTTTTTTCATCATCAATAAGCATATCAGTTACCCAAACATTTTTGAGTTGCTCAAAGTTATAAAATGCGAGTGTGTTTAAGTCAAAAACACTTAGACCAGTTTTGCCTCCTATAATAAATTTGCCGTTTGGTGCTTTTTTTAATTGCCAGAGCTGTTTAGGGCTATTAGGTATGTATGTGAACTGATTTGTTTTTGAATCGAACTTAATAAGCCCAATATTACTTGCTAACCAAAGGTTTTTTTTATCATCAAAAAGCATATCTTTAAAAACAACATTTAATTGATTTGTGCCCTGGTAAGAAAATAACTCGGTAGTACCTGTTTTTGTATTTAACCGAGTAAGTTGCCCCTTATCGTGACCAATCCAAATTGTTTCTGGGGAGTTGGAGGTTATTGTTGAAATGCGTTGGTTTGTAATAGAGGGGGTTGAATACTGGTTAAAAACACTAAAACTTCCTGTTTCAGTATTTAATAAGTTGAGGCCGTTGCTTGTCGTCGCAAACCAAAGTTGGCCGTTTTCTAAATTCAGGCAGTCTGTAATCCAATTCCCCGAAATACTCGATTGTGAAGGATTGAATTTATAGTGTTTAAATTCATATCCATCGAATCGGTTTAAGCCGCCTTGGGTCGAAAACCAATGAAACCCCTTTTCATCAGTGGTACTGCAGGTGATTGAATTTTGAGATAAACCTTGTTCATTTGTATATGTATCTAAGTACAGTGGTAGGGCGAGCGAGCTAGTATGAAATAATAATAAAAGGCTGATGACTTTATATTTCATGATTGTTTTAATTGCTTTCACAGACTTCCTATCTATTGTGAATCCCTTAGGGAGCGTTGACCTTTGTGGATTGAAATTTGTTCAATCTAGGGGCGATTTAGTCGCGGCGCGAGTTTTGTAGCCTAGTGGGCTAAGTAAAAACCGAGTATCTAGTCAATCATAAACTGCTTTTTAATCAATGTTAAGATTGATTTTTCAATGCAATGTTGAGATTTTGCATTGTGGGTATCTTTTAGGCTTGTGTTAATGAACTGCGTAAGTATAATAGGCATCCACTTTGCAGGGGCGTAGTTCCAATTGGTAGAACAGCGGTCTCCAAAACCGATGGTTGGGAGTTCGAGTCTCTCCGCCCCTGCCAGTTTTACTTGTGATTGAGTAGTCTGAGATTAAAAACCGGTTTAAATTAAGTCTGTTTTTAAGTTTAGATTTTAATGGATTAACCCTGCCGTAGTGTAGGGTTGTTGTGTCTGTAGTTAAGGTAATAATATTATGAGCACGAATGTAGAAACACCATCAAGTGCGATGGAGTCAGTAAAGTGGTTAGTAGCAATCGCGCTACTTGCAGGCGCAGTTGTTGGTAATCATATGTATGCAGATCAATCTGTATTACTACGTGCTATCGGCGTTGTTGTTGCAATAGCGGCCGGATTAGCAATTGCCTCACAAACATTTAAGGGACGTAACTTTCTTGCTTTCGCTAAAGAAGCTCGAATTGAAGTACGCAAAGTTATTTGGCCAACTCGCCAAGAAACTACCCACACGACATTAATTGTAATGGTTGCAACAGTGATTATGGCACTTATCCTTTGGGGATTAGATGGCATTTTATTCCGCGCTGTTGGCTTTTTAACTGGATTGGAGATCTGATCCCATGTCGGATGAGAACGAGAACAAAGAAATTAAATTACGTTGGTACGTAGTACAGGCTTTTTCTGGTTACGAAAAGCGTGTAGCACAAACGTTAATTGAACATATCAAAATTGAAGGTCTTGAAGCGAGCTTTGGTGAGATATTAGTACCAACTGAAGAAGTTGTTGAGATGCGTGCTGGTCAAAAGCGTAAGTCTGAGCGTAAATTCTTCCCAGGTTATGTATTAGTACAAATGGATATGAATGACGCAAGCTGGCACTTAGTGAACAGCACTGAACGCGTAATGGGCTTTATTGGTGGAACGTCTGATCGTCCTGCTCCTATCAGCCCTAAAGAAGCAGAACGCATTCTTAATCGTTTACAAGAAAATGCTGAAGCACCTAAACCTGCTACATTATTTGAACCAGGTGAAGTTGTACGCGTTACAGATGGACCATTTGCAGACTTCAGTGGTGTAGTTGAAGAAGTTGACTACGAAAAAAGCCGCGTAAAAGTATCTGTACTTATTTTTGGTCGTTCTACGCCAGTTGAGCTTGAATTTGGTCAAGTTGAACAAGATAAGTAATTGATTAAAAAAGCTTCGCCACTATTTTTTTAAATTTTGGCACGAAGCTTGAAAAAGGCCGCTGATTATCTTATAATCAGCGGCCTTTTTGTATTAAGGTAAAATTTATTTTTACTGTGCAAAAAGTACGAAACCAATTTTTAAACTGGGAAGCCGTTAGAGTACGCGTCCTCGCGCGCACAAGGCTGAGACCCACCAAATGAGGTATTTATAATGGCTAAAAAAGTTGAAGCTCTAATCAAGCTACAAGTTGCCGCTGGTATGGCTAATCCTAGTCCTCCAGTAGGTCCTGCACTAGGTCAACACGGTGTAAACATCATGGAATTCTGTAAAGCGTTTAACGCACGTACAGAGTCTATCGAAAAAGGCGCTCCAGTTCCTGTAGTGATCTCTGTTTACGGTGACCGTTCATTTACGTTCGACATGAAAACGCCACCTGCTGCTTACTTACTTAAGAAAGCTGCTGGTATCAAGTCAGGCTCAGGCCGTCCTAACACTGATAAAGTAGGCACAGTAACTCGTGCTCAACTTGAAGAGATCGTTGAGACAAAACGAACTGACCTTACAGCTGCCGATATGGACGCAGCGGTTCGCACTATCGCAGGTTCTGCGCGTGCGATGGGCTTGAACGTAGAGGACTAAGAAATGGCTAAATTAACTAAACGTATGCGTACTATCCGCGAAAAAGTGGAAGTAACTAAAGATTACGAAATCAATGAAGCAGTTGCTCTTTTAAAAGAGTTAGCGACAGCTAAATTCGTAGAAAGTGTTGACGTTGCCGTTAACCTTGGTATCGATGCTCGTAAATCTGATCAAAACGTTCGTGGTGCTACTGTACTACCTAACGGTACTGGTCGCGACGTTCGTGTTGCTGTATTCACACAAGGCGCTAACGCAGAAGCTGCGAAAGAAGCTGGTGCTGAATTAGTAGGCATGGAAGATCTTGCTGAGCTAGTTAAAAAAGGCGAGATGAACTTTGACGTTGTTGTTGCATCACCAGACGCTATGCGTGTTGTTGGTCAACTAGGTCAAATCTTAGGCCCACGTGGTCTAATGCCAAACCCTAAAACTGGTACTGTAACGCCTAACGTTGCAGAAGCAGTTAAAAATGCTAAAGCTGGTCAAGTACGTTACCGTAATGACAAGAATGGTATCATCCATACTACTATTGGTAAGGTTGATTTCACAGCTGAGCAACTTCAACAAAACCTTGAGTCACTAATTGTTGCACTTAAGAAGGCTAAGCCTTCTCAAGCTAAAGGTGTTTACTTGAAAAAAGTAACTATCTCTACAACAATGGGCGCAGGTGTTTCTGTTGACCAAAGCACTTTAACTACAACTGTAGCTTAATTTAGTGTTTACATGGTGTGAAATTTGTACTATAATTTCGCGCCATTTTGTTGATTAATTTATTAGTCGGCAAAGTAAAGAATTCGGGTTGAAGTCCATAATTTCGTTAAGTCTTAGGGTTTAACGATAAATTGGGCTTCCGTCCAAGACCGTAGGTGGCTTCGGCCTTAATATTCACCTACGTAGACGGTGTAGACCCCAGATAGATTTTTCCTAATCCTTCTGGCTCTCGCCGTAAAAAGCATCTCTACTTTGTTTGGTAGGGAAGAGTAAAACAGGGGAATCCGATAATCGGTATCCCCATTAAACCAGGAGTAACACCCATGGCTTTAAATCTTCAAGGCAAAAAAGCAATAGTTGCTGAAGTCAACGAAGCAGCCAATGGTGCTCTATCTGCAGTTGTTGCAGATTCTCGTGGTGTAACAGTTGGCGCAATTACTGCCCTTCGTAAAGAAGCTCGTGCAAACGGTGTTTGGATGAAAGTTGTCCGTAACACTTTAGCAAAACGTGCTCTTGAAGGAACAGATTTTGAGTGTCTTTCTGATTCATTTGTTGGTCCAAGCTTAATCGCTTTCTCATCAGAGCACCCAGGTGCTGCTGCGCGTATCTTTTCAGATTTCGCGAAAAAGAATGAGAAATTCGAGATAAAAACGGCCGCTTTTGAAGGAAATGTTGTTAATGCAGCAATGCTTGCTACATTACCTACATACGATGAAGCTGTTGCACGCTTAATGAGTGCTATGAAAGAAGCGTCTGCTGGCAAATTGTGTAAAACAATTGAAGCAGTACGTCTACAGAAAGAAGAGCAAGCTGCTTAATTTTAAGCTGTTTAATCACTTTCGGTGTAAAATTTATTTGGACGTAATGTCCGTTAATTATTAGGAAATTTGTAATGTCTGTATCTAAAGACCAAATCCTTGACGCAATTGCTGAAATGTCAGTAATGGACGTTGTTGCTCTTATCGAAGCAATGGAAGAAAAATTCGGCGTAACTGCTGCAGCTGCAATGGTAGCTGGTCCAGCTGCTGAAGCTGCTGAAGAGAAAACAGAATTTGACGTAATCCTTACTGGCGCTGGCGCTAACAAGGTTTCTGCAATCAAAGCTGTTCGTAGCGCAACTGGCCTTGGCCTTAAAGAAGCGAAAGCTCTTGTTGAAGCTGCTCCTACACCTGTTAAAGAAGGTGTATCTAAAGAAGAAGCTGAAGCACTTGCAAAAGATCTTACTGAAGCTGGTGCTGAAGTTGAGGTTAAGTAATTTAGCTTTTGCTAAGTTCGCTGCCTGAGAAATCAGGCAAGGGCTGGTGATTATTTAATCACCGGCCTTTTTGCGCTATAGAGTGATCCACTCTTTTAGTTCAAATAAAATCTGATTTTTTCTTTACTTTCAACGCTTTATAGTTTGCTAGTGTTAAAGTGGGATCTAATTAGAACAACAGTTAAATGTTGTAAAAATCTTGGCATAGCTGCCAGTTAAGTCTGTTCTTACAAGAACAGGTCGGGTCAAAGATCAGCAAGCTGAGGAACCCCATGGCTTACTCTTATTCTGAAAAGAAACGTATCCGTAAGGATTTTGGTAAACGTCCACAAGTTTTGGATATACCTTTTTTACTGTCTACACAGTTAGAATCGTTTAAAAAATTCTTAGTGCCGGACGCTGATGGCGATCATGGTTTGGAAGCTGCCTTCCGTTCTGTGTTCCCTATTAAAAGCTACTCGGGAAATTCTGAGCTTCAATACGTAAGTTATCGTATTGGTGAGCCAGTTTTCGATGTAAAAGAATGTCAAATTCGCGGTGTGACTTATTCTGCTCCACTTCGCGTGAAACTGCGTCTTGTTGTTATGGACAAAGAAGCTCCAGGCACAGTTAAAGACATTAAAGAGCAAGAAGTTTACATGGGCGAAATTCCGCTCATGACCGATACCGGTACCTTTGTAATCAATGGTACAGAGCGTGTTATCGTTTCTCAGCTACACCGTAGCCCTGGTGTATTCTTTGATAACGACCGCGGTAAAACTCATTCATCAGGTAAAGTATTATATAACGCACGCGTTATTCCTTACCGTGGTTCATGGTTAGACTTCGAATTTGATGCAAAAGATAACTTATATGTACGTATTGACCGTCGTCGTAAATTACCGGCGTCTATCATTCTACGTGCACTTGAGTACTCTAGTGAAGAAATCCTAGAAATCTTCTTCGACAACACGACGTTTGAAGTAGCTGACGGTAAAGTTCTTATGGAACTTGTGCCTTCGCGTTTACGTGGTGAAACTGCCGCTTTTGATATCAAGAGCGAAGACGGTGAAGTATTTGTTGAAAGCGGTCGTCGTGTTACGGCTCGCCACATCAAGAGCATCGAGAAGAAAGGCATTAACCGCCTAGAAGTACCTCATGAGTACATTATTGGCCGTATTATAGCTAAAAACTACGTTGACGAGTCAACGGGTGAAGTTATAGCAAGCGCGAATGATGAACTAACTCTTGAGCTAATGGCTGAATTAGTTAAAGCTGGTTACACTAAAATTGATACGTTATATATCAATGAAGTGGACAGCGGTGCTTACATGTCAAATACATTGAATATTGACTCTTCAAGCAGCCGTTTAGAAGCACTAGTAGAAATTTATCGCATGATGCGCCCAGGCGAGCCACCGACGAAAGACGCGGCTGAAGCCTTATTCCAGAACTTATTCTTCTCTGAAGAACGTTATGACTTATCTACTGTAGGTCGTATGAAGTTCAATAGCCGTGTTGGTTACGATACAGACACAGGCCCAGGCACATTAAGCAAAGAAGACATCGTGTCTGTTATGAAAGTATTAATTGCTATTCGTAACGGTCAAGGCGATGTTGATGATATCGATCACTTAGGCAACCGTCGTATACGTAGTGTTGGCGAAATGGCTGAAAACCAATTCCGTGTTGGTCTAGTACGTGTAGAGCGTGCTGTACGTGAGCGTTTAAGCTTAGGTGACCTTGACGCAATAATGCCACAAGATCTTATTAACGCTAAGCCTATTTCGGCTGCTGTTAAAGAGTTCTTCGGCTCGTCTCAGTTATCACAGTTTATGGACCAAAATAACCCACTATCAGAAGTTACGCACAAACGTCGTATTTCTGCATTAGGTCCGGGCGGTCTAACTCGTGAACGTGCAGGCTTTGAAGTACGTGACGTTCACGTAACTCACTATGGTCGCGTATGTCCAATCGAGACTCCTGAGGGTCCAAACATCGGTCTAATTAACTCATTGTCTACGTACGCACGTACAAATGACTACGGTTTCTTAGAAACACCTTACCGTAAAGTGGTAGACGGTGTTGTAACTGATGAAGTTGATTACCTATCAGCCATTGAAGAAGGTCAGTTTGTTATCGCACAGGCGAATTCAAACTTAACTGAAACCAATGAGTTTGTAGATGAACTTATTCCATGTCGTCACAAAGGTGAATCTACCTTTATGGGTCGTATGGATCAGCAATATATGGATGTATCACCACAACAGGTGATCTCTGTAGCGGCAGCACTTATCCCGTTCCTAGAACACGATGATGCTAACCGTGCATTGATGGGTTCAAACATGCAACGTCAAGCAGTACCAACATTGAAAGCGGATAAGCCGTTAGTAGGTACAGGTATTGAGTTAACACTAGCGAAAGATTCTGGTGTTACTATCGTTGCAAAACGTGGTGGTGAAGTAATGTATGCTGACGCAAGTCGCATCGTTGTAAACGTACATGAAGAAGAACGCGTTCCTGGCGAAGCGGGCATCGACATTTACAACTTAACCAAATACACACGTTCTAACCAAAATACATGTATTAACCAAAAACCAACTTGTATGGTTGGCGAACCGGTTACTCGTGGTGACGTGTTAGCAGATGGTCCTTCGACTGACTTAGGTGACTTAGCCCTTGGTCAAAACCTTCGCGTGGCATTCATGCCATGGAATGGTTATAACTTCGAGGATTCAATCTTACTATCAGAGCGCGTTGTTGAAGAAGATCGTCTAACGACTATCCATATTCAAGAACTACAGTGTGTTGCCCGTGATACTAAATTAGGTCCTGAAGAGATCACCGCAGATATCCCGAACGTGGGTGAATCTGCACTAGGCAAGCTTGATGAATCAGGTGTTGTTTATATTGGTGCTGAAGTTAAAGGCGGCGATATTCTAGTAGGTAAAGTGACTCCTAAAGGCGAGACACAGCTGACACCTGAAGAGAAGCTTCTACGAGCTATCTTCGGCGAAAAAGCGTCTGACGTTAAAGACAGCTCTTTACGTGTACCAAATTCTGTAACTGGTACTGTAATTGACGTACAAGTCTTCACCCGTGATGGTGTTGAAAAAGACAAACGTGCGTTAGAAGTTGAAGATATGCAGCTTCGCGAAGCGAAGAAAGACTTCAACGAAGAGTTCCGTATTTTAGAAGCTGGCGTTTTAGGACGTGCTCGCAAGTTACTTGTTGATGCAGGCTTCGAAGAAGACAAACTAACGTCACTGAATGCTGAAAAACTACTTACTCAAAGCCTTGCACAAGAAGACAAGCAGGCTGAACTTGAGCAACTAGCTGCACAGTACGATGAGCTTAAAGCTGAATACGATAAAAAGTTTGAAAATAAACGTCGTAAAATTACCCAAGGTGATGACTTAGCGCCAGGCGTACTTAAGATTGTTAAAGTATACCTTGCTGTTAAACGTCGTATTCAACCTGGTGATAAAATGGCGGGTCGTCATGGTAACAAAGGTGTTATCTCGACTATCGTACCAGTAGAAGATATGCCTTACGATGATAAAGGTCGTACGGTAGATATCGTATTGAATCCACTAGGTGTACCATCACGTATGAACATCGGTCAGATCCTTGAAACACATATGGGTCTAGCTGCACGTGGTATCGGTGAACGTATTGAAGAAATGATGAAAGAGCAACGTGAGCTTCATGAGCTACGTGAATTCATCAAGCAAGCATACGAAATTGGTGAATCTCGCCAAGTAGTAGATATTGCTAGCTTCACTGATGACGAAATTCGTCGTCTAGCTGAAAACTTAAAAGGTGGTTTACCAATTGCTACTCCTGCATTTGATGGCGCGAAAGAAAGCGAAATCAAAGACATGCTTGAGCTTGGTGGATATCCTCGAAGTGGTCAGGTTACACTTTATGATGGCCGTACTGGCGATCAGTTTGAACGTCAAGTAACTGTAGGTTACATGTACATGCTTAAACTTAACCACTTGGTTGATGATAAGATGCACGCACGTTCTACTGGTTCTTACAGCCTTGTTACTCAGCAGCCGCTGGGTGGTAAAGCACAGTTCGGTGGCCAGCGTTTTGGTGAGATGGAAGTATGGGCACTTGAAGCTTACGGTGCTGCTTACACTCTACAAGAAATGCTAACAGTGAAATCGGATGACGTGAACGGTCGTACTAAGATGTATAAAAACATCGTTGATGGTAACCATAAAATGGAACCAGGTATGCCAGAATCGTTCAACGTATTGTTGAAAGAAATCCGCTCACTGGGTATCAACATCGAGTTGGAAGAAAATTAAGCCAATTAGGTGCTGCAGTTAACGCTGCAGCATCTGTTACGGCTGAATAGAATGTAGGGACGAGATTACCCGTCCTCAAGATTAACTCCGACAGGAGAGCTAAGGTGAAAGACTTACTTAAGTTTCTGAAGCAACAAAATAAGACCGAAGAATTCGATGCAATTCGCATTGGTCTTGCTTCACCAGACATGGTTCGTTCATGGTCATACGGTGAAGTAAAGAAACCTGAGACTATTAACTACCGTACTTTCAAGCCTGAGCGCGATGGCTTATTCTGTGCCCGTATTTTCGGCCCAGTGAAAGATTATGAGTGTTTATGTGGTAAATATAAACGCCTTAAACACCGTGGTGTGATCTGTGAGAAGTGTGGCGTTGAAGTTACACTAACTAAAGTGCGACGCGATCGTATGGGTCATATTGACCTTGCGAGCCCAGTTGCACATATATGGTTTTTAAAATCATTACCGTCACGTATTGGCTTAATGCTTGATATGACGCTTCGTGATATTGAACGTGTTCTTTACTTCGAATCATTCGTAGTGACTGAACCTGGTATGACAACGCTTGAGCGTGGTCAACTATTAGGTGAAGAAGAATACCTAGATGCACTAGAAGAGCACGGTGATGAGTTTGAAGCGAAGATGGGTGCTGAAGCAGTTTTAGACTTGCTTCGTGAACTTGATCTTGCTCAATTAATTGCTGAGATGCGTGAAGAGTTACCAACAATTAACTCTGAAACTAAGCGTAAAAAAATCACTAAACGTCTTAAGTTAATGGAATCGTTCCACCAATCAGGTAATAACCCTGAGTGGATGATCATGACAGTACTTCCAGTATTGCCACCTGATCTACGTCCATTAGTACCATTAGACGGTGGTCGTTTTGCGACATCTGATCTAAATGACCTTTACCGTCGTGTTATTAACCGTAATAACCGTCTTAAACGTCTACTAGATTTAGCTGCACCAGACATTATTGTACGCAACGAAAAACGTATGTTACAAGAAGCGGTAGATGCGCTACTTGATAACGGTCGTCGTGGTCGTGCAATTACAGGTTCTAACAAACGTCCTCTTAAATCTCTTGCTGATATGATCAAGGGTAAGCAAGGTCGTTTCCGTCAGAACTTACTTGGTAAGCGTGTAGATTATTCAGGCCGTTCTGTAATTACAGTAGGTCCTACACTTAAGCTTCACCAATGTGGTCTTCCTAAGAAGATGGCACTTGAGCTATTCAAACCATTCATCTATGGCAAATTAGAACGTCGCGGCATGGCTACGACGATCAAAGCAGCTAAGAAAATGGTAGAACGTGAAGTTCCGGAAGTATGGGATGTACTTGACGAAGTAATTCGTGAACATCCGGTATTACTTAACCGTGCACCAACACTTCACCGTTTGGGTATCCAAGCGTTTGAGCCTGTGCTTATCGAAGGTAAAGCGATTCATTTGCATCCATTAGTATGTGCGGCGTACAACGCCGATTTCGATGGTGACCAAATGGCGGTACACGTACCGTTAACAATCGAAGCGCAGCTTGAAGCTCGTGCATTGATGATGTCAACAAACAACATTCTATCTCCTGCGAATGGTGAGCCAATCATCGTTCCTTCACAGGATGTTGTATTGGGTCTTTACTACATGACCCGTGACCGCATTAACGCTAAAGGCGAAGGCGCGATATTTAAAGATCCAAAAGAAGCAGAAAAAGCATACCGCAGTGGCAATGCAGACCTTCACGCAATCGTGAAAGTACGTATTAGCCAATCAGTTAAAAACGAAGATGGTGTAGTAGAAGATACTATTACTGTTATCGATACAACTGTCGGTCGTGCAATTTTGTCTCTAATTTTACCAACTGGTATGCCGTTTGCGTCAATCAATCAGCCGCTTGGTAAAAAGCAGATTTCTAGCTTATTGAATGAGTGTTACCGTCGTCTAGGCCTTAAAGACACTGTTGTGTTTGCTGACCAAGTTATGTACACCGGTTTCCATTATGCAATGAAGTCAGGTGTTTCTATCGGTATTGATGACTTAGTTATCCCACCGGTTAAAGCACAGATAATTGAATCAGCTGAAGCTGAAGTTACTGAAATCAACCAACAATTCCAATCAGGTCTTGTAACGGCTGGTGAAAAGTACAACAAAGTTATCGATATCTGGTCACGTGTAAACGAAAACTTATCACGTGAAATGATGTCTAACTTGTCGAAAGACACGGTTATCAATGCAAAGGGTGAAGAAGTAGAGCAACCGTCATTTAACTCAGTGTTTATGATGGCCGACTCAGGTGCTCGTGGTAGTGCTGCACAGATTCGTCAGTTGGCGGGTATGCGTGGTCTAATGGCACGTCCAGATGGTTCAATCATCGAGACGCCAATCACAGCTAACTTCCGTGAAGGTCTAAACGTACTTCAGTACTTCATCTCAACGCATGGTGCGCGTAAAGGTCTTGCCGATACAGCACTTAAAACAGCAAACTCGGGTTACCTAACGCGTCGTCTAGTAGACGTTGCACAAGATTTGGTAATCAATGAAGATGACTGTGGCACAGAAGATGGCTTAACAATGAAACCGCTTATTGAAGGTGGTGATGTTGTAGAAGCACTTCGCGAACGTGTTTTAGGTCGTGTTGTTGCTGAAGATATTGTGATTCCGGGTACTAATACAGTACTTGTTGAGCGTAATGTCATGCTTGACGAAAAACTGTGTGATCTTTTAGAAGAACATTCAGTAGATGAAGTTCGCGTACGCTCTGTTATCACTTGTGATAATGACTTTGGTGTTTGTGCTAACTGTTACGGTCGTGACCTAGCACGTGGTCATATCATCAACGCTGGTGAATCAGTAGGTGTTATCGCAGCACAGTCAATCGGTGAGCCAGGTACACAGCTTACGATGCGTACCTTCCACATCGGTGGTGCAGCATCTAGAGCGTCTGCAGAAAATAATGTACAAGTTAAAACTAACGGTACGTTAAAACTGCATAACTCTAAATATGTATTAAATACAGACGATAAGATTGTTATTACTTCGCGTTCAACGGAAATTACTATCATCGATAGCCATGGCCGTGAGAAAGAGCGTTATAAAGTACCTTACGGTGCGGTATTAACTGTTAAAGATAATGCAGAAGTTCAAGGTAACGACATCGTTGCTACTTGGGACCCGCATAGTCACCCAATCGTTCTTGAGCATAAATCAAAAGTATCGTTCAGCGATATTGATGACTCAAATACTGAAGCACAGACTGATGAACTAACTGGTTTAACCCGTGTAGTTGTTAAAGACCTTGCTAAAGTAAATACGAAAGAACCAAAGCTTATCATCGAAAGTGAAGAGCGCGGCTTGCAAGAAACACGTCTTCCTTCATTCACAACGATTGAAGTAATTGACGGCGTTACAGCAAACCCAGGTGACGTGTTAGCACGTATTCCGCAAGAAGGTTCGAAAACTCGTGATATCACGGGTGGTCTACCACGCGTAGCCGACTTATTTGAAGCTCGTAAGCCAAAAGATCCAGCTATATTAGCTGAAGTAACTGGTACAATTAGCTTCGGTAAAGAGACTAAAGGTAAGAAGCGTTTAGTTATTACTCCACCAGAAGGTGATCATTACGAAGAAATGATTCACAAGTGGCGTCAACTTAACGTGTTTGAAGGTGAGCAAGTGTCTAAAGGTGAAGTTATCGCCGATGGTCCTGAATCACCACATGACATCTTACGCTTACGTGGTGTGACTCATGTTGCTAACTACATCGTTAACGAAGTGCAAGAGGTTTACCGTTTGCAAGGCGTTAAGATCAATGACAAGCACATTGAAACAATTATCCGTCAAATGTTACGTAAATGTACCATTATACACGGTGGTGATACTGACTTCTTAGCTGGTGAACAAATCGAAGTGGCGCGCGTTAATATCGCAAACCGTGACCTTGAAAAACAAGGTAAGATCCCAGCTAAGTTTGAAATCCAATTAATGGGTATCACAAAAGCATCACTAGCAACAGAATCTTTCATCTCTGCAGCGTCTTTCCAAGAGACAACACGTGTTCTTACAGATGCGGCAGTGAATGGTAAGAGCGATGAGCTTCGCGGTCTTAAAGAAAACGTAATTGTGGGTCGTTTGATCCCAGCCGGTACCGGTTTTGCGTATCATCAAGAACGTATGGCTCGCCGTAAACAAAGCAAAGTAGTCGTAGAAGAGCAAACAGTAAGTGCAGAAGAGGCAACTCAAGCACTTACAGACGCTCTAAATGCTGATTTGTCTGGAAATCAATAAACTGTTCTTAATCAATAGATTAAGTAATCGTAAGGCAGTTATATGCTGTCTTGCGATTAGTTTAGGTTGACAGGTTAAACTTTGCTCATTAAAATTCCGCCACCCATTTACTTGTGTGCTTAATGCAGGCTCGTAAATAAAGGGCGGATTTTTTATTTTTTTCAGTAGTAATTTTAATTTCAGGAGCTATTTAAATGGCAACTATTAACCAGCTAGTGCGTAAGCCACGCCGTAGCAAGGTTACGAAAAGTAACTCAGCTGCACTAAAAGCGTGTCCGCAAAAGCGCGGTGTATGTACTCGCGTATATACAACTACACCTAAGAAACCAAACTCGGCGTTACGTAAAGTAGCACGTGTACGTTTAACTAACGGTTTCGAAGTAACTTCATACATTGGCGGTGAAGGTCATAACCTTCAAGAGCATAGTGTAATCCTAATCCGTGGTGGTCGTGTTAAAGATTTACCAGGTGTGCGTTTTCACACTGTTCGTGGTGCACTTGACTGTGCAGGCGTTAGCGATCGTCGTCAAGCTCGTTCTAAATACGGTGCAAAACGCCCTAAAGGGTAATTGTATTCCGTTAGTAAGGCCAAGCACTAAATATTTATAATTATTGTTTTGGGTGATTGACTCGAAAGAGCAAACCTGAATAAACCGGAGATACAAAATGCCTAGAAGACGCGTAATCGGTCAACGTAAAATTCTTCCAGATCCTAAGTTCGGATCGGAACTTCTTGCTAAATTCGTTAACATCGTGATGTTAGACGGCAAGAAATCTACTGCTGAAAAAATTGTTTATGGTGCGCTAGACGTGGCTGCTGAGAAATCAGGCAAGTCGCACCTAGAAATCTTTGAAACTGCACTTGATAACATCCGCCCACAGGTAGAGGTTAAATCTCGCCGTGTTGGTGGTTCAACTTATCAAGTACCAGTTGAAGTACGTCCAGTTCGTCGTAACGCATTAGGTATGCGTTGGTTAGTAGACGCTGCACGTAAGCGTGGCGAAAAATCTATGGGCTTACGTTTAGCTCAAGAAATCGTTGACGCTTCTGATAATAAAGGCACTGCGGTTAAGAAACGTGAAGACGTTCACCGTATGGCTGAAGCGAATAAAGCATTCGCTCATTACCGTTGGTAATCTGTCTTTAACCTTTAAGAGGATCATATGGCACGTACAACTCCACTTGAGCGCTATCGTAATATAGGTATTGTTGCTCACGTAGATGCAGGCAAAACCACCACAACAGAACGTGTTCTGTTCTACACGGGTCTTTCTCATAAGATCGGTGAAGTACATGATGGCGCTGCAACTATGGATTGGATGGAGCAGGAACAAGAGCGTGGTATCACAATCACTTCTGCTGCAACAACGTGTTTTTGGAAAGGGATGGATGCTCAATTTGACGCCCATCGTATCAATATTATTGATACTCCAGGACACGTAGATTTCACTATCGAAGTAGAGCGTTCTTTACGCGTACTAGATGGTGCGGTAGTTGTTCTTTGTGCTTCGTCTGGTGTACAGCCGCAAACTGAGACAGTTTGGCGTCAAGCGAACAAATACGAAGTTCCGAGAATGATCTTCGTAAATAAAATGGATCGCACGGGCGCTGACTTCTTAGCTGTGGTTAGCCAGGTGAAATCTCGTCTTGGAGCAACGCCTGTTCCAATTCAGTTGCCTGTAGGCGCTGAGGACGACTTTAAAGGTGTTATTGACCTTATAAAAATGAAAGTGATTAACTGGAACGAAGCGGACCAGGGTATGACTTTCTCTTATGAGGCAATACCGGCAGAGCTTCTGGAATTGGCTGAAGAATGGCGCTCTCATTTAGTTGAAAGCGCTGCTGAAGCCTCAGAAGAACTAATGGATAAATACTTAGAAGGTGAAGAGTTAAGTGAAGCAGAAATTAAAAATGCTTTACGTCAACGAACATTAGCTAATGAGATTGTTCCAGTTACTTGTGGTAGCGCATTTAAAAACAAAGGCGTTCAAGCTGTGCTTGATGGCGTTGTTGAATATATGCCGTCACCAGAACAAGTGAAACAAATCCAAGGTATCTTAGAAAATGGTACTGAGGAAGAACGTCCGGCTAATGATAAAGCGCCGTTTGCTGCACTCGCTTTTAAGATTGCAACAGACCCGTTTGTTGGGACCTTGACCTTTTTCCGTGTTTACTCTGGTACTGTTAAACAGGGTGACACGGTATATAATCCAGTAAAAAGTAAGCGTGAGCGACTTGGCCGTATCGTACAGATGCATTCAAACTCTCGTGAAGAGATCAAAGAAGTTTTCGCAGGCGACATCGCGGCAGCTATTGGTCTTAAAGACGTAACAACAGGTGAAACACTGTGTGATCCGAATTCTATTATTACGCTTGAGCGTATGGAATTCCCTGAACCAGTAATCTCTATTGCGGTTGAGCCTCGCACTATAGCTGACCAAGATAAGATGGGTATCGCGCTAGGAAAACTAGCTGCTGAAGACCCTTCTTTTCGCGTACAAACTGACGAAGAATCAGGCCAGGTTATAATCTCTGGCATGGGTGAACTTCACCTAGATATCATCGTCGACCGTATGAAACGTGAATTCAGTGTTGAATGTAACGTTGGTAAGCCGCAGGTCTCATACCGAGAAGCTATTCGTTCAACTGTTAAAGTTGAAGGGAAGTTTATACGTCAGTCAGGTGGTCGTGGCCAATATGGACACGTTTGGATTAAACTTGAACCGATGGATATTACGGATGATGAGTCACCAATTTACGAGTTCGTTAACGAAACCGTAGGTGGTTCTGTTCCTAAAGAGTTCGTCCCTGCGGTAGACAAAGGTATCCAAGAGCAAATGTCTCAAGGTGTACTGGCAGGCTACCCATTACTTGGCGTTAAAGCGACTTTATATGATGGTTCATTCCATGATGTAGATTCGAATGAAATGGCATTTAAAATAGCAGGTTCATTGGCAATGAGAGATGGGGCGCTTAAAGCTAACCCTGTACTTTTAGAGCCAGTAATGAAGGTTGAAGTACTCACTCCTGATTCAAATATGGGTGATGTAGTTGGCGACTTAAACCGTCGTCGCGGCATAATCGAAGGCATGGAAGATGCATTAGGTGGGCTTAAGCAAATTAATGCGCAAGTTCCTCTTTCTGAAATGTTTGGTTATGCGACTGCTTTACGATCTGCAACTCAGGGCCGTGCCTCATACTCTATGGAGTTTGTGAAGTACGCTGAAGCCTCTAAAAATGTTGCAGATACAATAATTTCAGCTCGCGCTGTTATATAATTTTAGCTTGTCTGGCTCAATAGTGAGTCAGGCTTTAATTTCTTTATTAGGAATTTTTTAAGATGGCAAAAGAAAAGTTTGAACGCGTAAAACCGCACGTAAACGTTGGTACAATCGGCCACGTTGACCACGGTAAAACTACACTAACTGCAGCAATCACTAACGTACTTGCAAAAGTATACGGCGGTGTTGCTAAAGATTTCGCATCAATCGACAACGCTCCTGAAGAGCGCGAACGTGGTATCACTATTTCAACGTCTCACGTTGAATACGATACTCCTTCACGTCACTACGCACACGTAGATTGTCCTGGTCACGCCGATTATGTTAAAAACATGATCACTGGTGCTGCTCAAATGGACGGCGCGATCTTAGTAGTTGCTGCGACAGATGGCCCTATGCCACAAACACGTGAGCACATCCTTCTTTCTCGTCAAGT